>JAHDHT010000199.1:3921-6891 GCA_020631175.1 Chitinophagales bacterium
TCGAAAGTGAAACTATTTTCCATCCGGACAAATCTTAAATTATGATAAGACTTTCTAGTCAATTTCAATTTAAACAGTAGTCAGTTTAAATTCGGCTTGTGGTTAGAAATTTTGAAAATCTAGAAATCTGGAAAAAGTCAAGAGTGCTTAATCTTAAGGTCTATGAGTTAACATATAAATTCCCAGAACAGGAAAAGTTTGCTTTATCAACCCAAATGAGGAGAGCATCAATTTCTATTGTTTCGAATATTGCAGAAGGATGTGGAAGGAATACCATTAAACAACTGAAATATTTTTTACAAATAAGTTTAGGTTCTTTATGTGAACTGGAAAGTCAAGTCATAATTTCTTCTGACTTAGGCTATTGTAGTCAAGAAGATTTTTTTGAGTTACGAAATGATGTTACTACTATTCGTAAAATGATTGTTTCTTTCATAAAAAGAATATAGCATATTTGACCTCGCACCTAACCCCTCGTTCCAGACTCCTATTGATTTAACTTACCACTGACTAAGTATTTGTTGTTTTTAAAAACCATCTTATTAATTTCACTACCTTCACAACATGAAAATCCAATTCTGCGGCGCAGCACAAACCGTAACCGGCAGCTGCCATTTATTGACCCTCAACAATGGCTTTAAAATTCTGATGGACTGTGGTTTATATCAGGGGAATGATGATGAATTTGACACTTTTAATGAAGAGTTTCTATTCGATCCAAAAGAATTAGACTGTGTCATTCTTTCACATGCCCATATCGATCATTCAGGGCGCTTGCCAAAACTGGTGAAGGAAGGATTTAAAGGAAGAGTTTATTCTACTCATGCTACCCGCGATCTGGCAGCTATTATGTTGGTTGATTCTGCCCACATTCAGGAGCGCGATGCATATTATCAAAACAAAAAGAAAAAAGGCGGTCCGAAAGTAAAGCCTTTATACAATGTAACTGATGTGCAGAATACAATGGATCAGTTTCTTTGCATTGGTTATAATCGCTGGCTGAAAATTGATGAAGAATGTGACATCATGTTCAGAGATGCCGGTCATATTTTAGGTTCGGCAAACGTAACCCTAAGAATTAAGAAAGATAATTATCATGATATATATTTCGGATTTACAGGAGATATAGGCAGACCTGATCGTCCGATTTTGAGAGACCCCCGATCGATGCCGGAATGTGATTATATCATATGCGAAAGTACTTATGGCGGGAAATTACATAACTCTACCCCTCAGGACGAAAATAATTTATTAGAAGTCATTCAACAGACTTGTGTAGAAAAGAAAGGAAAGCTAATTATTCCTGCCTTTTCGGTTGGAAGAACACAGGAAATCGTTTACATGCTCGATCGATTAGCAAATCAAAAAAAGCTTCCTAAAATACCGGTCTATGTAGATAGTCCTTTAGCGATAAATGCTACTGAAATTTTCCAGGCACATCCGGAATGTTTTGATAAAGAAATTTTAGACTATATGCATACCGATCCGAATCCATTCGGATTTAATAATCTGCATTATGTCAGAAGTGTAGATGGTTCTAAACGTTTAAACACATCAGAAGAACCTTGTATCATCATTTCTGCTTCAGGTATGATGAATGCAGGACGAGTAAAGCATCATATTTTTCACGCTATTGAAAATCCGAGACATACTTTATTAGTGGTCGGATATTGTAGTCCGGCAACACTTGGTGGAATTTTAAGAAATAGTCCCGAAACAGTTAAAATTTTTGGCGAGCTAAAAGAAGTTAAAATGCAAATTAGCATAATGGATTCTTTTTCGGCACATGGTGACCAGCAAGAAATGATTGATTTTCTTGAAAATCAAGATCGTAAAAAATTAAAGAAACTCTTTTTAGTTCATGGCGACATAAAGCGTCAAAAAACATTCAAAGAAGTACTTGAAAAAAGAGATTTCAGAGAAGTGGTAATTCCTGAATTAGGAGAATCCTTTAAAATTTAGTTTTAAATGCTGATCGGATTATACGGTAGGGTTTTACATGATCATCATATCAATTTTTTACAATTGTTGATCGATTCATTAATTCAAAAAGATTTTGATTTCAAAATCCACCAATTATATTTTCCTAAAATTAAAGACAAAGTAAAATTCGGAAAAGAACCCGAATTGTTTGATAATGATAGTGCGAAAGAATTAGACTATTTATTCACTTTGGGTGGAGATGGAACCTTGTTAGACAGTATTAGAATTGTAAAAAATAAACCGGTCAAAGTATTGGGAATTAATATGGGCCGTCTTGGTTTTCTTGCCAACGTAAACAAAAGTGACTTACAAAATGCATTGAGTTCTCTTGAAAAAGAAGAGTATGTTTTAGATGAAAGAACATTACTGGAATTGCAAACCAATAATCCCGTTTTTGATTCTGTTCCTTTTGCTCTGAATGAATTTACAATTTATAAAAAAGATACCTCCTCTATGATTACCGTTCATGCATATCTGGATGGAGAGTTTTTAAATACCTATTGGGCAGATGGAGTTATAGTTGCCACTCCGACAGGTTCAACCGGATATTCATTAAGTTGTGGTGGGCCTGTAATTTACCCGAACAGTAATAATTTCGTAATAACACCCATTGCACCCCATAACCTTAACGTTAGGCCATTTGTTGTTGGCGATAATGTTCATCTTAGCTTTGAAGTTCAAGGCCGAACAGAAGAGTTTCAATGCACGCTTGATTCCAGAAATGCAGTCTTCGGAGCAGGGCAAAGATTAGTAATTAAAAAAGCTGATTTCAAACTTCAACTAATCAAAATGCCTGGCAATTCGTTTTTAGAAACACTAAGAGACAAATTACATTGGGGATTAGATTCGAGGAAATACCAATAGGGGATTGGTTTCGAGTTCAAGTGTCAAGTACAAGAATCAAATTCATTTGAAGATTAAGTGTAAGTTTAAATTCCAATCTGATTTTAAAACTCAAATGACAAACTCAAACTCAAATTCAAAGTG
>JAHDHT010000200.1:0-4625 GCA_020631175.1 Chitinophagales bacterium
TCGCTCAGGATGACGTTCTGGTAAAGAGATTCCTCGCTTCGCTCAGTATGACGTTCCACTAAAAAAACACCTTAAACTTAATCCTAAACTTACACTTAAACTTAAAACCCCCTACCAATCCCTCCACAAATCAGCAATCCCATATCCATCCGCATAATCTTCAGGATTTAAACCACATGCATAGGTAAGCTCATCAATTAAATCACATAAATCTTCCCGCTCGCCGGTTTCGATTAATCCTTCCTCACGGTTATTTAAATCGTTTAATTGTAAAATCGCCTTTTCAAAAAAATTTAGTTTAATTGTCGAATCACCTCCTTCACCAACTTTTTTCAAATCGTTTATTAAACGATTAAAAACATTTTCAGCTGCAGCACAATTTTCTTCGGTGTATTGTGCCATTTCATAATCATGAAAATTTTCCCTCCATTTATCAAAAGGGTAAAAAGACTTAGCTTTTTCTAATTGTTCTTTATAAGGTAAATCAGATTTTGGTCTGGCTTTTCTTTTTAACTCCGTCCGTTCTCCAAATTCATCATCTTCATCAAGACCATATCCAACCTGACTGTCACTTTTATTTCGATAAATAAATCGAATGATAATCGACAATAAAATAATGACAATAAAAGTACCCGCTACCATAGCTTAACTTCCCTTTTCAAATTCCTTCATCGCTTCCACCAAAGCATCCACGCCTTCCTGATCCATTGCATTATAAATCGAAGCACGAAATCCTCCTACCGAACGGTGTCCCTTTATCCCGACAATTCCACGTTCCGAACAAAATTCAACAAAGGCTTTTTCGCGGCTTGCGTCTTTAATGGTAAAGGTAGCATTCATAAACGAACGGTCTTCCTCTGCTGAGAAACCTTCAAACAAAGCACTTTCATCAATCGCTTTATAAATAGCTTCCGCCTTTAAACGATTGCGCTCAGCCATCGCTTTAGGTCCGCCCATTTTTTCAATCCATTGTAAGGTTAAATAACAAACATAAATCGGGAAAACAGGAGGTGTATTAAAAGCAGATTCTTTTTTGATATGCGTATTATAATCCAACATGGTCGGAATATCACGATCTACCTTTCCGAGCAAATCTTTCTTTACAACGACCAAAGTAGTTCCGGCAGGGCCCATGTTTTTTTGCGCACCGGCATAAATCAAATCGTATTTATCGTAATCCCACGGTCTTGAAAAAATATCAGAACTCATATCGGCTACCAATGGACAATCAACCAATGGCGTTACATGCATTTCAGTACCGTAAATAGTGTTGTTTGTTGTGATATGTAAGTAAGAATGCTGATCTGAAACCGTCCAGTCTTTCGGCACATAGTTAAAACCATTTTCAGCAGAACTTGCAATCACATCCACCCCGCCAAACAATTTCGCTTCTTTAATCGCCTTGGTCGACCAGGTACCCGTATCGACATAAGCTGCCGTTCCGTTTGAAGGCAAAATATTTATTGGCACCATCAGAAATTGAGAGCTGGCACCACCTTGTAAAAAAAGCACTTCATAATCGTCACCCAGCTGCATCAATGCCTTAATTTTGGCCCTTGCACCTGTAAGAATCTCTGTAAACTCAGGTCCCCGATGACTCATTTCCATCAAACTCAAGCCTGAACCATTATAGTCTGTTACCGCTTTTGCTGCTTCTGCGAATACTTCTTTTGGAAGGATAGAGGGACCGGCGCTGAAGTTATACTTTTTCATATCATCTGATTTGCTTGTGAAGATACGTTGATTTGCGATTGGAATGTTTAATTTTACATGAATTGTTTACTATGATTAACCGAATTTATTACCTGATCATTTTAAGTTTTACTATGATCATGCATCCGATACAAGCGCAACATTTTAATAAAACAAATCCACTGGTTTCCACCTATTCTATCGTCGCTTATGATAAAGCAACAGGCGATATGGGCGTAGCTGTTCAATCGCATTGGTTTTCAACGGGTACTATCGTAACCTGGGGAGAGGCCGGAGTAGGAGTAGTCGCAACCCAATCATTTGCTAACCCGGCTTTTGGTCCGGAAGGATTGGCATTGCTGAAAAAAGGATTGACTGCTCAGCAGGCCTTAGATCAGTTGATTGAAGGCGATGATGGAAGGGAAGTTCGGCAAGTAGCCATTGTTGATGCTAAAGGAAATGCTGCGGTATGGACAGGTAAAGAATGTATCGATATGGCGGGGCACGTACTGGGTGATGGTTATTCGGTTCAGGCAAATATGATGTTGAAGAATACGGTTTGGACGGAAATGGATAAGGCTTATAAAAATGCAAACGGCCCATTGGAAGACCGTTTGTTAGCCGCGCTTGAAGCTGCGGAAGGAGCAGGTGGTGATATTCGCGGAAAACAATCTGCTGCAATATTAGTAGTTGCTGCTGAATCATCCGGTAAATCATGGGTGGATAGAAAAATAGATTTACGAATTGAAGATCATCCTGAACCGATAAAAGAATTAAAGAGATTATTGAAAGTACATCGTGCCTATGAATTCATGAATCAGGGAGATGTTGATTTAGAGAAAGAAGATTATCAATCGGCTTTTGAAAACTACAGTCGCGCCGCTGAAACCTATAATGAAAATGAAGAGATGCTTTTCTGGACGGCCGTTACTTTAGCGAATAATGGATATATCGATAATGCATTACCTGCTTTTGCAAAAGTATTTGCCATAAATAAAAACTGGAAAACTTTAGTTGAACGATTAAGACCCCATCACCTTACCGTTAGTGATGAAGATTTTGAAAAAATATTAAACATTAAATAAGCATGCCCGCAATTTCAAAAAGAGGAATTCAAATGCCGGAATCACCAATCAGAAAGTTGGTTCCCTTTGCAGAAGACGCCAAAAAAAGAGGCGTAAAAGTGATTCATTTAAATATTGGTCAACCTGATATTTTAACTCCGGAAATCGGATGGAAAGCTTTAAGAGAATCGGATATGAAAGTATTGGCATACAGCCACAGCGCCGGAAATGAATCTTACCGTAAAAAGCTGCTGGAATATTATGCAAGCCAAAATATTAATATTGACCTTGAAAATATAATGGTAACTACCGGTGGTTCTGAAGCTTTATATTTTGGAATGTTCTCTTGTTTGGATCCCGGCGATGAAGTCATCATACCCGAACCGTTTTATGCGAATTATAATGGTTTTGCAACGGCAGGAAGTATTAAAGTAAAACCAATTACCGCTTCCATCCAAAACGGTTTTGCATTACCTCCAATTCAGGAATTTGAAAAACAAATCAACGAAAACACTAAAGCCATTTTAATTTGTAACCCGAATAATCCGACCGGATATTTATACAGCCGCGACGAATTGGAAATATTAAGGGAAATGGTTTTAAAACATAATCTCTTTTTATTCGCCGATGAAGTGTATCGGGAGTTTGCTTATGACGGAAAGAAACATACTTCAATTATGCACTTGGAAGGATTAGATGAGCATGCGGTTGTGGTGGATAGTATTTCAAAAAGATATTCAGCTTGTGGTGCAAGAATTGGCGCATTAATAAGTCGCAATAAAGAAATAATGGCTACGGCTTTGAAGTTTGGGCAAGCAAGATTAAGTCCTCCAAGTTTAGCTCAAATTGTAGGTGAAGCAATGGTCGATGTCGAGCAAAGTTATTTTGATGATGTCTTACAGGAATACACAAACAGAAGAAATACTTTAGTCGAAGGTTTAAGGAAAATTGAAGGCGTAACTTGCCCGAATCCAGGAGGCGCTTTTTATACAACAGTTGAATTACCCATTGAAGATTCTGATCATTTCTGCCGATGGATGCTGGAAAGTTATTCGCACGAGGGGCAGACCGTTATGATGGCACCCGGAACCGGTTTTTACGCTTCGGAAGGATTGGGCAAAAAGGAAGTAAGAATCGCTTACGTCTTAAATGAAGATGAATTGAAAAAAGCGATTGAGATATTGGGGCAGGCTTTGTCTGATTATGAAGGATCATCCTGAACGCAGTGAAGGATCTCATGATTTACGATTGAGGATTGTAGAATTAAGATTTGAAGTCAGAAGATTCGAAGTTAGAAGTGACCGCAAGTCGTCCTGAATGCGGCGAAGGATCCGATCTACCAAAATGTGATCCCGAGTTTACGAGGGATCTTTTTGTTCTGGAAAGAATGCAGTCTATTTAAGTTTCAAGATCTCTCCTACTGTCGAGATGATGTTTGTGGGATAGAATTCTGAGCTTGCGAAGAATCTTATTGTTCGTGTGAAAGTCTCCTTTCTCGAGCCACAAGATCTTTCACTACGTTCAAGATGACGGTGGGTGGTGAGAGATGGCGGTAGGAGGTGAGAGATGACAGTGAGGGATAGATTACGGAGTGGTAGGTGAACAAGTTCAAGCTTCCACCCTCAGTTCGCTGCGCTAGAACTGGTCCCGCCAGTGGGACAATTTGTATCTACCCCATCCAAGAATGCTTCGATCTTTCGGCAAGCCCAAGACAGGTCGCCTTTGCTCTTGGAGCATTTTATTCTTCACTTATGGGATCGAGTTTTCCGAACTAATTTGAACTTGAGTTTGATGTTTGAATTTGTACTTGTTCACCCCTTCCAAGAATGCTTAACCAATCGCCTAAGCTCTTGGAGCATTCTATCCTTC
>JAHDHT010000200.1:4725-6869 GCA_020631175.1 Chitinophagales bacterium
GGCGCATTCAAATCACCATCTCTTGCAATTGTTGCTTTGTATAACATTTCGCTTGTTTCCGGCTTTACTAATTCTGGTAAAACATGCTTTAAAAACATTTCCCCGAAATTTTTTGACGCATCTCTTGGTAATTCATTGGGTAAATTATCAATCGCCATTACATCAATAGATGTATCCGTAAAGGCCTCCGTTTCTTTGCCGGTCATTCGATCAAATCCGAAAACAGGATCTGAAATTTTGGTTGGACGGATGGTTGATGGAACGGATGCTTCAGGAGCAATATCGCAGGTGATATCTGCTATAACTTTGATATTGAAATTATCTGCTTTCATATCTTCTAATGTCCAGAAAGCAGGTGCAGCAGGATTCCAGTAAATCGCATTGATAAACAAATCTGTATGTGCTACATACTTTTCATTGTAATAGCACTCGTATAATTCCGGCTTGGAATAAAATTCTGCAGTGTCATATCCTCCATCCGATTTACGACGATACAATTCATGGCTATCTAACTGCACATAAACCGGATGATCGAAAGTTTGATCGATAATAGCTTCATCGGCTACTTTTTTTATTCCCGCAGCTTCCAGTATTTCAAATACACCACCGGCAACTCGACCACCTCCGGTGACTGCAATTTTCATTGGTGGCCAATCTATTTCAGTATAAGCTTTTTTCAAAGCAGCTAAATCATTTACATCAACCGCACGATCTAATTTGAACTGACCATATTTTTTAGCCCATGTCCACAAAGCATTATGCGCACCAACAACACCGGCCCAATGTCCGAATGCAATTACGCGACGATCTGAGTCATCCACAATACATTCATAATCGATTAAACGAACGTTTCGATCGACAACTGTCTTTAATAATTTCTGATTGTAGGGTTGTGCTTTTATCGTGTGCGAGAAAAAGAAATAAATTTTATCATTTAATAACTGATCAACCGGCACTTCCTTCACTCCAAGTAAAACTCTGCAATCAGAAATATCTTCCTGCAATTCAATACCCGCATTTGTATATTCTTCATTGCTGATACACCGACCGTTCGAAGGCTGAACAACAACATCCAGCTGAGGAAAATTATTTTTTAATTCAACACATTGTTCAGGAGTTAAAACCACACGACTATCCGGTGGCGTTTTTCCTTCCCGTATTAAGGCAACTTTTACTTTATCCATTAAAATTGATCAGTTAAATTTTTTATCAGAAATATCCCGATGAATTCGTATTGCCATCACAGCATAAACTAAAGCCAACACTAAAATCACAAAGGAAATAATGAATAACCAGGATGGTCTGTCGAAGAACAAAAAGATATTATACAAGCCATGTAAAAAGGTAGCAGCAAATAAACCTCTGAGGTTATTCATAAATTTGCTTCCGTAGAACTTGTATTTTCCTATACCTACATTATAGCCCATGATAACGGCAAATAAAACATGCGCCGGAACAGCGGTATATAGTCTTCCTAAACCTATATTTAATGCATCCAAATGTGTTGGTTCATTAAAGATGTATAAGCAATTTTCAACGGTAACAAATCCAAGAGCGACCATCACCGAATATATGATACCATCAAAAGGCTCATTAAAAGCTCTCTTCGGATATGCATAAAATCTTAGCGGAAGGAATTTTGCCAGCTCTTCCACAAAGGCAACACCAACAAAAACATATAAAATCGTTCCCCAGAAACTATTGCCGGGAGCAATTCCGATTTCCGGTAAATTCTTTTGAATTAAATATACCGGAACGACCATTAATGCTCCTAAAATGAAGGAGCTGATCAAATATTTAAAAGGCTCACGATCGTTGCTGTCTAATAAATAAAATAATACACCGATTGCCAGAACCGGTCCGACAGCTACTAAAAGAAGCAGGAAAAAATTCATCATTGTTAATTATTTTAAAGCCTGATCTAAATCTTCTTTTAAATCATCCAGGTCTTCGATTCCCACACTCAAACGAATCAAAGAGTCAAGCACACCGGTTTTCATTCTTTCTTCTTTTGGAATACTCGCATGTGTCATAGTCGCCGGATGTCCGATTAACGATTCAACTCCTCCTAAAGACTCTGCAAGTAAAAAGAGTTTCGTTTTTTTCATGACTTCAACCGCAGCTTCCAAAGAATCGTCTTTTAA
>JAHDHT010000201.1 GCA_020631175.1 Chitinophagales bacterium
TATATCCTGAACGTAATTTTATTGATGTACAGCCTCCATCATGTCCGTTCGAGTTTGAATACCCAGATTATGCCCGTACTGCGAAAGATTCTTTATTTTTTAATCGTGAGCAAAAAAACCCTTGCTGGCTCGATGTGGTGTTTGATCATTTTAAAGGAGTGATTCATTTGAGTTATGAACCAATTAATTCAAAAGCTGATTTTATTCGCTTTACGGAAGATGCGCATAAAATGACATTTAAGCATACAGTGAAAGCAGAATCCATTGAAGAAAAATTAATTCAGACAGAAAATAATGTGGGAGGAATCTTATATGATGTGGGAGGAGATGCTGCGTCATCCATCCAGTTTTTTCTAACTGATACGAATAGTCATTTTATTCGGGGTGCATTGTATTTTAATAATACCCCAAACTCAGATAGCATAGCTCCGGTAATTCGTTTTGTGAAAGATGATATGATGCATTTGATCAATACATTTAAGTGGAAGTGAGAAAATTCTGCGAATTTTTTATTACGGATTTATAATTACGAATTAAGTGTTTTATTGTAGTGCTGTACTTTGTCGATATGAAGTTGGAGCTACTGTGCTTCACAGTACTGTGCTACCACTCTTAAGTTTAGGTTTAAGTTTAAATTCTGCAGACTCCGCCAGGCCATTTTAAGAGAAGGATTTTTAATTATTGATTTTCAATTTTTGAATTACGGGTTTTTTAGGTAGCGCTTTACTTAGTCGCACAGAATCCTATGCTACCGTGTTTCACAGTATTGTGCTAGCATTCTTAAGTTTAGGTTTAGGTTTAAGTTTAAGCTTAAATTCCGCAGACTCTGCCAAAGTCAATCCGTCATTCGTAATTCCACATTCGTAATTCTTCGTGCTACTTATCGACAAAGCAGGGTGCTACCACCTCAGAAAGTCTGTAAAGTCAGTTACCAATTTAAACATTTAACATAGACCCTTATTTTTATCCTTATATTAGCAGCGCAAAAATTTTATCTGCTATGCGATTAATAATCACTTCATTATTAGTTATTTGCTTTGCCTTTACAATGAATGCGCAAAGATTGGTTCTACCTTCTACAGATGTAAGCATTAATGGAGGTGTTACACTTTTAAAGTTTATGGATGCAGCTGCCGGCGATTTTGATCAGGAAGCCATGCCATGGACAGCCAATTTTAACATTACCAGTAATCAACCTTATGGCCGACATATTTTTGAAGTTTCATATTCCAGTGGCGAGACAGAGCCAATTGTTGGCGTGTTAGATGCGGGGCTTGATACAAAGTTTCAATTGGCAAGCGTCAATTATGCTTATATGCATGAGATCTTTAGTTATTATCCAAGTTGTCAGATTGCTAATATGGTAACAGGAGGAATTCGGTTAAATGCGGAGTTATATGATTTTGACCATACTGCTTCAAGTTTACTAGGTACCTCTTATGGAGCTTCAGATCTTTATATGTATTCTGTCGATTTATCAATTGGTACAGATTACAACTTTGACAAGAGAAACTATATTACCTTTCAGTTCTATACTCCACTCTTTTCTTATATAACCAGACCACATGATGCCATCTTTACCGACGAGCCATTTGAAAGTCGTGATTTCGATGACTCTGCTTTATTTCAGGATGGAGAGAGTGGAAGCTTTAATCAACTGGTAAAAATTGGCGGGGTTGTTACTTATAGAATCATGCCTTCAGACGGTTTTGGTTTCTTATTGAAGTACCACTTCAAGAGTACGGATTTCAAACTGGATCCAACATTCAATGCTACTGCACATGAATTAACATTAGGTTTACTTTTCCATGGAGAACATGGAATGAAGTACTAGGCGCTATCAAGTTCAGGTGTCAAGTGCAAGTGTCAAGTGCAAGAAGTTCAAGCGTCAAATTCAAACTCAAACTCAAATTCGGCATACGTCATTTGTAATTTGTCATTTGTAATTCTTTACGCTACCGAGCGACAAAATACTGTGCTACCGCTTTAAGTTTAGGTTTAAGCTTAAACTTAAGTTTAAAATCTGCAGGATCGGCTTGAGCCAATTCGTCATTCGTAATTCCTCATTCGTAATTCTTCGCACTACCGAGCGACAAAGTACTGTGCTACAGCTTTTAAGTTTAAGATGTTCCATAATATGATGAAAATTGCTGAAAATGAATTATAAACATCCTTGCGGAAACTATCCACTTTAAAATAGCGTTTATCCACTTACTGCCAACCTTTAAATGTAGTTTATAAACATAGGGCTGTGTTTTACTCCACACAAGATGGGTTTATGAACTGCTTTTTGTTATTAAATATTTTCGGTGATAATTAAGAATCAATGCTTATTTGAGCGTAATTTTGGAAGCCGGATTAAATATTAAAAATTCGACAGGAAATCAGCACATGGCAGAAAATACAGATCAAAAAAATCAGGTAAGAAGTAGCAGAAGAAAGTCGGATGCAGAGCTTTCCAATTATCTTTTTGGCAAAGTTCCGCCGCAGGCGAGAGATCTGGAAGATGCTGTATTGGGAGCTATGATGTTGCAGAAGTCTTCTGTTAGTGATGTGATTGATATCTTAAGAGCCGAGCACTTTTATCATGAGGGGAATCAAAAGATCTATGCCGCAATTCTTGAATTGTTCGACCGATCAGAGCCTATCGATATTTTAACTGTTTCTGCTCACTTAAGAAAGAACGGACAATTAGATACTGTAGGCGGACCGTATTATGTAACGGAGTTAACCAACCGTGTTGCCTCTGCCGCTAATATTGAATACCATGCAAGAATTGTTGCACAAAAATATGTGCAACGTGAGTTAATACGGATTTCAACCGAGATCATTAATGAAGCATATGAAGACACAACAGATGTTTTTGACTTGCTGCAAAAAGCTGAACAGAGTATTTATAATATTACTGATCAGAATTTAAGGAGAGATTATCAGAAAACAGCTTCATTAATAAAGCAGGCTCTTGAAGAAATTGAGATTACTAAAAATCGAACGGAAGACCTAACGGGTGTGCCGACTGGTATATTTGCTTTAGACAGAATTACGGCAGGCTGGCAGCGATCTGATTTAATTATTGTGGCTGCAAGACCCGGTATGGGTAAGACCTCTTTTGTATTATCTGTTGCCAGAAATGCTGCAGTTGACTTTAAAAAGAAAATTGCAGTATTCTCATTGGAGATGTCGGCTGTTCAGTTAACTAAACGTTTGATTTCAAGTGAAACGATGATTCCATTGAATAAATTAAGAACAGGGAATCTGGAAGAACACGAATGGATTCAACTAGTACATCAAACGGATAATCTTGGTGAAGCCGAAATCTTTATCGATGATACACCTGCTATTAATATTTTTGAATTGAGAGCTAAATGTCGTCGATTAAAACAAAAAGGTGGCATCGATATGATCCTGATTGATTACCTGCAATTAATGAGTGGCGTTTCAGGAGATAAAAAGAATTTTAACCGGGAGCAGGAAATTTCAAATATTTCGCGATCATTAAAAACAATTGCAAAAGAATTAGATGTACCTGTAATTGCGCTTTCTCAGTTGAGTAGGGCTGTTGAAACGAGAGGCGGTGTGAAGCGACCACAATTAAGTGACCTTCGTGAATCAGGTGCGATTGAGCAGGATGCCGATTTAGTAATATTCCTTTATCGACCTGAGTATTATGGAATTCATGAATTAGAAGATAACTCTTCTTCTAAAGGGGTTGCTGAAGTTATTATCGCCAAGCACCGTAATGGCCCTACCGACACCGTTCTCACCCGATTTATTGACAGCTACGCTAAGTTTACGAACTTAAATGATGATGGAGGAATGGCCGGAATGATTCCATTGAATCAGGCTATTGCCGGAGACACTCCTCCTTCCACGGGAGGAAATACAATTACTGTAGGCTCACGAATTAATGATGAATATGATAAGCCCGAAAATCCATCTTCTAATGATGGGGAGGTTTTCGGTGAAGATCAGGACTCCGATGATGAAGACCCTTTTTTAGATTAAAAAAAAGATTAAGTTTAAGTCAAGTACCTGTTTTGTTGCCATTCGAATGTGCGCTCCCGGACAAAACTGTCCTCCTTAGATTTCATCACAGGATATTTTTAAAGGGTCGAATAAATTCGAACTTACATTATCGAATTAATGTCACATTGCCTTTATCAAAACCTGAAGTTCCGTCCGGTCTCGTATAGGTTAATGTCCAGACGTAAACTCCGGGGCCTTCATCCTGAGATTTATAAGTTCCATCCCATCCTTCATTTGGACTATTAGTTCTGAATAATAATTCACCCCATCTATTGTACACTCTGAATTCCATTGTTTCAATCGACTCAGTTCCTAACGGAAGGAAATCATCATTTAATCCATCATTATCTGGAGTAAATACATTCGGAACATAAGGGTCAATATAATTCACGAACAAGGTTACACTATCCTGAGCAAAGCAACCTGATAATTCATCGGCTATGCTAACGGTATAGGTAGTAGTTACGTTAGGACTTGCAATCGGATCGGGACATTGAGCACAGGATAAACTTTCTGAAGGCGTCCAGATAAAATCCACATCAGTAATGGAAGAAGTTGCATTGAGTACAATTTGCTCACCTGAAATAATATCGATGTCTTCAATTGTAAATACTTCAATATCGTTAACTAAAACATCGGAAGTAATTGGATTTGCTTCACAAGGAGTTCCAACAACATTCAAACCAACGGTATAACTACCGGTTTCAGGGTAGTTTAAGGTATAAGGGCCACTTCCCGAACCACTAACTACTGTTGCATCCCCAAAGTCCCATTCAAAAGTTGCATCAACAAAATTTCCTTCACCTGAAAAGTTCACCTGGAAATCAGTTCCTGTACATACCTCATCCGGAATATCGATCGTTAATACCGGAGGCAGTCCAACAAAAATTTCATCGGTACCAGAACCTGCACAATCGCCAATAGTGGTATAGGTAATCGTATACGTAAATCCAGGCGAAGTTGAGTTCACATCTATCTCACCGGTTACCGGATTAATGAAAGCTCCTCCATCAATGGAGAAAATTCCTCCCGGTTCACTTACCGAATCTACCAACACATTTGGATCACCCGGACATAATACATCTTCTAAATAATCCACTTGTACATCGTTAGATGTGCTTATTGTTATGGATTGACTTAAAGCCGCCGAACATAAACCCGTTGTCGAATAGGTAATGGTATAGGACTCTCCTACTGTTGCAGAATTTAAATCGATTTCACCGGTGGCCGGATCGATTACTAATCCGTTGTTTGCAAAGAAAGTACCTCCTTCTGTGTTAACAAATAATGGCAATGGATTTTCGCCATCTATACAGAACGAATTCGCATAATCAAATCCAGGATCATCTGCTTCCTCAATATTTATTGTTTGTTCAGCAACTGCCGGACAATCAGCATTATTTATGGTATATGTTACAGTATATGATTCACCAGCTACAGCATTGGTTAAATCAACTTCACCGGTTGTTCCATTAATACTTAATCCACCATCAATGGTAAAGGTACCTCCGGTTGGTGAAATATTAGCCGGGATCACTTCAGGATCAGTAATACATATCGTATTGGTTGGATAATTAAATGAAGCTGAACCACCTGGAGTAACGGTAAGGATAGTGGTTACAATACTATCACATTCTCCTGGTGCATTTAAAACGGTAACATAGGTGTCATCATCTGAGACTTCTGTTCCGTCCGGTAAAGTATATGTTTCATTGCTGCATATTTCAGCAGTTACCGTTTCATCATAATTATCATCTACGGTTAGAATGGTTGTAATCGTACTATCACAACCAAAGGTTGATGGTAAAGTAACGTCGTAAGTACCGGCTGTATTTACTACATTTCCATCCGGTAATGTGTAATCTTCATCTTCACAAATAGTGATTGGATTATTTACTGAGAAAGCATTATCTAAAGTTACGTTTGTATTTACGACACTGTCGCAGAATTGAACCGGATTTAATACAGACACATAATCTCCTGCATCGGTAACAATTGTTCCGTCCGGTAATGTAACCGAAGCTCCGTAACATATAGCTACAGTATCAAACAACTCAAAGCTGTCTCCTAAAGTTAAATTTGTAGTAATTAAACTATCACATAAATCGGCAGTTTGAAGTGTAACGTCGTAGGTACCGGCTGCAGTAACTGTTGATCCATCCGGAAGGATGAATGAGTCGCAGAATGTTGCATTAATATTCGTAGGTGGAATTACATCTACCATTAAATTGATCGTTACTAAACTATCGCAACCATCATCAGAGACTAATGAAAAATCATAAGTACCTGCCTGATCGGTTGTGGTATTATCGGGTAAAGTATAATCCTGACCATCACAAATGGTTTCATCGATATCGATATCGAATCCGGTAATTTCTGTGATGTTATAGGTTGTTGTTGAAATACATCCATCCGCATCTGTTGATGTAAAAACAAATGGACCCGGGTCACAAACATCTGTTCCATCCGGTAAAGTGAAACATCCACCCTCACAAATTTCCACATCTTCAGTTGTATTCGACGCAAGTGTAACGGTAAGATTAACGGTTATTATACTATCGCAATTATTTGAAGCCGGTATGGTTACTTCATAATTACCGCTTTGATCTACGTCTGTATTATCCGGTAAAGTATAAGTTTGCCCTTCGCAAATGGTTTCATCTATATCTACGATGAAAGCATCATCGACTATTATATTGGTTGTTATAGTTTCATCACAACCGTTTGGTGAAGTAGATGCTGATGTATACGCACCTTCATCACTCTCTTGTACATTGCTTAATACTGTTCCATCA
>JAHDHT010000011.1:0-12089 GCA_020631175.1 Chitinophagales bacterium
CCGGTTTCAATTTCCCAGCCTATACCCAGAGGGTTATACCAGCTTAATGCACCACCTTCATTTTCTTTTGCATTTTCTGTATCCCGATATTCTGAGAATAAATGATAATAGTCGAAAATAATAGCATTTCGTTTTCCTAATTTAATTCTTCCACCCGCACCTAAAGCAAAGTTTGAATTTTCATCACCGTTTAAAACATAATTTCTATGAATGTATGTTGGCATCACCATAAGCGAAAGTGACTTTGAAAATTTACGAGCGATAATAGCCTGTCCGACATATGCTAAACGATGTTTAAATTCCGGAAATGAATTTATAGCCGTTAGGTTCTCCGTTTGAGACTCAGTAGCCAGCTCTGTCATTCCCATTAAGGTAATTGATAAAGGCATCCCTTTAGTCTTTTGACGTAGCAGTTTGTATTTTAAAAATCCATCCAACACCTGCTTTGGTCCTGAAGTGAAACCACCTTTACTTCTTCCAACACCAACGGTCAGATGGTCAGAGATTCCATATTCAAAACCAATTCTTATATCACTTACCTGATCAAATCCGAATAAGGTTTCAATACCACCCTGATCACCGGCTATATCAAAAAAGCGGTGTGTAATGCGTACATCCAATTCATTTTTGGCTACCGTTTCAATCGTATGCGCCATAATTAAGCGCGACGTTTTGAATGTAGCTTCTACTTCTTCAATCGTTTCTTCATCTTCAAACAAATCAGATAAATCGTCTTGAGCATAGGTCAGGAAAGGCAAACATGCCAGTAATAGAATAAATAAGTGTTTCATTGATTTTAAAATTATAATCTAATTTAATACAATAAGCCTAAATGCATAAACAAAGCTCAAAAGCATGATAACAAAAAAAGCTTCATTCAAATTAATGAATGAAGCTTTCAATATTTTTTTGATTATTATTTACTCTTTTGGAAGGAAATTTCCTTTAACCGTAATTTCAATGTTTTCTGCAATGTTTTTTACTACTAACTTAGGTACCTCGATTTCATGATCTTCAAGAGCTACCATAAATACAGCATTGATATCTAAACTCCCATCTTCATTTACAGTGATGGTACCCATATCTTTTCTTTCCTGTTCTACACCGTGAATATTCATCGTTCCTTCAACGCTTACCTCATAGGTGCCCGGAGTTGAAGCATCCCATTCACCGGTTACGAAACCGTTATAAATACCATGTGGAAATTCATCGCTTTCCATATAGTTCTCATTAAAATGCTCTTCCATTAGTTCTTTTTCGAAGTCGAATGTTTTTATAGGCACTTTGAAAAACACTTTTCCATCTTCAGCATTAATAGCTCCAACTGCTTTTTCAGTGGTAGCTTCAATGTTTTCAAGTGGCGCTTCAGAAAAGAAGTGAATGTTTATGTCTTTACAGATATATACATCCTGGGCAAATACTTGCGCAGAAGCTAAAAACATAAGTAGGGCAAAAAATAACTTATTCATATTTCAATATTTTTAATTATCAGGATATCCTGCATCCACCCAATCCTGAATAATGCAGAGTTCACATTCGCTTAAGGTTTTAGGTCTTTCATCAGGAGCGTATTCCGGCGGCATATTTTTCGCAGATAAAACTCTGTCTTGAAATAAACCACTGTCAAGAATCGTCTTAAGACCTTCATAAGTGGTATAATCTCCGGGAGCTGACCCGCTATGACAACCTGAATATGCGCAGGAGTTGTCAATAATACTTTTAACGTTTGCATCAAAACTAACTTCTCCTGTAACACCACATCCATCACAAGAAATCGCCTGAGTGCTGTCTTTAGCACAACCCATCCAAATTAGTGTGAAGACGAATGCCGCAATATAAATTGCTCTTGATTTTAACATAAAACCTATTCTTTGATTATGAATAATAAATAATGTTTAACCTGAATTGTTCAACAAAGGGCAATTTACAATATTTTGTTGTCAAGCTTACCAAAATTGCGTCGCGCCGGTACATAAATCCATAAAAAAAGGGTCAACTCAATGAGCTGACCCTTTTTTATATTATAAGTTTGAAAGCTTACTTGCTAACTACAAGCTTTTTGAAAGTTGTTTCACCCTGGCTGCTGATAGCTACCATGTAAATACCTTCAGCGAACTCAGAAACATCAATTCTGTCTCTTACCAGCCCGTTGCTGTAGTTTGTAGTGATTAAAGACTGACCTCTTAAGTTTAAGACTTCAACCATAATCTCTTCTTTTTCAATTCCGTCGATATTAATATCGATCCAGTCTTTAGCCGGATTTGGAGTAATATCGATTCTACCGATTAACTCATGCTCTTTAATAGAAGTTGGAACAATAGTTACCGTAATATCCTGAGTGGTTGTAACCGAGCAATCGCCTTCTTCTGCAATTAACGTTACTGTGTAATTACCAGGAGCACCGAAAGTATGTGTCGGATTATCAAGGATGGATGTCGTACCGTCGCCAAATCCCCAGATATAAGAACTTGCACCGGAACTTTCATTGGTAAACTGAACTTCACCTTCGTATAAAACAGTGTAACTGAAACCAGCGTTTATCGATACACCAATATTTGAGATAATTACGTCTTCCGTGATTGAACATCTTGAGTTACTTACCGTTAAGCTGTAATCACCTGCAGGAAGTTCCTGAATTAATGTAGTAGCTCCTGTAGACCAACTGTATGATAAATCGCCACCTAAAGAGTTGGTAACTGTTGGAATTACTTGCAATTCTTCACCACATTCAACTTCTAATGCTCCACCAAAATCAACTGCTAAGTCATCTACATAGATTGTGTATTCTTGTGTAACTACCTCATCATCAGCATCTGAAACAGTACAAGTATAAGTGGTAGTTTCAGTTGGAACAACGTAAGTAGAAGAGCTGTTTGGAGAAGTAATGTTACCGTTACCTGTCCACTCATATTGGTAAGGTTCAGTACCTAAACCAGCTTCAGCAAATAACTGTACCGGATCACCAACACAAATAGTATCTACAGATGCAGTAACATTAGCAAAGATTGGTGCATCTACTGTAATGTAAGACCAGATACTCCAGTTTTGAATGTAGAAGTTTTCACATTCTTCATTTTCACCAATTACATTATCTCCGTCAAAATCGAATCCAATATCACCACCTCCAGAAGTTGGCCAAACCTGAGCTAAACCAGGGAAAGCAAGATCGTAGTATGAATTTGGCCAGAAAACAGAGTTAACAGCCGCAGCCTGGTAGCCGCATAGCTCGTTATAACTAGCACTTACATAGAATTCATCGTTGATTCGATCACCACCAATACAATCTACATAGATACCGAAACGCTGCCCTTCATTTAAAGTAAGACCAACAGGTAAAGAACGTAAAGCAACAAAACCTGCATCTGTTAAAGAGGTGTCTGTTTCTAAAATATCTTCCCAAAGAACATTGCTGAAACTTGGGTATCCATTAGAGTTTAGAGCAACTACTCTTGTTCTGATCGTATTTGTTTCGCCAGATACGTTTTGATGACCGTAGATATAAAAGATTGAATCAATCGTTACGGTTGCTGTTTCATGAGGAATCGTAATCGAATCGTATTCATTGTAACTATCGTTTAACCAACTTGTAGCAACAGTAGCACTTTTGAATTTAGTTTGAGTAGAATCGATATTACCATATCCATCATCAAGATAGATGTAATCGTTTGCAGCAAATGAATTATGGACTCTCCAAATGAAAGTTTGAGTTACATCATCACTGATGAAATCCCATGCTTCATAATCGCAATAGAAACTTTGAACAGCCTGAGCTGATTGTGCGGAAGAACCGCTATGGTTTGCTTTCATAGCCTTTAACTGCGCCTGAGCTTCAGGAGTTAACTGCAATGCTTTTAATTCAGCAGCCTGAGATGCCGGAATAGCCTGTTGCGCAAACAAACCTCCCGCGATCAATAACGCGGTAAAAAGAGTAAACAATTTGTTCATATGTTTAATATTTTTTTGGATGACAAATCTAATGAAAATTATCTGTTTACAAGACTAAGACCAAAGCAATTGTCTTCTGTCATAGATTTATCAGAAAAGCGTTAAGAATGCTGAAGGTCAGACAGCTAACATTTCTAAAATCTGAGCGCTGGCTTCTTTACTTTTAACCTTTTCAATTACTAATTCTATCTTTCCTTTTTCATCGATTATGAAGGTTTCGCGATGAATCGCATCACTAATTTTACCCATAAACTTTTTAGGACCGAAAACACCATATAAATTCGCTAATTCAAGATCCTGATCCATCAATAATGGAAAGGGTAAATTGAATTTATTGATGAAATTCTGATGTTGTTTGGCTGAACTGGGGCTTACACCTAATATTACAAAACCTTCCTTTTGCAGTTCTTTGTAGTTATCTCTGAAATTACAAGCCTCTGTAGTGCATGTTGGTGTATTGTCTTTAGGATAGAAGTACAAGATTACTTTCTGACCTTTGAAGTCTTTTAAAGTTATTTTATTTCCGTCCTGATCTGTAGTAGTGAAATTTGGAGCTTTATCTCCGGCTTTTAAATGTGTCATTATTTCAAAATGTTAATGGTTACCAAATGAATTTTAGCTCATGACGAGCTTCATTTCCTTTAGCATCGCTAACAATTATGCTTAGGTTATTGTTTCCCTTTTTTAGTTGTTTCTCAAATGCAGTGAAATAAAACTTATTTCTATAGCTGTTATATTCTAATAAAGCCCACTCACCGTTCAGGTAAGCCACATATTTATCTATAGAAGTCAGTGCATCTTTTACTGAAAATTGAATGGTTTTACCTCTGGTATATTTTGCTCCCTTTTTAAAATTAAGTGTTTTTATTTTGGGTGGAATAGTATCTATTTGAACATAGAAAGTACCAAATTCTCTTGATTTACCATTTAACTGATATCCATCCCAACTGGTTTCTAAAGCAGATTCATCTTTACCTCGATCAAGATGAAGAATGACGGCTTTGTCAATATATTTCATTTCTATACTGTCTGGTTGGATGGATATATCATAATACGAATGGGATGGAATTTTACTATCTGCCAGTTTGTAAATCTTTGAATGATATTTATTTTGATCGAGTCGTTTTGACTCGTATTCAAAACATAAATCTTCATATAAACAGTTGTGTGGTAAATTAACGTTGATGCTATCGGCAGTGAAGAAATTTGGTTGATCATAGTAAAAAAGCTGATCACACAAATGATCTTCATCGTTTGATAAAGGTGTTTTGCCTTTTGTGATTCCGGTTTTGATAATACGCACGTTACCCGAAGCGTCTTTTATTTCGATATGAAGAGGGATAGTGTCATTAGCATTGATGTTTATCCATCCATCATTATAAGTTGTATTGTAAATACTGAGTTGATTTCCCGGCAATCTGAAACATCTATGCGCTGTTTTCTTTTCAACTTGTTTGCAGGTATAATCTATATGTGCATTGATATATCTGTTTTCATAAAATGAAAGTTTTTCAAAATCAAATTCATATAAAGCAGGTTCATTAATTCCTGTCGAAACTTTTATACCATAAACTCCATTTTTATTTCCGGTTCCGTTTTGTTGGTCAATTGTGCGGATTGCAATTCCAAGTTCATCGGTATCGAATGCGTTTATTAATGGATCGGTATAATATTTCCCGCCTTTATTAATAAGCTTTACCGTTTTATCTAATTTATATGAACGGTTATTTTTCCTTCCGTAAAAAGTGAGTTCGTAAACTGTAGGTTTAATTTCATCTTTCACTTCAAAACCAAAAAGCAGAGGATTAACCGGAAATTCTGTATCGGTTTCTCTTAATTCAAAATGTAAATGCGGTCCGCCTGAACCTCCTGTATTTCCTGAATATGCAATAACATCTCCCTTTTTAAAAAAGAATTGTTCTGTTGGGTAAATGTCTACTTCAAATGATTGCTTTTCATATTGTTTGGCAATAATGAAACTGTCTAATTGCGTATTGAATTTTTCAAGATGCCCGTAAACAGAAGTATAACCGTTCGGGTGATCGATATATAATGCTTTACCGTAACCTCTTTTGTAAATTCTTATTCTGCTAACAACTCCGTCTGCAACATTATATATTTTTTTACCGGTAGTGCCTTGTGTTTTAATATCGATACCGGTGTGAAAGTGATTGGTTCTTAATTCACCGAAAGTACCCGATAAAAATAATGGAATGTCTAATGGTGATCTGAAGTAATCTTTTGGATATGCACTATGCTGACCGTTCGCATTACTTGTGCAAAGAGTAAGAAGGCAAAGTATAATTAAACCCTTAAAAAAAAAGGCGCTCTTTTTTACCGAGCGCCTTTCAATATTTTCAAATAATCTTTTTCCTTTATTAATATTCAAAATTAGGACGGAGATTTTTAGACTCATAAAATTTATTAATCGCATCAATAACTTCATCCGTGTCGTCAATTACCTGAATTAAATCAAGATCTTCGGCATTGATGTTCCCTTCACCAAGCATAGTTGTTTTAATCCAGTCTAACAATCCACTCCAGAATTCAGAACCCATTAAAATTAAAGGTACTTTTTCGATTTTACTGGTTTGAATTAAAGTTAATGATTCAAACAATTCATCTAAAGTTCCAAATCCTCCCGGTAATAAAACAAAAGCCTGAGCGTATTTCACGAACATAACTTTTCTTGCAAAGAAATATCTGAAGTTGATGTTTTTATCCCAATCAACATATGGATTGCTTCCTTGCTCCATTGGTAATTCAATATTCAGGCCAACTGAAGGTCCGCCTGCTGCATGTGCTCCTTTATTTCCGGCTTCCATTATTCCCGGACCACCGCCGGTAATTACACCAAATCCTGCATTTACCAATTTATAGGCCATGTCAACAGCCATGTCATAATATTTTGTTCCCGGTTTAGTTCTTGCCGATCCGTAAATCGAAACGCAAGGACCGATTTTTTCCATTGTTTCAAATCCATCCACAAATTCTGACATAATTCTGAAAATTCTCCAGGATGATTCAGCGGTCATGCCCGACCATTCTTTACGGGTCATTTCTGTCACTTTGCCGTTTTCTTCAATTTTATCCATTCTCTATTATTTATTTACAAATTTATCGCTTTTATATACGTAAAAAGCGCTCTTTAGGTATGTTTTACAAATTTTTATTCTGTTTTAACCAGAGATAAGACGCACAAACCTGCAAAAGTAATGAATCCATTAATTGGAAGAATTAGGAAACCAAACTGAAAACCACCGATATTTGCTCCGGTAATCCAGTTAAGAAAGTAGGAAATCAGCACGGATAAAATACATACCGGGATTACCAGAAACTCTATGTCTTTAGATATTTTCAATCGTGTAAATATGCCAAAAGCAAAAAGACCTAATATGGGACCATAAGTATACATGGCAGCCTTAAAAACATCCCAAATTAAGGCATCATTTCCTAAGGCATTATATATTAGAACTGCAAAAAACAGTACAAAACTAAAGGCAACGTGTACGATAGTTCTTGTTTTAAAACTGGACTTACCTTTTTTAAAGTTCAGAAAGTCGACACAAAAAGTTGTAGTTAAAGAAGTTAAAGCGCTATCTGCACTTGAGTAAGCGGCGGCAAGTAAGCCAATGAAAAATACGCTTCCGATTAACAGTGTACTATGTGATAAAGCGATGGCAGGGAATAACAAATCGGTAGCCGGCTTAGCAACATTATTCACCATTCTGAAAGGCATTTGTATGCCAAGTTGATCTTTATATAAAAACAATAGAGCTCCTAAAACAAGAAAGATAAAATTGACGATTAAAAGAATAATACTAAACGTACCCATATTCAATTGGGCTTCTTTCAAATTTCTGCAGCTCAGGTTTTTTTGCATCATATCCTGATCGAGCCCCGTCATTACGATTGCTATAAATGCTCCGCTTAAAAATTGTTTAAAGAAATTATTTCCCGGAAGGATATCCCAGAAAAATAGCTGACTGTAATTACTGTTTTGAATAGTCTCCCATACTCCTCCATCAAATTTTAATTGCTGACTGATAAAAATGACTGTCAGAATTAAAGACAGGAGCATGAAAAAGGTTTGTAAGGAGTCGGTAAACACAATTGTTCTAATTCCTCCTCTAAAAGTGTATAGCCATATGAGTGCGATGGTAACAAAAACAGTTACAAAAAATGGAATATTCCAATGGCTGAAGATGGCATAATCTAAAACTGAAGCTACCAGATAGAGTCTTAATGCTGCGCCTATTGTTCTTGAAATTAAAAAGAAGGCTGCGCCTGTTTTATAAGAGAAAAAACCTAATCTTTCTTCCAAGTAGGTATATATTGAAGTAAGATTCAAACGGTAATAAATAGGCATTAGCAATAAAGCAATCACAGCATAGCCAAGCAAGTAACCAAAAACCATTTGCATATAGCCAAACTGTGCTCCACCAACAGCACCCGGAACAGAAATAAATGTTATTCCTGAAAGAGAAGCGCCAATCATTCCAAATGCTACCAGAAACCAGGGTGATTTTTTTCCGCCTACGAAAAATGAATCATCACTTTTATCTTTTCCTGTAATAAGGCTAATTATAAAAAGTACCGCGAAATAAATAATCGCAAGCGTAAAAACGAGTCCGGGACTTAAAGCTGAAGGTTGATTCATGTCTGAAAATGAAATTACAAATAGAAAAGAGGCGAGTCGATAATTATTTACTTTTTTTGTGCACAGTTAATATTAATATGTCTAACTATTTCAAACAGTATGGAGATTATGTGCCTTTGATAAAGGAAGAAATTTCTAATGAAACGCGGTTTATAATTGTAATTCCTGTTCATCATGAACCAGACTTAATCCGAACCTTAAATTCATTATCGAAATGTGAACAACCCGGGTCTGCAGTTGAAGTTATTTGTTACATCAACGCCGGAGAACAGCAGAGCAGTGAAATCAAAAATCATAATCTTAATACATATAATAATGTTTTGAATTGGAAAGAGAATGCTCCGGACTTTTTATCCATCCATCCAATATTAAACAATGAACTAAAGAAAAAGCATGCGGGAGTCGGTCTGGCAAGACGGAAAGGAATGGATGAAGCTGCATGGAGACTACAGAATAAAAACGGTGTAATTATTTGTCTTGATGCAGATTGTGAAGTCGCTCCAAATTATTTAAATGTAATTCAGGAAACGTTTACAGAAAATCCAACATTAAAATCCGCATCTGTTTATTTCGAACATTCACTTGATGAAACTGAATCGATTGAAATAAGAGAAGGTATTATTTTGTACGAATTGTTTTTGCGCTATTATGTGGAAGGATTAAAAAAATGCCAATATCCTTTTCCATTTCATACTATTGGTTCTTGTATGATTGTTCGTTCTGATGTTTATTTAGCTCAGGGGGGAATGAATAAAAGAAAAGCAGGTGAAGACTTTTATTTTATGCACAAACTATTTCCGCTGGGTGATTTTAAAGAAATAAACGGCACCTGTGTTTATCCTTCTGCAAGAGTTTCAGATAGGGTGCCGTTTGGTACCGGAAAAGCGATTGGTCAGTGGTTGAACAGAGATAAAGATTTACAAATGGCATATAATTTTGAAATCTTTGATGAATTAAAAAAACTTTTTGATAATAGTAAATCACTGCTTCAGGAAGGAGTAAGTGTCTTAAATAGTTTGGAAAAAGCTACTATAGATTATCTAAATGAAATCAAATTTGAAAATGCGCTCCAGGAAATCAAAGCAAATGTTGCCGATGAAAAACAGGCAATTAAACGATACTATCGTTATTGGGATGGATTGAGACTCTTGAAATTAGTGCATTATTTAAGAGATAAGCGGTTTTCGGATCAACCATTAATTAAATCTGCTTCGGAGATGATGGGTTTGCCCGAAATGAATGCAGAATCTTTATTGATTCATTACAGGCAGATACAAAAAAAGCAGCCATAAAGGCTGCTTTTCAAATTTCTTCAGATCAAATTAGTTAATGTAATCTGATAAAGCTTTACCGGCTTTAAACTTAGCCACTTTCTTAGCTTTAATCTTAATTTCTTTTCCTGTTTGAGGGTTTCTTCCGATTCTCGCAGCTCTTTTAGAAACTGAGAAAGTTCCGAATCCAACAAGTGTTACCTTGTCATCCTTCTTAAGTGTTTTTTGAATTGCTTCTAATACCGAATTTAAAGCATCCGTAGCTTGTCCTTTAGTTAGATCTGCATCTTCTGCAATCTTGCTAATTAAATCTCCCTTATTCATAATATAAATATGGTTTTGTGTTTACGATTAATACATTTACCAAGCAAAAATATAGGCTTTTCGGTATTTTACAAATATTTGCAACATTTATTCTTTAACATTTAATGGACATTAATAACCTGACATGCACATGATTACTATCATATGAGTCGAATATATATATGTAAGCTGGTCATGTAATGCCAAAATCAGGTAAGATTTTTGATTTAAAGATTACTAAATTCGGATTATGTTTAAACGTCTTTCAATATTAGCTGTAGGAATTCTATTCTTCATCGGGATGACAACAAGCTCCTGTAATCGTAGTGGATGTCCGGGAATAGATAAGAAGACTGGCGAGTTTAAAAAGAGTAAAAAAAGTAAAACGAAGTCTGGCTTGTTTCCGAAAGACATGCGTTAATTTAGCTGATATTTTCCCATCTAAAGCCTTGATGCTTATAGAATTGCATCAATTGAGATTTCATAGAACTATTTTCAGGCAGATTCAAACCCGGGTCATTTTCAAGCAATTCAACAGCAGCATATCGTGCTACTTCAAGCAAGGCTTTATCCTGAACAGGGTCTGCGAGTTTCAATGATAACAAACCACTTTGCCTGGTCCCCTGAATATCTCCCGGACCTCTGATTTCCATATCCACCTCTGCTATTTCAAATCCGTTTTGAGTAGCGACCATTGTTCTTAACCGCTTCTTTCCTTCTTTACTTAATTTGTTACTCGACATTAATACACAAAAAGATTTTTCTGCACCCCTGCCGACTCTTCCACGCAGCTGATGTAATTGTGATAATCCGAAACGTTCCGCATTTTCAATAATCATAATGCTTGCATTGGGTACATTAACACCCACTTCAATAACAGTTGTTGCGACCATTATTTGCGTTTCATTTTTAACAAATCGCTGCATTTCGAAGTCTTTATCGGCTGCTTTCATCCTTCCATGCACAACACTAATTCTGAAATCCGGAAAAGCCCGACAAATACTTTCATATCCATCTTCCAGGTCTTTTAAATCCATTTTAGCAGATTCCTGAATAAGGGGATACACTATATATGCCTGTCTTCCTTTAAGTATTTCTTTTTTCAGAAAGCCGAAAACAGCCAATCGATTACTATCAAAGCGATGTGAAGTGGTTATTGGCTTCCGTCCCGGCGGTAATTCATCAATTACAGAAACATCAAGGTCACCATATACTGTCATTGCAAGCGTTCTTGGTATAGGCGTCGCTGTCATTACTAAAACATGAGGCGGCTGTGTGTTTTTCTTCCATAATCTTGCTCTTTGAGCCACACCAAATCGATGTTGTTCATCAATTACCACTAACCCAAGATTCTCGAAAATAACCGGGTCTTCAAGCAAAGCATGTGTGCCGATTAGAATATCAATTTTTCCTTCCTTCAGTTCTTCCAGTAAAAGCTTTCGGGTTTTTCCTTTAACTGAACCGGTAAGAATTTGAACATTTAGTCCAAGTTCAGCCACTTCTTCGCTGATTCCTGCATAGTGTTGACGGGCTAATATTTCAGTAGGAGCCATCAAACAGGCCTGAAAGCCATTGTCTTTTGCCAGCAACATACACATCAAGGCTACGATTGTCTTTCCACTTCCCACATCTCCCTGAATCAATCGATTCATATGTTTTCCTGAACCTAAATCGTATCTGATTTCTTTTAAAACTCTTTTTTGCGCATTCGTTAATTCAAAAGGAAGAATTTCTTTGTAAAACTGATTGAAATAATCTCCAACCGTAGGAAACTTAAAACCGACAAACTGCACTTTTCTCTTGCTTTTCTGCCTTGCCAATCTTAATTGAATAAAAAAGAATTCATCGAACTTTAAGCGTTTTTCTGCCGCTTTTGCTTCTTCAATATTGGATGGATTATGAATCTTTCT
>JAHDHT010000011.1:12189-24851 GCA_020631175.1 Chitinophagales bacterium
GGCCTTTCCAAATAGTAAATATTCTCTGCCCGGCATCAGCATTTGTTTTACCCACTTAATGCCTGCAAACCAAACAATTTCAACTGTGCCGGTCGAATCAGAAAATGAAGCATGCAATCTTGTTTTTTTCGGACCGTTTTGAATCTCTTTTAATGCACCTAGTTTACCTTTGATTTGAATGGCCGCTGTGTCAGCTTGAATTTCATTTATATTGTAAATCTGAGTTTTATCAATGTAGCGAAACGGGTAATGCTGCAGTAAATCTTTAAAACTGTAAATTTTCAATTCCTTCTGTAGTAATTCAGCTTTTTTAGGGCCAACTCCTTTCAGAAATTCAATAGGTGTATTTAAATAAGGACTATCCATTCTTATGTGCCGATAAATTTATGCTTTTGTATTTATAAGCAAGCCCATTTACTTACCGTCATCTGTTAAAAAATCGTACATTTGCCGCCAAAAAAATGTACGCTTATATCAGCGGAAAGCTGGCAGAAAAGAATATTTCTAATGTTGTAATCGATGTACAAGGTATTGGTTATCAATTAGAAGTGAGTTTGAATACATACTCAGCAATCGAAAAACTAGAAGAGGTAAAACTTCGTACATATCTACATGTACGCGAAGATATTCTTACGCTATATGGTTTCGCCGATGAAGCAGAGCATTTTTTGTTCGTTAGTCTTATTGGAGTTTCCGGAATCGGACCGAATACCGCAAGGGTAATGTTATCCTACGTGCAACCAAATGAGCTAAAAAACGCCATTATTGAAGAGAATGTTGGCCTGATCAAAAGCATTAAGGGAATAGGTCCCAAGACGGCACAACGTTTGATTCTAGAATTAAAAGATAAGATGCAGAAATCAGGTCAGATTCAGGGTCAAATTTCGGCTCAAAAAGGCAATACGTCTAGGGATCAGGCGTTATCTGCATTGCTTGCTTTAGGTTTTGGAAGAAATCAGGCGTCAAGAGCTATTGACGCTGTTCTGAAAGCTTCAGGACCAGGAGAAAGTGTTGAGACAATAATAAAATTAGCGTTAAAGAAATTATAATACGTAAATAGGTGATTTTAAGAAAGATACTTGCGACTCAGGGCGTCTTTGTTCTGAGTTGTTTTTTTGCATACTTGAGTTATGCCGGAATGCCGGGCTGGTTAATGACTCATCCCTACGTTGATGCTCCCGTCGGAGGAGGTAATGATACCATTCCGAATCAGGGTGTTCCAATAGTTATAGATACTTCTTCAGTTAATCAAAATGAAGATCCTTTTGCTCCAACACCCGGCATTGTGGAAGAGCAAATTGAATACGATCCGGAAACGAATACTTATTCGATTTTCGAAACCATCGGCGATCAGTATTTTTCAAATCCAAAAACCTTAACATTCGATGAATATTTAGATTATCAATTAGAAGAATCTAAATCTAAATTCTGGGAAGATAAATCTTCCAATTTCAGTATTGTGGAAGGAGATGGACTTATCCCAAGTCTTTATGTTGGAGGTGAATTATTCGACCGGCTTTTTGGTGGTTCTACCGTTGATATTCGTCCGGCCGGAAATATCAATTTAATTTTTGGAGGAAATTGGCAAAGAGTAGAAAATCCTATCCTTCCGCAAAACCTTCAACGACAAGGAAACTTCGATTTCGATATGGATATCAATATGAATACCATTGGTCAGATCGGAGATAAAATGAAATTAAACTTCAATTACAATACACTCGCTACATTTGATTTTGAAAATGAAGTGAAGCTGCAATATACCGGCGATGAAGATCAGATCATTCAAAAAGTTGAAGCAGGTAATGTAAGTCTTCCATTAAATACTTTATTAATTCCGGGTTCTCAATCTTTGTTCGGATTAAAAACTGAATTAAAGTTTGGCCGATTGAACGTTACGGGTATAGTGTCTCAGCAAAAATCTGAATCCCGAAGTTTAACAATTGAAGGCGGATCGCAAACGCAGCAATTCGAAATTGAAGCGAATCAATACGAAGAAAACAGACACTTTTTATTAGGCCATTATTTTCGCGATACGTACAATAGTAGTTTAGCTCAATTACCTTTTATTAATTCAGCGGTTAATATTAACCGAATTGAAGTCTGGATTACGAATGATCAGGGTGCAACGGAGGAGGTAAGAGACGTTGTTGCTTTTATGGATTTAGGAGAAACAGATCCATTTAGTCAGGCAATTAATCCCAATACCAATTTACCTTACCCAACCAACAACAGTAATGATCTTTATCCTAAACTTTATGCAAATGAAAACACGAGACAATTAGATGAGGTATCTAATGAGTTAAATAGTGCGGAGTTTGATTTATTGGAAGGACAGGATTTCATTATTACAAGAGCGAGAAAATTAAAACAATCAGAATATACTTTAAATCCGCAGTTAGGATTTATTTCATTAAATCTTAGTTTACAACCAGATCAGGTTATTGCAGTTTCATATCAGTATACCAGAAACGATGATATTGAAAATGATGTTTATCAGGTAGGTGAATTCGGACAGGATATTCCAATTGATCCTACTGAGCCGAATGTTATCTTTTTGAAGATGTTAAAAAGTACCACGCAAAGTCCGGTACTTCCGATTTGGGATTTAATGATGAAAAATATTTATTCATTAGGTGCTTATCAGGTAGAACAACAAGACTTCAGATTAGATTTATATTATCAGGATCCGGGTGGAGGTGTAGTTCGGATTTTACCATCTGAAGATCCAAACATAAAAGGGATTCCATTAATTCAATTAATGAATCTGGATAATTTAAATTCATTTAATGATCCTCAGCCGGATGGAATTTTTGATTTCGTTCCCGGTACAACAATTAACCCTCAAAACGGGCGATTAATTTTTCCGGTCTTAGAACCCTTTAGTACAGATTTAGCCAAACGCTTTTCGAATCAAAATGAAGCGGCAGAATATACTTATCCCGAAATATATGATTCTACTAAAATTGTAGCATTACAGTTTCCGGAAAATAACCGATTTATAATTCGTGGTAATTATAAATCAAGAATTTCTTCTGACATTTCTTTAGGCGCTTTCAACTTACCTCCCGGTTCTGTAATTGTTACACAGGGTGGTCAGCAATTAGTTGAAAACCGAGATTATACTATTAATTATTCTCTGGGTAAAATTCAGATTATTAATGATGCATTATTACAATCGGGTGTTCCGATTAATGTACAATATGAAAATCCGGAATTATTCGGATTTCAATTAAAATCCCTTTTTGGATCGCGTTTAGATTATTGGATTAACGACAACTTCACCATAGGCGGTACGTATATGCACCTGCAGGAAAGACCGTTCACACAAAAAGTAAACTTTGGTGATGATCCTATTTCGAATTCGATGTATGGAGCAGATATAAATTATTTTACAGAAGCACCATTTATTACCAAGTTTATCGATAAAATTCCTTTTATCGATACAAAAGAAACTTCATCGATTTCATTCAGAGGTGAAGTGGCAAGATTTCAACCGGGCCACTCAAAAGCAATTACCGATGAAGGGCAAGTGTTTATTGATGACTTTGAAGGAAGTACCAATAACTACGATATGAAATTCCCATTTACAGCATGGGCATTATCGTCTGCACCTAAAGGTTCTAAAGATCAATTTAATCAGGTTTTATTTCCTGAAGCCGGTTTAACAGATAGTTTAGATTACGGTTTCAGAAGAGCAAAATTGGGTTGGTATCAGGTTGATCCAATTTTCTGTCGTGGTGGAAGTAATGCACCGGATGTGAGTGATGCTGAATGCTCTAACCACTACGTTCGTGAAGTATTAGAAACGGAAGTGTTTCCAAATGCACAAAACCAGATCGGTCAGCCTAACATTTTAACCACTTTCAATTTAGCCTATTATCCGGAAGAAAGAGGTCCTTATAATTACGGTATTGATAATTTAAATACAGATGGTACTTTAAAAAATCCGAAAGATAACTGGGCGGGTGTGATGCGTAGCATTGACTATAATGATTTTGAAGCAGCTAATATTGAATTTATCGATTTTTGGATGTTAGATCCATTTATTGATGATGTAGCTTCTGAAGGTGGTAGTCTTTATTTCAACCTAGGTGAAATTAGTGAGGATGTTTTAAAGGATTCAAAAAACTTTTTCGAAAATGGTTTACCACAGCCGGGCGCAAATGTAGATATTGATACTTCTAACTGGTCATTAGTTCCATTAACGCAAGCTGTAGTAAATACATTTGATAATAATGCTGAAACAAGAACTGCTCAGGATGTTGGTTTTGACGGAATGAATGATGATACGGAAAGAGAATTGTTTGCAGAATATTTAAATCAATTAAATGGTGTTGTTGATCCGGATGTTTTAGCTGAGATAAATGCCGATCCATCGAATGATAACTATCGTCACTACCGCGATGAAAGTTTTGAAGGAACGGGCACACCAGTACTCGACCGTTATAAGTTCTTCAATAACCCGCATGGTAATTCTCCAATACAAACCGGAAATGCGAACTTTACAAATGCAGCGACAAATATTCCGGATTCGGAAGATTTAAATCGAGATAATACGCTTAACAGAAATGAATCCTTTTTTGAATATCGGGTTGATTTAAGACCAAATCTTGATGTAGGGGAATCTTATGTTACAGATATTCAAACTGCAACGGTCAACCTTGCGGATGGAACACAGGAAACGGTAAGATGGTATCACTTCCAGATTCCGATTCAGGATTACTCGAATAGAGTAGGAGCAATTTCGGATTTCAGATCCATTCGTTTTATGCGAATGTTTATGACAAATTTCGATGAACCTGTAGTTTGTCGTTTTGCGAATATTGATTTAGTAAGAAATCAGTGGAGACGTTATTTATTTTCATTACAGGAACCGGGTGAAATTATTCCAAACGATAATGATGATGATGCATTTTTTAATGTTACCTCAGTAAGTTTTGAGCAAAATGCAGCGCGTCAGCCAATTCCTTATGTAATTCCTCCTGGCGTACAGCAAGAACAAATTGTTGGTGCATTAGTAAACAATGCTTTCCAAAATGAGCAATCGATGGCCGTTCAGGTTTGTGGTTTACAGGATGGAGATGCCAGAGCATTATTTAAAAATATTGAATTGGATATGCGGGATTTTGGAAGACTGAGTATGTTCTTACATGCTGAAGAAGGTCTTGAAAGTCTCTCTCCTGTAGAGGATGGAGATGTAACTGCATTTGTTCGTATTGGTTCAGATTTCAGAACGAATTTCTACGAGTATGAAATTCCACTTGAGATGACTGCATTCGGGACAGTTGACCCGGAATTAATCTGGCCTGTTGCTAATAGATTGGATTTCAGATTAGATTCTTTAACTACTGTTAAACGAAACAGAAATATAAATAACCTTCCGGCGAATATTATGTATTCTGAACAAACAGATCAGGGGCATACGATTTCGGTATTAGGTACACCCGATCTTGGTCAGGTAAAATCAATCATGCTTGGAGTTAGAAATCCTAAAGCAGACGGTACGGATAGCGGAGATGATGGAGAAGAAAAATGTGTGGAAGTTTGGTTTAATGAATTATCGTTAACCGATTTCAATAAAATGGCCGGTAATGCTGCTTTAGCAACTGCAGATATAAAATTAGCAGATTGGGGTAATATGGTTTTATCCGGAAATATGCATACCGCAGGTTTCGGTAATCTTGAACAACAAATTGGGCAGCGTTTCAGAGATAATTATATTCAATATGATGGTGCATTGAATTTAGAGTTAGGAAGATTTTTCGGAGAAGAAAGCGGAATAAAAATTCCGATGAGAGCTGATTATAGTCAAAGTTCAAGTACTCCGCAATATGACCCTTACGAAACAGATATTGTATTTAAGGATAAATTGCAACAAGAAGAATTAGTAAACGGAAAAGAAGTTGCTGATTCGATAAAGGATATTTCGCAAGATGTAACAACTATTAAATCGATCAACTTTACCAATGTTCGAAAAGTAAAAACGAATACTGAAAAGAAAAATCAGGTTTGGGATATTGAAAACTGGAATGCGACTTATGCTTATACTGAAAGAGATAGTCATGATCCGATTATAGAAAGAGAAAGAGAAGAAACACACTTCGGATCTTTAGGATATAATTACTCAAGACAGCCTAATTATATTACACCGTTTAAAAATATAATTAAATCAAAAAGTAAATGGTTGAAATTAATTAAGGATTTTAATTTTAATCCACTTCCAAATACCTTAACCTTCAGAACAGATATTGATCGTCGTTTAGAAGAAACGAAGTTAAGAAAGTTGACACAGGATGCTTTTGAAGTTCAACCAACCTTTAATAAAGATTTTAACTGGAATCGTTTTTACGGATTTAAATATGATATCGGAAAAACATTAACAGTAGATTTTAACGCACAGAACAGTTCAAGAATTGATGAGCCGCCTGGCAAACTAAATTCGGAAGAAAAAACAGATTCTGTTTGGAATAATATTCGAAATTTAGGACGTACGACCAGTTATGGTCAAACAGCTTCAGTTAGATATCGTGCTCCTTTAGACAAATTACCTTTAACGGACTGGATAGATGTAAAAGGTCAATATGGTACAAACTATAATTGGGATGTAGGTCCTTTCCCTACTGTTGATACGATTCGTTTAGGTAATACGATTTCGAACGGGCAGAATATTCAATTGAACGCAGAATTCAAAATGCGCACTTTATATAATAAGTGGAAGTTTTTGAAATTCTATGATTCCAACAGAAGTAAAAACAGAAGAAGTTCTTCAGGCAGAGTAAATACATCAGGTCCGAATTCTGAAAAAGATCGTAAGAAGCAAAAAGAGGCAGATCGCAAAGCAAAAGAAGCTCAAAAATTAAAAGAAGAAAAAGCAAGAGAAGCGGCTAAGAAAAAGAATGAAGAACGTTTTGAAGAAAAATTAGAGTGGAAGGAAAAATATGCTTTAGAAGAAATTGATAAAAAGACCTGGAAAGAAAAGCGTAAATCATTAAAGAAAATTCCTTTAGATCCACCAAAAGAATTAGGTATTCTGGTGAAGCCGCTTACGATGTTAAAACGTGTAAGTGCAAATTATACAGAAGATCGTACAACAGTTGTTCCTGGTTTTAATTATAGTCCACAATATGTCGGACAGAATTTTAATCAGTCTGCTCCTGGTCTTGATTTCATTTTCGGATATCAACCGAATTTAGGTTGGTTAGATGAAATTGCAGATAAAGGATGGATTACGGAAGACACTACTTTGAACTTCCAGGTAATTCAAAACCGTCGTCAGAATTTAACAGGTAAAGCAAGTTTAGAACCATTTAATGATTTCAGAATTGATTTAAATGCGACGTATACTTACAGTAAAAATCATACTGAGTTTTTCAAGAAGGTAACTTCGGATGGAGATTTCCAGCATTTAACTCCGATTGATATTGGTTCTTATACGATTAGTTATTTACCAATAAATACAGCCTTTAGAGATACTTTAGGAGTATTGCAATTATTCGAACAGTTTCAGGATAACAGAGAAATAATTGCTGATCGTTTAAATCAGCAAAATGAAAATACAGCATTACCATATATTAATCCTTTAGACTCGACGGTTAATACAAATTATGTAAGAGGTTATGGTCCTTATTCTCAGGATGTATTAATACCTGCATTTATTTCAGCCTATAAAGGTGAAGATCCGAATAAAGTGAATTTGAATTTCTTTAAACAGATTCCTTTACCGAACTGGAGAATTAATTATAATGGTTTAACGAAGTTGGGTAATATTAAAAGAACGATTACGAATTTAACTATTAAGCATGGTTATAATTCTACTTTCACGGTAAATCAGTTTACTTCGAATTTGAATTTTGAAGGAGATATTTTGGAACGTGATTTTGCAAATCCAACTTTCCTGGATACGCTTTCAGGTAATTATTATGCTTTATATGAAATTCCGGCAGTTGTAGTCTCTGAAACATTTGCTCCGTTGATCGGGGTGGATATGAACTTCGTGAACGGTGTGACTACCAGATTTGATTTTAAGAAGTCGAGAAATCTGGCAATGAGTTTTTTAGATTATCAATTAAGTGAAACCAGAAGTGAAGAATTTACGATTGGAATTGGCTATCGAATTAAAGGAGTTCAGTTACCATTTAAGATTCAGGGTAAGAAAATCAATCTGGAAAATGATTTGAATTTCGCTTTTGATATGTCTTACCGGGATAATTTCACGGTCAATTACCGGCTCGATCAGGATGGACAAAGTATAACCCAGGGTGCCAAGACGATAAGGATATCGCCTCGAATAGATTACGTTGTCAACAATCAGTTGAATGTAAGTTTATTTTATGATTACAATTCTTCTGAACCAAAGAACTCGGCGAGTTATAATACCAGTAATACGAAAGCGGGTATACGGGTTACATTTAATTTAGCGAATTAGAATTCTGATTTCTGAGTGCTGAATTTTTAAGTCAGAAGTTAGAAGATTCGAAGTCAGAATTCCAAATTGACCACCGGTCATCCTGAATGTAATGAAGGATCTTTTTATTTCCCTCCTTGAGGAGGGACGTATTGCTCCAAGAGCTACAAGCGATTGGCAAAGCAATACTGGGAGGTGTAAATGAGATTGCAGATTTGAACTGTGTCTCGCTTCTCGAAGGCGAAGCCGATCTCGCTTCTCGATTCTCAAAACATGTCTGTATCGTTTGAATTAATTTCGTTTCAAAGCGGTAGTTACCTTAGTTGTGCATGAGAGAATTTAGCTTTTGTTATACTATTAGCTTTGAACTTGAGTTTGACATTTGAGCTTAAAAGTTAGAAGTCAAAAGATTACTGTGCTACTATGTACTAAATACCGCGTTACTAAAAAACCGGCGAGCGCTATGCACAAGATCGAAGAAAGGGTGTTTCCGAGCTAAGCCTGATTGGAGCGGTTATGCCAGAGCCGCAGGCGAAGGCATTTGAGCGGAAAGCAGGGAGCATCTTTGACTGAAGCCTTAAACCAGCCTTTCAAACTATCAGAAAATGAATATTGAAAATGTATGTAAAATATGGATAAATTTTATGTTGTTCAGAGTGGAATAATGGGATTTACTTTTAAATTTAATAGTATAAAATAAGACAATGAACATACCTGAAAATTTACAATACACGAAAGATCATGAATGGGTATTGATCGAGGATAATATAGCAACGGTTGGCATAACGGATTATGCGCAGGATGCTTTGGGCGAAATTGTTTATGTGGAGATTGAAACGATGGATGAAGAGCTGGATCAGGCTGAGATTTTTGGTTCTGTGGAGGCGGTAAAAACGGTTTCGGATTTATTTATGCCGGTGAAGGGGAAGATTATTGAAGTGAATGAAAAACTGGAAGACGCGCCTGAATTGGTGAATGAATCGCCTTATGAGGATGGATGGATGATTAAGATTGAACTGGCGGAAGATTATGCTGAGGGTGAGCCTTTATTAGATGCCAAAGGCTATACGAATTGTATTGAGGAAGCGGATGCCTGATTAATTTGATCAGTCTTTTAAGCAAACCTTATTTATGGCTCTGGTGGGGCCTGATTATACTGATTCTTTGCCATCTTCCGGGCAAGAGTATTCCTTCTTTTAAATGGCAGGATTTGTTCGGCTTCGACAAAGTCGTACATTTTATATTATACTTTTTTTTGGTTGGATTTTTATATCTGGACACCAAATCGCCGGCATGGCGCATCTTCAATAATAAAGGCTTGTTGGGCAGCGTTTTAATCAGTATCCTGCTGGGGATATTCATTGAATTGTCACAACACTTTTTTTTGAAGGATCGCTATTTTGAATTGCTGGATATTATTGCTAATATAGCAGGTGCATTAATCGGAATAGCTCTATTTCGTAACCTAAAAAAGCTAAACAATGCGTAATTTTTTTGAACGCCATATTGGGGAACTTCCTGTAGCAATATTTTTCTTGCTATTCTCTCTGATCTGGTTACTCATTTTCTTTGTGGCTGATAATGTATTTGTAAAGTACATTTCGCTGCTTATGGGGGTGATTGGTATCTCGGCAAATATTGGTAAGATTTTTTACCTGATTTTTGGGGATGGAAGAAATGGCTCTGACAAAGAAGTGAAGAGCTCGTTTGTTAAAAAGTTCAATCGTGTGAATGTCGACAAGATGGGCGCTCCTGTATTATTAGGAGGTCTTGCTTTAGCAGTTGGTCTTACGCTTTTTGCTTTCACTTATGAAACAAAAGACGAAACGACTTACGATCTTGGTGATCTGGTTTTACCGGATGACATTGAAATTGAACCACCGGCAACTGAACAAAAGAAGCCGCCGCCTCCGCCTCCGCCTCCGCCTCCGCCACCGAAACTGGAAGTGGTAGAAGATGAAGAGGTTTTAGAAGACGAACCTGAAATTGAAGAGACTATTATTGAAGAAGTCGAAGCAGTTGAAATTCCTGAAGTCGAGGAAATCGAAGAGGAAGTAATCGAGGAAGTTGAAGAAGAACCGGAAGAAATCGTTGAAGAAGAACCGGAGATTTTTACCATTGTAGAGGATATGCCTTCTTTCCCTGGTGGAGATGAAGAATTATTAAAGTACTTATATGGTAACATCAAGTATCCACCAATTGCAAAAGAAAATGATATTCAGGGATTAGTTGTACTTTCTTTCGTTGTAAATGAAGATGGTTCTATTACTGATATTGAAACACTTCGTGATATTGGAGGTGGATGTGGTAAAGAAGCTCAACGAGTAGTTGAGTCAATGCCAAACTGGGAACCTGGAAAACAAAGAGGTAAGGCTGTGAAAGTGGCTTACAAATTACCTGTTCGTTTCAAATTGGAGTGATCCCTTTCTTAATTTGATTTTAATCAACTTTATATATAACCCGGTCGTTTTTCGATCGGGTTTTTTTATTTTAAGCTGCCCTTGTTAGTCGAGTTTTCGAAAGTAAGTGAGGGTCTGAGCAGCGAACTATAAAGGGTATTACAGTTTGCAATTTCGATCTAAGAAAATTTAACTTGCTACTTGCTACTTGCTACTTGCTACTTGCTACTTGCTACTTGCTACTTATTAAGCCAATCCTCCCTCTTTCAGCTTCTCCGCATTTTCAGCAAGCCTTAACTCGTCGAGAATATGCTGAATGTCTCCATTCATTATATTATCTAAGTTATATAAGGTAAGTCCGATTCGATGATCGGTTACTCTTCCTTGCGGATAATTATAGGTTCTGATTTTGGCTGACCGATCTCCCGTAGAAACAAGCGTTTTTCTCCTGTTGGCAATAGCAGCCTGATGTTTGGCTAATTCAATTTCATAAATCTTTGTCCGCAACATCTTCATAGCCGTTTCACGGTTTTTCAATTGCGATCTTCCATCCTGACATTCGGCAACAACACCGGTTGGAATATGTGTTATTCGAACAGCAGACTCTGTTTTGTTTACATGCTGTCCACCCGCACCCGATGCCCGATAAGTGTCGATTCGTAAGTCGGCGGGATTAATATTTACATCAACATCATCTGCTTCCGGTAAAACGGCAACAGAAGATGCACTCGTATGTACCCGACCTTGAGATTCGGTAACCGGTACGCGTTGTACCCGATGCACACCACTCTCATATTTCAAAGTACCATAAACATCTGTACCGGTAATGCTCATTGAAATTTCTTTGTATCCACCGGCAGAGCTCTCATTCATTCCAAGAAGTTCAGTTTTGAAACCATGGCTTTCGCAGTATTTCAAATACATGCGATATAAGTCACCGACGAAAATAGCAGCTTCATCGCCACCCGTGCCGGCACGAATTTCGAGGATAACATCTTTTTCATCTTCAGGGTCTTTTGGAATCAGCAATTGTTTGATTTCATCTTCCATTTTTTCCTGAGAAGTTTTCAAATCATCCAGCTCCATTTTTGCCATTTCCCGCATTTCCTCATCTTTCTCTTCTTTCAATAATTGCTTATTGAATTCGATGTTACTTATTACATCACGGTACTTATGATAGGCGTCGACAATCACACCGAGGTCTTTATATTCTTTACTTGTTTTGGTAAAGACTTTCATGTCTTTAACCAATTCAGGATCAGATAATTTTCCTTCCAGTTCTTCCCAACGCAGCTTTATGGCGGCCAGTTTATCGAGCATAAATTTCGAATTGAATTGCAAAGATAAAATTATTCGATAAGGCAGCTAAAATGTAGGGCATAAGAGCAAAAAAACGCAGCAAATTTTCTTATATTGATTTTCCAAATCAACTCGACAATCAAAGACATTATGGGAAAAGAATTGAATGTAAAAACACCATTGGAAATGTTATGGCACTGGGAGCAAACCAAACCAGATGCTGTATATATGAGTCAGCCAAAAGATGGAAAATGGATTGACTATACCTGGAAGCAAGTTGCTGATGAAGTAAGAAAAATGGCCGGCGTTTTGAAGGCTATGAATTTAGGGGAGGATGCGAAAGTCGCTTTCTTATCTAAAAATGATGCTTACTGGATCATGACGGATCTGGCTATTATGGCAGCAGGTTATATTGGCGTACCTATGTACCCGAATTTAAATGCAAAAACGGTAAAGCAGATTTTAGAACATTCTGAATCAAAAGCAATCTTTATCGGTAAGCTTGATGCTGATCCATGGAGAGAAATGCGCCCGGGAATTCCGGATGATATTATAAAAAT
>JAHDHT010000011.1:24951-27451 GCA_020631175.1 Chitinophagales bacterium
ATGCTGATCCATGGAGAGAAATGCGCCCGGGAATTCCGGATGATATTATAAAAATTTCCACTCAACTTTGGGGGCCTGATGAGTTCGATAAATGGGACACATTAACTTCTAAGCATGATCCAATAACCGATAGTCCGACCAGAAGCAATGATGAATTGGCTTCTATTATTTATACTTCAGGAACTACCGGTATGCCAAAAGGTGTAATGCATAACTTTTTAAATTTCGGTTTTGCCGCTACACATGCTTTAAGTGATATTACCGTAACTGAAGGATCTAAATTCTTTTCTTATTTACCACTATGCCACATTGCTGAAAGACTTCTAGTTGAAATGGGAAGTATCTATGCCGGCGGTAAAGTTTATTTCGCAGAAACATTAGAATCGTTCCCGGATAATTTAAAACATGCATCGCCAAATACTTTCTTAGCAGTTCCAAGAATCTGGGATAAATTTCAGCAAAAGATTTTGCAGAAAATGCCTCAGAAGAAATTAAATACATTTTTGAAAATTCCATTTCTTAAAAATGTAGTTAAGAAGAAACTGAAGGAAGGATTAGGATTAACGGAGGCAACAAATGTATTCTCAGGAGCTGCACCAATTTCTAAATCTTTGTTAGAATGGTACGCATCTGTTGGTATAAATATTCAGGAAGCTTATGCAATGACAGAAAACTGTTGTTATTCGCACGCTTCAAGAAGCAACAAAATTAAAATTGGTGCCGTAGGTCAACCTTTAAAATATGTTGATGTGAAAATCAGTGATGAAGGTGAAATTTTAATTAAGCATGCCGGACTAATGAACGGTTATTATAAAGAACCGGAAATGACAAAAGATACTTTTGAGGATGGATATTTAAAAACCGGAGATCAGGGTAGAGTAGACAGTGACGGATTTTTATATATCACCGGTCGTGTTAAAGATTTATTTAAAACGGATAAGGGTAAATATATCGCGCCTGCGCCAATTGAATTGGCAATTGAAGGAAATCCGCATGTTGAGAAGGCTACCTTAATTGGTAATGGCGTTCCAATGCCGATTGCTTTAATTTGTCTCTCTGAGGAAGGTCTGGCAGCTGATAAGGAGACCGTTACTAAGTCTTTAGCTACTACAAGAGAAACCTTAAATCCAACTTTAGATCATCACGAGCATGTACATACATATATTGTGTTAAAAGAACCATTTACAGTAGAAAATGGAATGCTTACACCTACCTTAAAAGTGAAGCGTGGGGTGGTTGAGAAGAAGTATATTGAATGGTTTAAAAAATGGTACGACATGGAAGGTCGTATTATTTGGGAAGGATAAAAATCTTTTGTATTAAAAATGGGCAAAGGTAAACTCAAAAAGTTTGCTGACTTAAATTCATTACCAAACGTTTTCCAGAATTATCATTGGGAAAGCCCTTATGTGAAGCATTTAGGGGATGATAGAGTATTGCTGAAAGGTAAGTGGAGAAGTGACGTCTTCAAAAATGAAAATCCACTTATTCTGGAATTAGCATGTGGTAAAGGTGAATATTCAGTTGGATTAGGCGAACGTTATCCGGATAAGAATTTTGTTGGGGTGGATTTAAAAGGAAACCGTATCTGGAATGGTGCTCAACAGGCAGTCGATCGTGGATTAAATAATGTTGCATTTTTACGAACAAGAATTGAATTGATTGAATTTTATTTCGAGCCGAATGAAGTAGATGAGATATGGATCACTTTCCCTGATCCATATCTACGAAAGAGCCGTTCGAAAAAAAGATTAACCTCATCTCGGTTTTTAGCTTTGTACAAACCTATTTTAAAGGACGGGGGTTTTATTAATTTGAAAACTGATTCTCAAGAGTTGTATGAGTTTACAAAAGAAGTAATCGAAGAAGAAAAATTAAATTTGATTCAGGACATTCCGGATGTTTATGCCAAACCAGACCGACCTGAGATTTTGAATATTAAAACCTACTACGAGAAAATGCATCTGGATTTAGGAAAAGCAATTACATATTTGAAGTACACTTTGTAGGGTTGAATTTATTCGGCACCGAAAAATAATGTCCCGCTGGAGGGACCGGACCCAACGCAGTGGTCCGAGGGTGGAAGAACAAATAATTCATATTTCAAATAACTCATTCTCTTCCATCCAATCAAAGAAAGAATTAATTTCTTCAAACGATTTCACACCGGTTTCTTCCTCAGCACTTCCTTCAATTTGTAAAGCAAAAAAGGTATCCTTCCCAACAATTTTCTTCGCAAGCTCAAAATTGTTGTTCAAATTGAAAATGTAATTGTTATCCGTCTCTAATAATTGTTCAATCAAAGAGAAATCTTCTGTTTCAAGAACTGATATTTTTGCTGCATCAACAGGAGCAGTATTTTTGTAAGCAGCGAAGATCTCATAATCCGAAGTGCCATCTTCAGGAATCTCACTTACAGGAAGCTGAATTATATTTGTTTGAAGAGCATTGCAAATTTGAAATATATAATCCGGATCAAACAAATCAAACTCAGCAACAA
>JAHDHT010000011.1:27551-31706 GCA_020631175.1 Chitinophagales bacterium
GCATTGCAAATTTGAAATATATAATCCGGATCAAACAAATCAAACTCAGCAACAATTGAAGGACCTACGATCCAATTCTTAACAGTTACGGCATCCTCCACACTTAAAGCATTTATTTCCTTCCTGAAATTTAATCCAACCCATTCTGCGCCAATAGCAGCAAAATAGCGCGCGTCGGTAAGATGGGAAATATTACCCGCTTTTATTTTTACAAAATTCGACATCATTGCAAAGATATGTTTTCCATAAAATTTATAATTTCATTTTATGAAAAGAAATGAAGACTTTTTTCTTCAGGTATATGCCGTAGTAAGGTTAATTCCGGAAGGAAGGGTCACCTCTTATGGTGCAATTGCAAAATATTTAGGTACAGGCAAATCGGCAAGAGTAGTTGGCTGGGCAATGAATAATGCACATAATGTTACACCTTCCGTCCCGGCGCATCGTGTTGTTAACCGAAACGGAATGCTAACAGGGAAACATCATTTTGCTGGTCCCGATTTAATGCAAAGTTTACTTGAACAAGAAGGAATAAAAGTAAAAGACGACCAGGTACAGAATTTTAAAGAAATATACTGGAATCCGGTTGATGAATTATTGTAGTTGTAATTGCATGCTTATAAAAAAACTCCTTCCCATATGAAAGGGTCTGCTCTGCACATCGTTGTTATGCCCGATTTGATCCGAAGCAATACTACTTTCGACCGTTAATGTATTCGTTATATTTTTCACACCAACTTTTGTGGAGAATACATTATTAAACCAATTCGTTTGTATACTGCAATCTGCAAAGTAAAATGGATATTGAATTCGAGTATTTAATAAACCGATTTCGTTAATAAAATAAGTTTCTTGTTGGCCATTATATCTTCCTGAGAACTGAATGTTTGACCGTAATTGATCAATTCGGATGTTTAATTGAGTGCTTAAATCAATTGCAGGAACATATCGATTCTCAATGCTATCTATTTGTGCTTCCCGATTATTAAAATGAAAAGTAAAATCCCAATCTATAATTCCCTTTGTAATAGTACTTGTATAAGCAGTACCATAAATATGCTGGTTGCGAATATTCTGATAATTATATTCAGCCGGTGCATACTCGGCTAAAATAATTCCATCTTGTTTTGAAGTAGAGTAGAATTCGAGTTGATGACTTAACCAATCATTTTGAGCGTAATTAATTTCTACATTAACTTGTTGACTTCGCTCCGGTTTCAAATTTTGATTACCTAGAATAAAATGATTGACATCAATAAAACTTAAATACAATTCTTTCAAATTCGGAGCTCTGAATCCATGCCCATAAGCTGCTTTAATATTTATATCAGGTCTTAAATTATAATTGATATTTAGGGATGGAATAATTGGAGTTGCATAATCAGAATTAATTGATTTTCTCAACATGAATTGGCTGAATAAATTTTTTGAAATTTTCCATTGAACTCCTCCGCTAAATGCAATGTCATTTATTTTTGCGACTGTTGAATCTGATTGATTTTCGGAATCAATAATTTTATCTCCACTTCCTTCCTCATAATTCCATTCTATATTATTTTGAAAAGTGAAATTGTCAAAGGCTTTACTCCAGGAGACTTTGCTGTAGTAACTTTTAAATTGTGTGCTATCTGCAGCACTTAAACTTTGATCGATACTGTCTCCTTCTACAACATATCTGTCTGCGAATAATACTCTATCGTATAAATTTTGTGCAATTATAAAGTTCCAATAATGTTCTTTTGAACCGTTTAAGCCAACTTGAGCCTGAATATCATTTCTTTTTGTTTGATAACGCTCATCATTAGCATATGGCTCAAACTGTGGTCTTCTTATTTCTCCCGCATTAAATACCAGTTCATCAAAATAACGATACTGTATAGATGAGTTTATGTTTAGCGCATTTATTGTTTTATGCTTGTAATTTAAACCACCTGTAAACGTTAGTTGATCTTTTGGGTGCCATGGGTATTTTTTAATTTTGCTACTAAATCCTCCACCCAAATCAACAGATTCAAATACCCGAAGTGAATCGTTGATAACGTTCTGGTTATGGTGTTTATTTATGGAAAAGTTAGCTCCTAAATTTTTATGTCCAAGAATTATTCCATAAAACTGATCATTGATTCCAATACTTTCAGATTGTTGACTTGCTTTTATTTCAAATGGTGCTTCACTGTTTTTCTTGGTAATAATATTGATTACTCCTGCACTGGCATGATTTCCATATTGAGCTGAAAGCGCTCCCTTAGCAATTTCAATACGTTCTATATTATGAACTGAAATTTGATTAAGATCAAGTGCGCCGTTTAATCTCCCAATAACAGGAACACCATCAATTAATATGGCAATATCTTCGCTTCCTGCACCACGCACATTTAGTGTGCTTCCAAAAATAGGATCATTAGAGATTTGAAAGCCTTTAAAGGTTTGTAAGACTTCGTTTAAACGGTTTGCACCACTTTGCTGAATCTCTTCATTTTTAATTACTTCAATTTGATTGATGGCTTTTTTATAACTTGAAGCCTGATATTGACCTGTGACAATAATGTCATCCATTTCAATTAACAGTAAAGAAGAATCGCTTAAAAATAAAGAATCTTCCTGTGCTAATAAAAGCACAGGAAGATAAAACACCCATATTAATTTTAGTATTTTCAAATTTATTTAGAAATCAATTCCTGATAAACAGTATTAGATTCCTCTCCATACATACGAATGATATAAACCCCCTTTGATACATCATTAAATGGAATTTCAAATTGAAGCGCGTTTATCACCTGCTTAAGTACAAGCGCTCCGTTTGAATTGTAAATTTCAAAACGTTCAATTAATTCCGGACTGTTTATATTTAGCTTGTCGATTACAGGATTCGGATAAAGTGAAATAGGATTGTTGTTTATTTCATTTACTGAAGTAACAACAGCTGATTCGGTTATAAAAGAAATGACTCCCGTAGAAGATCCTTCAAAATCAATAAAATTTATTTTTTGATAAGAACCATCTCTTAGTTTGATAATATATACTGCGTCTTCATCAACCAACCATTCAAAAGAATTTAAATCGAAAAATTTCCAGTCATGACCTATTATGTCTAATTGACTAACTAATTCATTTTGAAATTCAGAAGGATTAACATCATCAAACAGAACTCCTTGCGAAACAGCTGCTTCAATATCTTTACCCAATAAAACTCCTGTTACATTGTATTCTAAAATATTTCCGTATCCGTCGTCTAAGGGAGTTGCATATCTCGTAAATAATAGATCCCATTCTGCAGCATTTGCATTTAAAACTTCATTGTTTGCAATTGAATAATAGGCTAAGGTTTGGCCTTGAAAATCATTTTTATCAATTGTTGCGGTAATTTCATTTGACCCGTCAAAATCTGCATAGCGGAAAGAATAGGTCGTTAAATTTAATGCTTCGATCATTATTTTTTTTGCAGATCCATCTTTCAGTACCATTAAATAAACTTTAGAACCTTCAACAGTATTTGTTGCAGGATTGTAAACACCCCAACCATAATCAAAAGGGTCGGCAGGATTTTTATTTTCATTAAACGCACCTGTATTCCAGTTTTTTTCTTGGTTATATAAACGGTCAGATAAATCGTCAATAGTAAACTCCGTATTAAATTCTTGCACTGGCGCTTCGTATAATTGGATTTCGGCAACCGTTCCATAACTGTAGTCAGTTGATTCATTTATGAAAATTGCAGCGTCTTGCTGACCATAAACCGAAAATGCAATATCCCAATCATCATTATCAATTGTTTTTACCGTTCCATTTTCAAAACTATAGAATACCTGCTGACTATATGCAGCTCCTGTGTTGACCGTTACAACCTGAGAAAATGTGATTTGAGAGAAGGCAAAGAAAGCCCACATCACTAAAAGTAATTTTTTGAACATATACCCTAAAATTTTTTGTTTGCCGGAATTTCCACAGACCGGCAAGATTATTATTTGAACTTGTGCAAAGCAAGTTAAGACTCGGGGAAAGAACAAGTTTTAAAGAGTAAAAGATCATTTGTCATATCGATTCTGACTTTTTTATGACAAAGTAATTCGGTCGAAAGATTTCTCAATTTTTGAGAATATTGTCGATCTGTAAACATACCTGATCAACATTATTAGAATTGAAGCATAAAGCCGG
>JAHDHT010000011.1:31806-35081 GCA_020631175.1 Chitinophagales bacterium
TGTCGATCTGTAAACATACCTGATCAACATTATTAGAATTGAAGCATAAAGCCGGTTTCATTTTTATTACATTCTCATCCGGCCCGTCAGTGCTAACTAAAATATGCCTTGCTCTCAGTTCATTTTTTACATAGGCAGCTTTTAGAGTGTCAGGATTTTTGGAGCCCGGTACTACAAACTCAATACCAACGAATAATCCTTCACCCCGTACATCACCTATCTCAGCATAATCGTTTTGAAGCCTCTTCAGGGCTCGTGTAAAATAACTGCCGGTTCGAAAGGCATTCTTTTGTAAAGCTTCAGTATCTAATACATTTAAAACAGCCATCGCAGCAGCACAGCTTACCGGGTTGCCGCCGAATGAACTAAAAAATTCCATCCCTGTGTTAAACTGTTCTGCGACCGTATCCGAACAAACAATTCCTCCCATAGGATGACCGTTAGCCATCGGTTTCCCGAAAACAACAATATCCGGTTCAACTTGTAAATATTCATATCCCCAAAAGGAAGAACCTAATCTACCAAAACCAACCTGTACTTCATCTGAAATACAGATACCGCCTTTTTTATGAATAGCTTTATATATGGCGTTTAAATATTTTGCCGGTATAGGTACCTGACCACCACATCCAATTATTGGTTCAGCGATGAAACCCGCAACATTCTCCATCTTGTCGATCATTTGAACAGCTTCTTGAATGTAAGCTTCTATATTGTCTCCAAATTTCCCTTTATATAAATCAGGAATCGGTAATACCGTTATATTTGCCGGTTGTTCGAAACCACCCTTGCCACCAAATTTGTAATGACTTAAATCAATTCCGACTTTAGTGTTGCCGTGATAGCCATATTGCATTACAACAAAATTATTACTACCGCTTATTGAATTTGCAATTCTAAATGCTAAGTCAGACGCTGCACTACCGGAGTTAACCAAAAATACTTTGTTGAGATGTGGTCCACATTTATTAGCTAACTTTTCACTGTAATCTCCTAACAAACGATATAGGTAACGGCTATTTGTATTTAATTTAGCGCTTTTTTTTTGAATAGCATCAACAACAACCGGATGTTGATGTCCAACGTGTGGAATATTATTATAAGCATCTAAGAATGTATTACCGGCTACATCATACATATACTGAAAGGCAGAACCCATCATGTGAATAGGTTTCTTATAGCTCAAACTTAAAGATGGATTCACAAATGCTTTTCGTTTGGCAAGAATTTCAAGTGCATCATTTGTTTCAGAAGATTCATTTAAAAAGACCTGTTTTAATCTTGATTCAAATCCATAAGGATTTACTTCAAGCAAAGCATGCAGTACTTGCCAAGCACCTTTTTCGCTAACTGAGATATAGGTATTTTCAGGTCTGTTCGTTTTCTCAAAAGCACTACTCAATACACTGGTGCAAAGCCGAGCGGCAATTAGATTGTATAATACCTCAATTTCGTTTTCCTGAAGAGTGCTTTGCTTTACATAATTATTTAAGAATAGAATGGAAACTTTAATGAAATCTTTCCTTTGCATAAAGAGATAACTTAATGCAATAGCGATGTCATTTATTTTACTTGTATAACAAGCGTCACCGAAATCAATTATCCCTGAAACATGACCATCTTTGATTAATATATTCCAGTCATTTAAATCATTATGTATGATTTGTTTGGGCAAATGAAATACTTTATCAAAAATATTTGTCTTGTAGTTGATGTAGAAATGCTGAACTATTTTTTTTCTTTCCGGATCTTTAATAAAATCGATCCACTGCATACATTCGGCCCAATGATCTAAATTCCAGATAAAATTTTTAGCATGGAAACTGTTTCGATTAAAATCGTTTAACTGATTATGCATCATTCCACAATAAGTACCAAGATCTGCAATAATTGAATCAGTAATTGTTTCTTCCGCTAAAAAACTGCCTTCTATATAAGGAAGTAAACGAGCATAACAAAATACATCATGATTAACTTCAATAAGATTTTCCTTTGATTTGGACGGAATAGATATTGGGAATTCCAGATTATCAATCTTGATTCGATTAATTAACTCAGTTTCTTCTTCAATAAAAACCCGGTCTTCTCTTGCTGAGTATAACTTCAAAACATATTTTTGACCTTGCAGGTCAGTTATTTTTATGTTTTTACTATCATACCCGGCTAATTCAGAAAAATGATCTAATTCAATAGAGTAATTTTCCTGCAATAGCTGACTAAGAAAATTAATCATATCTCAAACACATTAATTAAGGATTAAAATTTAATCTGATCTTCTTTTTCATACTTCTTCATAAACTTCTTGTAAAGATCTTTTTGTTTGTTGCCAAGATTAACTTTTCTTCCATCAATAAAAGCATGAATAATATTATGACTTTTTACATCTAAAATATTTCCTTCCGAAATAATTAATGTAGCATCTTTTCCTTCTTCAATTGTGCCTAAGCGATCATCAATTCCTAAAACTTTAGCAGCATTTCCGGTTATTGCTTTAACAGCATTTTCTTCTGATAAACCGTGACCAACAGCTGTACCGGCATGAAAAGGTAAATTTCTGGTATCACCTGAAAAATCAGGAGTAGATAAACAATAAGTAACGCCTGCCTCTTCTAAAATACTTGCCATTCTGAAAGGAAGATCAATATCATCATGTGCTTTTAATGGTAGACTGTGAACCGGTCTTAAAATAACGGCTATATTTTTCTTTACCAGTTCGTCTGCAATATGATGTGCATCACTAGCACCGGCTAAAACTAAATCGATTCCATATTTTTCTGCCCAGTTAATAGCAATTAAAATATCTTTTATATAATCTACATCAATAACTATTTTTTTATCCTTAGTAAAGCAAGGACACATGGCGTCAAACTTTAGATTTTTTGATCTACCTGAACCGGCTTCACAATAAGCTTTTGCCTGATCCATAAATGCTGTTAGTTCATTTATCTGATCATTATACTTTTTATTTTCTTCGACGCCTCCGCCTTCCCAGAAGCCTTTAAATCGCCATTGATTTGGCCACCAGATAAATACAGCATCGTTTTCTTTTACAATAGCATCTTCATAATTCCACGCATCTAGCTGAACAATAGAAGAGGTTCCAATTATTCTTCCGCGACCTCCGATCGTTTGAGCAACTAAAATACCATTAGAACGAACGGTAGGGGTAACCTGTGAATCAGTATTGTAAGCAATAATCGATCTGACATTCGGATTAAATACACCTACTTCGCGACTATCGTCTGTTGCTCTAACTGCTTCAACTTCAGTTAGGC
>JAHDHT010000011.1:35181-37361 GCA_020631175.1 Chitinophagales bacterium
ACACCTACTTCGCGACTATCGTCTGTTGCTCTAACTGCTTCAACTTCAGTTAGGCCCAGTTCAGTATAAGGAGCAATCAAACCGGGATAAACATGTTTTCCATCAATGCGGATTACTTTGTATTCATCCATATCAAGACGAATAACTGTCGCATCAGCAACAATGGTCAGTTTTCCATTTTCAAATGCAATAGCACTATTTTGAATAACTTCTCCATTTCCGAGATGAGCTATTCCACCCATTAATAAAATAGGAACATCCTGTTCATCTCCGGGCGCAGGAACTGTTTGTGCATTTACAAACATTCCTGTCAATAAAAATATAAATGTGAATATATATAACTTCATAACTGTTCTTTTTTAATCTTCATCATCTTCATGTCCATGGCCATGTCCACCGCTGTGATTGGTGTCGTCACAATGCCATAAATGATAACTTTTTGGTTTTGGTTTTTTAGTTGAACCACCATTCTTTTTAAAGTCAATCATTTTCTGAATGATTCTGTTTCGATCTATTTGAATTTGACGCCTTAATTTTTGATCCTCTTCAATATCGAAGAGTAAGACACCATCAACAAAAGTTTGTTCTGCTTTTGAAAAGGAGCTTAAGGGATTGCCACTCCACACTACTACATCACCGTCTTTTCCTGCTTTTAATGAACCCATCTGATCATCAAGGTGCAATATTTTTGCAGGATTTAATGTTACAAATTTCCAGGCTTCTTCTTCAGAAACCCCTCCATATTTTACGGCTTTTGCAGCTTCCTGATTTAAACGTCGACCCATTTCTGCATCATCCGAATTAAATGAGGTTAAAACATCCATCTGATGAAGCATTGCACCATTGTAAGGAATCGCATCCATTACTTCATATTTATATCTCCACCAATCAGAAAATGTCGATCCGGCAACACCGTGCTCTTTCATTTTATCGGCAACTTTATATCCTTCCAGAATGTGTGTGAACGTATTGATGTTAAAGTTAAATTGTTCTGCAACCCTCATGAGCATTGTTATTTCCGATTGCACATAACTGTGACATGTAATAAATCGTTTTTTATCTAAAATTTCTGCGATTGCATCGAGTTCTAAATCTCTTCTCTTTTTTCCGGAAGTTGACTTGTATGTTTTTGCTCTTGAAAAATGATCTATAAAAACCTGTTCAACACCCATTCTTGATTGAGGGAAACGAATGGTATTATCATCACCCCAGTTTGATTGTTTTACATTTTCTCCTAAAGCAAATTTTATAAAGCCATCCGCTCCTTTAATTTTCATTTCTTCCGGAGTACTTCCCCAACGCATTTTAATTAATGCACTTTGTCCTCCGATTGGATTTGCAGATCCATGCAATAATTGTGCGGCAGTTACACCTCCTGCCAGTTGACGATAAATGTTTACGTCTTCAGAATTTACCACATCAGCAATGCTTACCTCAGCAGAACTTTGTTGTGTCCATTCGTTAACGCCTCGGCTTATAGCTATATGAGAATGTTCATCTATTATTCCGCAAGTAACATGTTTACCTGTTCCATCAATTTCTATATCTGCGCTTGTATTAAGGCCTTTTCCAACTTTACTTATTTTACCATCTTTAATAAGGACATCGCAATTTTCAATAATACCGTCACTTTCATTTGTCCATACCGTAGCATTAGTAATTAAAGCAGATTTTTTCTGCGGTCGGTTTTTATCTTTATAACCATAGGCCTGGAAAGGATAAATAACATCTTCAATTAAGGGTAATTCCTCTTCCTCTTTTTCCTCTTTTTTCTGGCTGTCCTTTTTCTCCTTTTTTTCTTCTTTTAATAAACCGGTTCTGTTAGCAGACCAATCTACATATTTACCGGTAGCTAATTGACCGCGACCTTCATATTCAGCCTGACCAACTTCCCAGCCGCTTAAGCGAATTTTATTTCTTTCTTTTTCTTTATCTAAATTAAATGCGAGTGTAATTAGATTTTCTTTTACCGTAGCATCAATATCTGCGATTACTGAATCTTTTTGAATAATCTGAAATTTCGGTTTTGCAACAGGGCCGGAAACTTTCATTTTATATTTTTGGCGATTGCCAATATTTAGATCATAATAGCCTGTTAAATTTTTATTATTTACAGTGCTGAAAATATAACGTTCCCCTTTAATCCAGTTTTCTAATATTTTTGTTTTTTCACCAAAAAG
>JAHDHT010000202.1 GCA_020631175.1 Chitinophagales bacterium
TAAGTCGCATTTTTTCCAATTTAGAATCTGTTCAAAATTTGGTTGTTGCATTAATTTTTAACGGCTTTTTTCTCTTCCATGTGCATGTTTTAAATCAACTGATTGGATGGAAAGAAAAGTATGCCGATCAAATTAATCTATGGATCAATAGTATTGGTAAAATCGAACACTTGAATAGTCTTGCCAATTTATATTTTAATAATCCGGAATTTAGTTTCCCTGAGTTTAATAAAGAAAAACAATTTAGCTTCCAAGAAATTGGTCACCCACTTATTAATAAACAAATACGGATCAGCAATAGTATTGATCTTACTCAGCATCCTTTCTTCATTTTAACAGGCTCAAACATGTCCGGTAAAAGTACCTTTTTAAGAAGCCTGGGTGTAAATCTCGTACTAGCTTATTGCGGTTCAGTAGTTTGCGCAAAAAAGGCAGATATTGATATTTTGCCATTGTTTGTTTCCATGCGAATGTCTGATTCTTTAGCCGATCAGGAAAGTTATTTCTATGCAGAAGTAAAGCGTTTAAAATACATCATTAGCAATTTAGAAAGCGAACAATGTTTTATTTTGCTTGATGAAATTTTAAGAGGAACAAATTCTGACGACAAAAGAAATGGCACAATAGAAGTAATAAAGAGAATGATTAAACATAATGTAATCGGAGGTATTGCCACACACGATCTGGAAGTTTGCAACACAACTAATGAATACCCTGACTATTTAAATAATTTATGTTTTGAGGGACAAATAAAAAACAATGACCTATATTTTGATTATATTTTAAAGGAGGGTATTTGCAAAACAAAAAATGCTACTTTTTTAATGAAAAAAGTAGGTATAATCGATTAAACTATGACAGGTAAAATAATAGCAACATGTAAACAACCCGAACGAAAATTTGGGAAAATTTCTTGTGATGAAATCACCTTAATAGAAGGACTTGGAGTAGAGGGAGATATTCACAAAGGGAGTACAAACCAACATGAATACATCATGAATAAAACTCCTGACATTCCAAATTTACGGCAAGTGCATTTAATTCAATCTGAACTTTTTCTTTTTGCAAAAGAAAAAGGCTTTAAAGTGAAGCCTGGAAACCTTGGTGAAAATTTAACAACAGAAGGAATCGATTTATTTTCATTGCCGGAAGGAAGTTTATTAAATATTGGAGAAACAACTTTAAAGGTAACTGGCTTACGTGTCCCTTGTTCTCAGATTAATAGTATTGAATCAGGCTTATTAAAAGCACTTACCGGAAAAGATGCTCATGGAAATGGTGTTTTAATGATGGCTATTATGGCAACCGTTTTGACTGGAGGTAAAATTAAGCCGGGTGACACAATACAGGTTACCCTGCCAAAAGAAAAACCATTTAAAAATTTAGCTCCGGTTTAAATTGTTTATTTTTCCAACTTTAATATTGTCACCATTTTTGGAGGAACACTTATACTTTCCTGTATGTCATAAGATTCGTTTTCATCTATTACATTTACTCCAGACTTATAAGAAGATAAAAATTCGTTGAAACGGTTTAATTTCAATTCTGTCTGTTCTATATTTTTATTTACGATAACCATTAATGCATCATCTCCCTGATGTCTGAAATAAACATAAAAACCATCAAAGGGAACAAAATGTGTTAATTGTCCTTTATGCACAAGGTTTGCTGTCTTTCTCCATTTAAGTAAGTCAGTTAAATAATTTTTAAATTCTAATTGATCTTCATTTAATTCTTCATCATTAAACGCATTTACAGGATCGCCCTTCCATCCACCCGGAAAATCAGAACGAATTTTACCATCATCTCGATGAACAGGACTTGTCATTAATATTTCTGTTCCGTAATAAAATTGAGGAATACCTCTTGTAGTTAAATAAATGGCTGTTGCAATTTTGAGATGTTCCAAATCTTCATTCAATAAAGAATACAATCTTGGCATATCATGATTGTCTGGAAAGATCAAAAGGTTTTCAGGTGAAGGATATTGAAAATCTTTTGCAAGTGCCTGATAAATTTTAATTAATCCTTTACCCCAGCTTTCATCTTCATTTAAAGCTTCAGGCATTGCAAGTGTTAATGGGAAGTCCATTAAAAATTCAAGATTAGAATTGTTTTCAGTCTGAGACTTTTTTCCATCCATCCAAAAAGAAATAACAGAAGCGTTTTCATTCCACTCTTCCCCTACTATACTTAAACCCGGAAATTCTTTCATTAAAGCATCCACCCAACGATTCATAAAATCTTTGTCAGAATAAGAGTAAGTATCCATCCTTATACCGTTTAATCCCAAATAATCCGTCCACCAAATAGCGTTCTGAATTAAATAACGTTCAAGAAATGGATTCCTTTGATTCAAATCGGGCATAGTTGGCACAAACCAACCATCCGTATATACTTTTTTATCATAATCCGAGGCATTGGGATCCTGAAGTGTCAATTTTTGGTGACTGGTTTCTGTGTAACTATCCCAGGTATTTAACCAATTTTCAAATGGCAAGTCATCAATCCACCAATGCTCAAGACCGCAGTGATTTACGATCATATCCATAATCACTTTTAAATCTTTTGCATGTGCTTTTTCAACGAATTCCTGGTATTCCAGATTAGAGCCAAATCGCGGATCTACTTTATAGTAATTGGTGCATGAATATCCATGGTAAGAGTATTTTTCCATGTTATTCTCAAGGATCGGATTAAGCCATATAGATGTAAATCCAAGATTTTGAATGTAATCAAGATGTTGTTTAATGCCTTTTAAATCTCCTCCATGTCTGCCGCCACCTTCATTTCTATTGGCTTTTTCTGTGTAACCTTGCACATTATTATTGGTAGAATCTCCATCAGAAAACCGATCCGGAGTTATCAGGTAAATAGCATCACTCTGATCAAAACCGTTTATTCGCTCCGGAGTTCTTTTTTCCTTAATCTGATAAGTATAAAAATATTTTTCCTTCCTTTGATCAATCTGTATAACGAACTCAAACTCAGATTGATTTTCAAGAATTTTTACATCTAAAAAAACATAATTGCAATTGTTTGCATTATGTTTTTTAATCAAATCAACTCTATTATCCTGTAGCTTAAAATTATACTTACAAATATCCGGACCATAGACCATTAATTGCACAGTATCATTCTTCAAATTATTGATCCAAAATGGCGGTTCTATTTGAATTTCAGGCTGTTTTGCATAAAGTCCGCAAAAAACTATTGAAAAAATGATAAGGGAAAGTGAAAATCTCTTCAACATACTGATAGACATAGCTTTGTTAACATTAAAATTCTTTTGCTTAAACAGTAAATTAACTATCTTGGCTTAGTGTAAAAGTGACGTAAAGTCATTAAACTTTAAACTAAATTCATTTAATTAAATAAACAAATTATCCCTATTATGAAAAGCTTATTTAAATTTTCATTTCTATCACTTCTTATTGTTTATGCAATAAGTATCACATCATGTAAAGATGATGATCCGATTATTGATCCGGGTGCGGACGGAATTAACGTTTCTGACGGTTTATATTTAGCTGTGGCAGGACAAGATCCTACTGCTGCTACCGGTTTAGTAAGTGAAGTTGTTGAAGCAGAAGGCTTCGCAGCTCAGGAAAGAACTGGTTTCACCGGAAACTACATGTACTTAGCCTCAGGTGAGTACAACTTAGTAAACATTGTTGACAAAGAAATTACTGCTACATTCGGTGGTGCATCTACTGATGTTACTGATGAAGGATCACTTTGTGATCAAAACACTTATTCAGTGGTGAGTATTTCTGAAGGTGGTGCTGCTTTTAACATCGCAAATGATGGTTTATACAAAATTACAAATGATGAGTTAACGGAAGAATTAGTTATCCATCAGATTGCGACTGCAAGTATTATTGGTTCAGCTACTGAAAACGGTTGGGGAGCTGATACTCCATTAACTCCAACAATTACTGAAACAGGTGCTACTTTTACTGCTGATGATGTAATTTTAAGAAGTGGTGAGTGGAAGGTTCGTTTCAATTGTCGTTGGAGTATTAACAGAAGAATTGACCCTAATGGTAGCTTAGATGATGCTGCTAACGGTTATCAGTCGTTCACAAACTTTGGTGGAACTACAAATTCTCTTGAAACAGGTGGTGCTAATATTCAGCAAGACGAAGATGGATTATATACTGTTACTGCTGCTTATAATGCTCAGGATGGATGGTCTTTAACGACTACAAAAACAGGTGAAGCTCCTGAAGTAGCCTTCAATCCAAATGACTTCAACATGGCTGTAATTGGTGATGCTACTGCAAGTGCGTGGGATTCTGATCAAAACTTATTCCACAAAGAAAATAACGGCGTTCATTCTTGGTACGGAGTTGTTTACTTAGCAGGAACAGGTTTCTACAAATTCAGAGCAAATGACCTATGGGATTTCAACTTAGGTGGTGATTTAAGTGCTTTATCGCAAGGTGGTGATGATATCCCTACTCCTGGAGAAGGTGCTTATTATGTTGTTCTTTCCACTGCTGATGAAGGTGACAGCTGGAATGCGAGTGTTACTCCTGGCGGATGGGCAGTAATTGGTGAAGGTGGACCTGGTGGTGACTGGGAAAACGACCAGGCGCTTACTGCTGATGGATTTGATATGGGAATTACAACCTATTCTTTAACAGGAGATTTTACAACAGCAAGCTGGAAACTGAGAGCAGGAAATGACTGGGCATTAAATCTTGGTGGTGATCTTTCTTTCTTAACTGTAGATGGAGCTGATATTAACTTAGCAGCTGACGGTACTTATACTGTAACATTACAATTTGATGGAGCTGTTTATACTGCTACCGTTCAATAATTGAATGTTATATAAATAATTGAAAGGCCGGCCATTTCTGGCCGGCCTTTTTTTATGCTTTTTTCTAAAGCATAAAAACACATCTGATTTTAAATTTTAAAAATCCACATTGTGAAAAAAGTAAAACTAAAATCACTCTATGTTTTTTTCTTCAGACTTGTGTTCATATTTCTTTCGATTCTTTTTACTTCTGCTGCTTTTGCTCAAATCAGTGGAACAGTAACCGATGAGAATAATGAACCCCTACCCTTTGTAAATGTCTTGTTGAAAAATCAAAAAGGTGTTGGAACTGCCACTGACTTCGATGGTAAATATTCCATAAATGCGGCAGCAAATGATACATTAATATTTTCTTTTTTGGGTTATTCCGAAATAGAAAAAGCAATAAACGGGCAATCGGTAATTGATGTTCAATTACTGCCCGACTCTGAAACATTAGGAGAAATTGTTGTTATCGGTTATGGTGCCGTAAAAAAAGATGACCTTACCGGAGTTGTTCAAAAAATCGATGAAAAAGATTTTATTCAGGCATCCATTTCTTCACCTGAAAGATTAATTAACGGTAAGGTTGCCGGCTTACAGGTGGCATCAAACGGTGAGCCCGGAGGAGCCACTGAACTTAAATTCAGAGGTCCAACTTCGTTGAGAGACAACACACCCCCTCTTGTAGTTGTAGACGGTGTGCCTCTAGACCACAGAGAAGTTGTTGGAAGTCGTAATCCGTTTAATTTTGTAAATGCAAGAGATATTGCAGATGTTACCATTCTAAAAGATGCTTCTGCAGCTGCAATTTACGGTGCCAGAGGTGCAAACGGTGTGATTATCATCACGACCAAATCTGGTAGTGCCGGTAAAATCAGAGTTGACTATTCTGCAAATGCTAATGCAAGTACTTTTGCAGGAGATCCAACTAATTTAAGTCCTGAAAACTTCAGAAATGCAATAAGTGCAAAAGCACCTCAGGACATCATATTTTTAGGAGAAGAAAATATAAACTGGTTCGATGAAGTAACTCAGTTCGGAAGAAGTATGGAACATTCATTGGCTATTTCAGGTGGATCGAAAAAATTCAACTACAGAGTTTCAGGAGCTTATATCAATAGTAATGGTGTACTTATCAATTCCAGACACGAAAAAGCAACCGGTGCTGCTAATTTAAATTTTAAATTATTAGATGATGACTTAAGAATCGGCATCAGATCAAAAGCAGGTCTTACAAATGATCTTTATACACCTGATGTTGTTGGTGCTGCATTAAGTTTTGATCCTACTAGACCTATTCTGGATACAGCTTCTCTTTTTGGAGGCTATTTTGAATGGAATGATGTTTTAGCAACCAACAATCCTGTTTCAACCATTCAACTACAGGATTTTTCGGGGTCTTCTACGAGAACATTAAATAATATTAAAATTGATTATGATTTGCCATTTTTAGAAGGCATCACACTTACATCAAATTTAAGTCATGACAGAACCATCGGCGACAAAAGAAATTTAACGGATCCATTTTATAAACCACAAGTTTTAGGTGGAACTAATGGCCGTTTATCTTTAGATGATATTGACAATACAACCGTTTTAGCAGAGCATTATGGCTCTTATACACGTAAATTCGGACAGACCGAGAATTCTTCATTCACAATTAATCTTGGTCACGCATGGCAGGATTTTAAAAGAAATCAATTTTTTGAATTTGGTGATGAATTAGTTTTGGAAGGAAGTGATTACGTTTATACAACAAATATCAAAAGTGATTCAATCAATACACACAACCGATTAATTTCATTTTTCGGAAGAACAAATATTAACTTAAACGAAAAATATTTAATTACAGCTTCATTAAGAAGAGATGGTTCTTCCCGTTTCGGACCAAGTAATAGATGGGGATTATTTCCTTCCACTGCAGTTGCATGGAGAGTTTTACAAGAAAACTGGGCAGTTGGTTTGAAGAATACTTTTTC
>JAHDHT010000203.1 GCA_020631175.1 Chitinophagales bacterium
CCATCGTCTACACCGCCTTCTCCAAAAACAAGTCGGGGAGTAGGGAAGTTACTGTTGAAAAAGCTGTTATCCGCACCGTTCACTCCATGCGCATCTACTTCAATTTTATAATCAACCAAATCCGGATAACCGATTGACTCCAGATATGTTTTGTAATATGTTAAATGATAATAGCAATTCACATCTTCAAATCCTTCCTCAGATCGGGTGTATTGAAAAACAGGATCGATCGTACTTGCAATTTGCGTCGCCGGTCCTTCTAATTCTTTGATAATACAAAATTCACTTTCCAGAAAAAAGAATCCTAAATTATAAGTAACCGGAATTGTAACTTCTACAATTTCATTATTTAAAACTTCAACATCATTATCATTATCGTCTACATAGTCTCCACCATAATCTACTCCTGCTGTCGTTAAAGGATCAGGATTAAAAACAAAAGCCTGGGCTACACTGTCCACAACCTGAAAGTATGTATTATTATCTTTCACATAAAGCACCCGGAAATCAGATGAGTATATAACGGTCTCATTAAGGTGCGTACCTTCTTTTATCTGATCAAACTGAAGACAATATTCTAAATCTTTTTTTAATCCATCCTTAAATAAAACAACTTCTGCATTAGACAATTCATAAACAGGATGATCAAGCGCATATGCATTTAATAATTCATCTGCATCAGGAAGGATCATGTCTTCATTTAATGTAGATAAATCATCGGTATTATCAAAAATAGCATAAACTACTCCTTTGCGACTAACATTTACCTTTATTGTGTTATTGTAAATACGTGTCGCATTATAATAAACCTGAAAGGTATAATGAGCTGCCAAACGACTTTCATTATAATGAGCTAATTCAACATCGATACCCGGTAATGCTAATTGCGGATTATTGCTAATCAATAATGATCGTATTTCTTCTTCCCAAAGATCAGACTGCTCATTCTGAAGCTCTATTTTATCGAATGAAGCATTCGTGGTTTTGGTGTATTGATAGTGCGTTTGATAATCCTCAGATACATGATTATGAGGTAAAACCTGAGCATTGACAGAAAGAGATATCCATCCAATAAGTAGGGAAAGTACAAGTATATAACGCATATTATTCAATCTTTTTGATTTTGATGCCTTCTTCATTTTCAAAAGCTGACTTAAATGTACTTAATTTATTGCTTCTGAAACGGACGGTAATTTGACAATCCAGTTGAAAATCCTGTTGTAAAACTTCCAGCTCCAAACGCTTGATTTTGCTCATCACTTTGTTCATATTCGGATATTGAAAATGAATCAGCCAATCTTCTTTTATAAGGTCTTTAACGATCAAATTGTTCTCAATCGCATCTTTAGCCGACAATTTATAAGCTTCAATCAAACCGGGAACCCCAAGCAATGTACCACCGAAATAGCGCACAACAACTATAAATACATTCGTTAAGCCATAAGAACGTATTTGTCCGAAAATTGGTTTACCCGCAGATCCAGAAGGTTCACCATCATCATTTGTTCTATAATGATTATCACCTAAACCCAGCTTCCAGGCATAACAATAATGCCTCGATTTGGGATGTAATTCGCGAATACTTAATAAGTGTTTTTTAATTTCAGTCTCCGAATCTACTCTGAAGGCATAAGCAATAAATCGGCTTCCTTTTGAACGGAAAATTCCTTCGCTTGCTTTAGAAAGCGTTAAAAATTCATCATTGTTATGTGCTTCATTAGATTCTGACATATCAGGCACCGTAGGTGATCAAAAATATAGCTAACAAAGATAAGCCAATGCCAATCGTATTTAACCGGCTTATCTTTTCATTTAAAAACATCCATGCAAGTAAAGCAGATAATGAAATAATTGAAACATTCACAATAGGGTAGACCATGCTGCTATTCCAATCCGGCATTGCTAATGCTTTTAATAAAAAGTAAATGGAAAAATAATTAGGGATGCCTAAAAGTATTCCACCAATTAAATCGCGAAGTGTGAATGATAATTTTCCGGAGATTAAACCGCCTGCTAAAATTACAAAACCAATTAATCCGGCTATTCCAAATAAGGAGATATTAAAAAGGTTAAACTCACTTTCCTGTAAAAGAGAAAGTTGCGCATAATTAATGAGTATTTCAATGATTCCGGAACATAGAAATACATAAGCAGGAATTAATAAGAGATTTTTATTAAATGTAATTTTTTCATCTTTTTTACTCACTAGAAAGACAGCTGCAATGGCTATTAAAATACCTAAGATTTTTAAAGCAGTTGCCTGTTCTCCAAAAAGAAAAAATGCGGCAGTAACAGATAATGCAATAGACATTTTACTTACCACAGAACCAACCGTTACGCCGAAATATTTTACGGTCATTCCAATAGCAAAAAAACCGCTGATAAATAAAACACCCAGAATTGCAGCAACAGGAAACCAGCTTGTAGATACAACAGACGTAGAGGGTAGGGTGCCATCTAAAATTGATCCGCAAATAACGCATACAATATAGTTCACAACAATAGCCTGAAAGGTTTGCACTTTATAATTACCAAACAATTTGAACAGTAGTGCTAACCAGGTTGAACATATTACCGATAAAAGAATCGCCATAGGCTGCGAAAATAGAACAAATAATGTTTATTGATCAATGCTCTTAAGAATATCTCTGGCTCTTACTTTAAATGCAGAAGTGTTTTTATCCATCTGATCTTTAAGAATCTCGCTCAACTCATAACGAAGATCAGGATATAAGCTAATCAACGGACGAATTATAACTAAAGAATTGGCTTTTACAGCGACATCAATTTCAGCATCCATGATAAACTGAATACATTTTTCAAACAATCGACCATGCACATCTTCATCGTCGGGAATTTGCAGTTTAGTTATCATACGGGTGCTATGCCTTAAAACAGGATTCCTGCTCGCCGTTTCAACTAAATTTAAAATTCTATGAAAATATTGCTGCCCTTTTGCAGGATGTTTTTCAATGTAATTATCCAATACATAAGCCGTTCTTCGACTTATGGGTTCTTCATCAGATTCTATATATTCAAAACAACGTTCTATTCTTGATTTCGACTTAGAAATCCATTCCATCCATTCAAGAATACGTGTTTTATGTACCCATTTTCCGGATAGTTCTTCCTCAAAAAGTTGCTTTGTCATTTTACAGTTTAATAAATCTTCTGAATTGACCGGTCTCGTTACGAATAATATATATCCCGGGATTCAGAGACGACAATGAAAAAGTTGAATTTATTGCACTGGTAAAATGAATAATTTTCCCCGAAAGATCAAATACATTTATGTTTTTTCCGGAAGGATTTATTATCTGTAAATAATCCTGCGTTTGAATGATATTAAAATCCTGATTTAGATAAGTTTCTATTGAAACAGGAGTATTGTCTGCATTAAAAGTATGTGTTGAAATTTCAAATGCGCCTGTTCCGTTTGGTTTTCGGGCATAAGATAAATTCAAACTCTGTTGGCCAAAAACAACCTGATCTATAACAGATCCATTTTCATGACTTAAAATTATTTCTTCACCGAATGAAGACAATCTGAAATTACTATGAATTCCAAATTGATGAACATCTGTATCTGCCCACACAATTAAAAATCCATTCGGTTCTATTTCAGCATCAGCCGGAAATGCCCATTTACGTTTCACTAATAAAGTATCCGATAAATAGTAACCACTTAGGCGCACCGTTTGATTGGTGTTATTATAAATTTCTATCCAGTCCGGATATCCTCCATTAGGCTCAGCAATACCACTTGCAGAATCACTTTCCGCCATAAACTCATTTATCACTAAATCGAAAGTGCCTACCGGGTCTTGTCTTTCTATATCATTAGAAGCTTTTTGTGTTTGAAAAGTAAATTCAAAATCTCCGGTTCCATTTGGCATTCGGGCAGCAGAAACAGAAGTGAATTGTTCAGGAAAAACATATTGATCTAAAACGGTACCATTAGGGGCTGAAAGAATTAATTCTTCTCCTTCCTTAGCCAAATTGAAATTACTATGAATTCCTTTGGTATCCGTGATATCTCCATCACACCAAATCACCAGATAACTGTTCGGATTAATAATTGTTCCTGCCGGAAACTCCCATTTTCCGGGATCAGGAATTGAGTCTGATAGCATATACCCGGTTAAAAGAATCGGATTCGAAGTGGTGTTATAAATTTCTACCCAATCGGCATAACCACCATTGCTGTCTGATAATCCGCTTAATGAATCATTAGAAGCCATAAATTCATTAATGACTAAATCTCCCGGATCCGTTTGAGCATTTGCTATTAAAAATGCAAAAAGAAAAATAGTTAAACTCGCTACACGTAACATTCGGATAACAATTTATTAAAATCTCATTAACCTCCACTGTTTTAATTTCTAAAACATTGTTAGCTGACCATTTTTTCCCGGTCTTTTAAACGCTTCCAAATTATAAGGCGGAATTGATTTTGCCGAAGAGAAGTACTTTTTATAAGATATACCAAACATTTGCCTTACTTGTTCAGCCATCGGACCTTTACCGCGCATGCGTACACCAAATCTTGACTCATTTAATTTGCCTTCATGGGTTGACTTGATATTATTGAGCACCCTGTCTGCTTTTAATGGAAATGCCTTGCGAATCCATGCCTCGAAAATGGCCGGAAGTACGCCATTTAATCGAACCATAGTATAAGCAGCTGTTCTCGCTCCGGCTGCAGCTGCGCTCTTCAACAATTCAGGAAGCTCATAATCATTCAATCCTGGAATTATTGGTGCTGTCATCACATTAACCGGAATATTGGCTTTACTTAAGGTTTCAATCACTTTCAATCTCGCTTTCCCACTGGCAGTTCTTGGCTCTAACTTCCGTCTCAAAGCTTCATTCAAGGTGGTTAGTGATATACTCACATGCACCAATTGATCTTCATTTAAAGATTTCAATAAATCCAGATCCCTTAGAATCAAAGCATTTTTAGTAATGATTCCAACCGGATGTCGACAATCATCAAATACTTCCAATAAGGATCTGGTCAGTCGATACTTGCGTTCAAGCGGCTGATAACAATCCGTATTGCCTGATAAAACAATTGTATTGGGCTTCCAATTTGGGTTCGCCAGTTCATTTCTTAACAAAGCCGCAGCTTCAGGCTTAACTATAATCTTACTTTCAAAATCCTTTCCGGCGCTATATCCCCAATAAAAATGAGCATTACGGGCATAACAGTAGGCGCAACCATGCTCACATCCCTGATAAGGATTGAGTGAATACATCATCCCTAAATCTGGTGAATCAACCTTATTGATAATCTTTTTCGGATAATCAATAACGATTTCCGTTCTCAATTCCTCTTCATCATAAGTGTCAATACCCTCATGGTGCTCTTGCACCGTATGCTGATGATGAAAAGGGTTTTGCGGATTATGTTGCGCACCTCTACCTTTATGAAACGCTTTTTTTTGATCCATAATTAAATTAAAGGCAGGAGTACAATGTTCTATTAAAAGTAGAACAGAATGTAAATATAGAACAAATCTTTAATCCTGGAAATTTTATAGCAAATTTTAACAAAATAAGCATCCTGAATCAAGGTTTAGATGATGAGAATGACTATCTTTGCAGCTGGCAAGTCTTATACGACCAGCTCCTGTTGAACTCCCCCAGGCGCGGAAGCGAGCAAGGGTAAATGGTTGAGCGGTGCGATGTAAGTAACTTGCCTTTTTTTATTTCTTTTTTTTTGAAAGGATAGATTTCAGCTCCGTAAGATTCAGCACCCTCGCTTTTCATTCCAACGCACTAAATCCTCAGGCACAACACTGCAAATTTTATTAGTCTTCCCGCTGGTCAGCCCGCATAAAATAGCATTGTTGGCATTCGGCTTTAGAGGGTTTCCATTACAATCGAGCTTATTTTGCAAGTGCCGGCTTCTATCAAAGTTTCTTAATTAACGAATTAACATTCTGTGGAAGATTACTATCAATCTTCACCGCTGCTTGACTTTTCTTTGCAAAAAAATAGATCATGAGATTTTTTATAGATACCGCAAACTTAGAACAAATCGCTGAAGCCATGGAAATGGGCATTATTGATGGCGTTACTACTAACCCTTCATTAATGGCGAAAGAAGGTATTAGTGGTGAAGCGAATATCCTTAATCACTACAAAACCATAGCAGGTATGGTCGATGGTGGAGATGTTTCTGCTGAAGTTATTTCAACCGACTTCGAAGGAATGATCAAAGAAGGGGAGCAATTTGCAGCATTAGCAGATAATATTGTGATCAAAATTCCAATGATCAAAGAAGGGCTCAAAGCCTTAAATTACTTTGCAATGAATGGTATCAAAACGAATTGTACCTTAATCTTTTCGACCGGACAAGCCCTTCTGGCAGCAAACGCAGGTGCGGATTATGTTTCTCCTTTCATCGGTAGAGTAGATGATACAGGCTGGGACGGTATGGCGCTTATTCAGGATATAGCAGATATGTTTAAGGTTCAGGATATTATGACGGAAGTATTAGCTGCATCCATCCGAAATCCACTACATATTATTCAATCTGCACAATTAGGTGCAGACGTAGCTACATGTCCTTTAAAATCGATAGAAGCTTTATTATACCATCCCTTAACCGATAAGGGTTTGGCAAAATTTCTTGCGGATGCGGAAAAACTGAAGTAACTTATAATTACTAAATTTCGTTAACCCAAATAAAAACACCCATGAAACTCAATATCGCAAGATTAGTAGTTGCTGTTCTATTTGTAATAATGATTATTCAATTGTCAGCATAG
>JAHDHT010000204.1:0-3247 GCA_020631175.1 Chitinophagales bacterium
CGGTGAAGGCTGACCAGCGGGAAGACTAGCCGGGTATATGCTGAAGCGCTTGAAGCAAGGGCGCGTTGCAATGGATAGCGGGGGAGGATGTTGTTTGTGTGGAGGATGTTTTTTCTTTCATATTATTGAGAAGCGAGACCGCCATTCGGCTGCGAGAGGCGAGAGCTTTTGAAGATTCGATGCTGGAAGTCAGAAGATTCGAAGTTAGAAGTATTTTTAGGAAAAGGTGTTCGCTCCTCGTACCTCTCTCCTCCGAAAAACTTTGAATTTGAGTTTGAGTTTGCACTTGCACTTTCTAAAATTTCTTCCCTATAAAAATAAATCTCATGCGATTTATGCACTGATAATCAATGCTTTTTTCGCATCACTTTGAAAATACTTGCTTGAAAACTTCCATTTTCGGAAGGATATCGTACCTTTGCACTCCGAAAAATAATGAGGGTCGGCTTTTGGCGATGCTCAAATTTACAAAAAGGAAAATTATTTATTGTGGATACATTAAGTTATAAAACGAAGTCGGCAAATGCTCAAACTACTGAACGTCAGTGGTTTATTGTGGATGCGACAGACATGGTTGTTGGTAGACTGGCAACTAAAATTGCAGATGTATTAAGAGGTAAAAACAAGCCTTCTTTTACACCGCATGCCGATACAGGTGATTTCGTAGTAGTTATCAACTGTGAAAAGGTAATTTTTACCGGAAGAAAGATGGACGACAAGGAGTATATCACTTATAGTGGTTACCCTGGCGGACAGAAGCGCAAGACGCCTCGTCAGGTGTTGGCAAAGCATCCGGAAAGAGTTATCGAAAACGCTGTGAAGGGAATGCTTCCTAAGAACAAATTAAGCAATGCCATTTACAAGAAATTATTTGTTTACGCAGGTGAAGAGCATCCGCATGGTGCGCAAAAGCCTCAAACTTTAGAAATTAAGTAATTATGAGTCAGATAAACGCCGTAGGAAGAAGAAAAGCTGCTGTTGCCCGTGTTTTCATGAGCCCGGGAAGCGGTCAGATCCTTGTAAACGGAAAGGATTATAAAGAGTTTTTTACAGTTGATCATTTGATTTATCAAATTGAATTGCCGTTTCTTTTAACTGAATCTCAGGGAAAATGGGATTGTAAAATAAACGTAAATGGTGGCGGAATTAAAGGTCAGGCGGAAGCAATTCGTTTGGGTATTGCCCGTGCACTGGTAAAAGACGATGAAGAGAATAAACCGGTTCTTAAGAAACAGAGCTTAATGACACGTGATGCACGTAAAGTGGAACGTAAGAAACCGGGTCTTAAAAAGGCGAGAAAGAAAACGCAATTCTCTAAGCGTTAATTTGTTAATCCTTCAATTCAAAATCAAATGCGAACTTTAGATAATAAAGAATTATTAGATGCCGGTGTACACTTCGGACATTTAAGAAAAAAATGGAATCCGAAAATGCGTCCATTCATATATATGGAGCGTAAAGGGATTCACATCATAGATCTCAATAAAACAAACGAAAAATTGCAGGAGTCTGCTGCTGCAATGAAAAGCATAGCAAAATCTGGTAAGAAAATTCTTTTTGTTGCTACAAAAAAGCAAGCGAAAGAAATCGTTGCCAATGCTGCGCGTCGTGTTAAAATGCCTTACGTTACTGAGCGTTGGTTAGGTGGTATGTTAACTAACTTTGCAACCATCAGAAAGTCGGTAAAGAAAATGCAGAGCATCGAGAAGATGTTAAATGATGGTACATTAAGTAATGTTACCAAAAAAGAGCGTCTTGTTTTAACGCGTGAAAAGGATAAAATGGAAAAGGTATTGGGTGGTATCGCTCAGTTAAACCGAATTCCTGCTGCTATCTTTTTAGTTGATATTTCTCATGAGCACATTGCATTAGCAGAAAGTAAAAAATTAAGAATGAACACTTTCGGAATCGTTGATACAAATTCTGATCCGAATGCTGTTGACTTTGCTGTTCCTGCGAATGATGATGCTTCTAAATCAATCGAAATCATTACGAACTATTTAACAGATGCGATTGAGGAAGGATTAAATGAGCGCAAGAAAGAGAAAGATGATAATGCTGCGGCAAGAGAAGCTAAAAAACAAGCTGCTGAAGAAAAAGCTTAGTTATTTGATCGTTGGATTTACTATTCTAACAGTCTAGCTAAGGGTTAACAAATATTTTAGAAGACAATTATTTAATAAATAAAGTACTTATTCAAAATGGCTATTACAGCACAAGACATTAATAAGCTTAGAAAAATGACCGGTGCCGGTATGATGGATTGCAAAAAGGCATTGGTAGAAGCTGAAGGTGATTTCGATTTAGCAATTGAAAACCTCAGAAAAAAAGGACAAAAATTATCTTTAAAAAGAGCTGATCGTGAAGCTTCTGAAGGCGTTGTTATCGCAAAAACAAACGATGGTAACACAAAAGGTATCGTAGTAAACTTAAGCTGCGAAACTGATTTTGTTGCTAAGAATGAAGAGTTTGTTGGTTTTGCTCAAAGCATCGCTGATCTTGCTTTAAACCAATATCCTGAAAATCTTGAGGCTTTAATGGCTTTAGATTACGAAGGTATGTCTTTATCAGATAAAATAACGGAGTACATCGGTAAAATTGGAGAAAAAGTAGAAGTTTCTAAATACGATCGTTTAGATGGTGAAGCTGTTGTTCCTTACATCCACGCCGGATACAAAATTGGCGTATTGGTTGGATTGAACAAAACTTTTAATGATGCTATCGAAGCTGCAGGTAAAGATGTTGCTATGCAGGTTGCTGCAATGAATCCTGTTGCATTAGATAAAGATAACGTTCCGCAGGAAGTGATCGAAAAAGAAATTGAAATCGGAAAAGAGCTAGCAAGAAATGAAGGGAAACCGGAAGAGATGTTAGAGAAAATTGCTACAGGTCGATTAAACAAATTCTTTAAAGAAAACACTTTAGTAAATCAGGCTTTTGTTAAAGACAACAAGCAAACAATTAAATCTTTCTTAAATACAGTTGAGAATGAATTAGCGGTTACTGATTTTAAACGTGTTTCGGTTGGATAATTTCTAATGAATAATATTTAAAAGGCTGCATTATTAATGTGGCCTTTTTTTTTGGATGGATAGACCACAGGTCATCCTGAACGAAGTGAAGAATCTTTGGATTTGAGATTTGAGATTTGAGATTTGAGATTTGAGATTTTAAAAATATCTATCCTGAATTGCAATAAGAACTGAAAACCGAAAAGCAAAACTAACGACTAACGACTAACGACTAA
>JAHDHT010000204.1:3347-6768 GCA_020631175.1 Chitinophagales bacterium
ACTAACGACTAACGACTAACGACTAAAAAAAATGAGGCCACACGATAAAATAAAACTTCTAAGCATCCCCTTCTTACTTCTGATGCTTTTCTTCACCTATAATGCCTGGGCAAACGGTGACTATTACGGTTTTATGGAGACCCTGATGAAATTTATAAATCCTATAGCTACTGTCTGTCTCATTTGTGCTTATTTTATATTAAAACGTTTAAAATTATTTTTATATATAACTTTAGCAATCGTCGCAGTAGCTTTACTTTCAAATACCTGGGTTATTCTCAAAATACTGATGGGTACTATGGCAGGTGCTAAAAGCCTTCATATCCTGTTTTGCATTCCATTGGCATTGTATGGCTTTTATTTTTACTATGAACTCTTCGATTAATTTCTACAAATTTTGACTTAAATTCGCAGCGATGCAAAAAGAAATAAAACGGGTATTACTAAAACTTAGCGGAGAATCGCTGATGGGTAATCAGCAATATGGTATAAGTCCTTCTGCTGCACAATCATATGCAGCTGAAATAAAATCCCTTACCGATATAGGTATTGAGGTGGCTGTAGTAATCGGTGGAGGTAATATTTACAGGGGCCTTAATGCTGCAGATAGCGGTATCGAACGGGTACAAGGTGATTACATGGGTATGCTGGCGACTGTAATCAACGGTCTCGCCCTCCAAAGTGCTTTGGAACATGTAGGTATATATTGCCGGCTTCAAAGTGCCATCGAGATGGATAAAATCTGTGAACCATTCATTCGCCGGAGAGCCATCAGACATCTTGAAAAAGGGAGAGTTGTAATCTTTAGTGGTGGTACCGGAAATCCATATTTCACAACAGATACAGCCGCCGCTTTAAGAGCAAGTGAAATAGATGCCGATTGCTTACTAAAAGGAACCCGTGTTGATGGCATCTATTCAGCAGACCCGGAAAAAGATCCAACAGCAGAACGTTATGATAAACTGACCTTCCAGGAAGTTATCGAACGAAACCTTAAGGTTATGGATTTATCGGCTTTTGCCATGTGCAGAGACAATAAACTGCCCATCATGGTCTTTGATATAAATACACCCGGAAATCTGAAAAAAATCATTCAGGGTGAAAATATTGGTACTTTAGTATCTTAGCAAAAAGAACAGCATTATGACGGAAGAACTCAATTTTATTATCGATAGCATGAAAGAAGGCATGCAAGGTTCAGTAGATCACTTAACAAGTGTCCTTTCAAAAATCAGAACCGGTAAAGCTACTCCGGCTATGTTTGAAAACGTTTATGCTGAATATTATGGAGCCAGAACTCCCCTAAATCAATTGGCAAGCATCAGTACTATGGATGCGAAAACAATTGTAATTAAACCTTTTGACAAAGGAGCGCTGGAAGAAATTGAAAAAGGAATTTTTGCTGCTAACATGGGATTAACTCCTCAAAATGACGGAGAAACCATTCTAATAAGTGTGCCTCCACTTACAGAAGAAAGAAGAAAAGAGTTTGTAAAGAAAGCAAAGTCAGAAGGTGAGGATGCTAAAGTTTCTTTAAGAAATCAACGTCGTGAAGCTTTAGATGAAATCAAAAAATTGGAAAAAGAATCTATTACAGAAGATTTAGCCAAACAAGCTTCCGCTAAAGTTGATGAAATTACCAAGTCTTTCGGATCAAATGTCGATAAATTAATCGACGCGAAAGAAAAGGAAATCATGACTATTTAAAATCTTCATTATAAGACGAAGGAACTAAATCAGATAAACAGGTCGTGAATTTAGTATGCCACTGCTATTACACCTGATAAATATTGCTGAAATAGTCTTTTATGCATTTTTGGCATTTCCGCTAATTGTTGTCCTCGGTATAACAATTCATAAATTAATTCATTCCAGAAATAGAAAAGGCTTTATAATTCACGGACTTTTAAGCCCGGTTCTTCATTCGATTATATTTTTTATCACATGCATTTTTTTAATTGCAATTATAATTCCTGACAATTACCGCGGCGATGTTTATTTAATTTACGATAAAGTAGAAGCAATCTATTTTGCTTTAGCATTGAATTGCTTGCCGGTTTTATTATGGTGTATTTATATTTTCAGAGTTGATTTATTTAAATCGAATCGATTAAAAGAATATCTGTTTGCCTTTTTTCTTTCAATTATAATCAGTTCTGCTGCCTGGTTTTTCAGCTTCAATTTTAATCCACTTCGATTAAATGGGTTTATTGATGCGCTTACAAATAATATAATTGAAGTTGCATTCATTGGAGAATTACTAAAGTGCCTTCCATTTCTTTTTATTTTAATTTTCACAAAGTGGATAAAAGAACCTGCAGATTACATTTTGTTCGCTTCAGTATCAGCGCTTGGCTATTGTTTGATTGCGAACACCTTCTATTTCAATTACAGTTGGTTTAATCCACTCCTGCTGTACATAATTATTAATCCGCTCATCCAAATGGCTACAACAAGTATTGTAGCATATGGATTTATGATATCGAATAATGATACAAATAAAATTCACCCAAGTCTGATTTTTTTCTGCAGTTATATAATTGCAGCCATATTTCATGGTTTCTTTTTAAGTCTATATGCATCATGGGGTTTTGGGGGATTCCTTATATACTTTATAATGATTATGGCATGGATGAATATGCTAAATAACGGATTAAATAATTCTCCATTTTTCGATGCCTCAAAAAAACTTCATGTAAGAAAAGTACAACGATACTTAGCATATTCTCTTACGGTTATTTTTATAATTGGAATTTTTACAAAAATTTGGTTGGATGGATATGATAATTCTATAGAAAATATTTTTGCTCTAACATTATGTTTTCTATTAACTATTCCTCTAATCGCATTGCGTATCTCCAGAATCGATTTAATAAAAGGATACTGGAAACCATTTAACTATTTTCTGAAAATCGATGAACAAAAAAATGCCTATCCCGGTGAAGGAAATGTTCTTGCCCTCGTAATGTTATTATTTAGTTACAATAAATTAGCGGAATACGAAATAATACAAGAACAGATTACTTTGGAAGGAACTCAATACAATCCAATACAAGGTGCCTTCGATAAAATTGAACATGGTTATGTTGTAAAAAAAGTAGTACTCTATGAGGGACCTGAAAAAATGGAAAAAGATCAGGATGGAGAACACAGCTACTTTTTAATCAAATTTTATGAACAAGCTATTCCATTTGAAAAATTTAATGTAGACCATGTTTTAATTCGATTTAAAGATCCAACTTCAGATATTAAATTTGGAAAAGACTTTTTAGTCGATATTGTTCTAATTAAAAATCCGGAAGTTCTACAATCAGGTCAATCTATATATGATGACGTCCTGTTTGCCGGTGAAGGATTTTTAAATTTCAAAGATGAAAAAGAGCCTGAGTTATTTCAGGAGCTTGAAATGAAACTTACCTGA
>JAHDHT010000205.1 GCA_020631175.1 Chitinophagales bacterium
TCGCATGTTATGTTTGTGATTTAGCGAATCTTACCATCGATGCCGGTTGTAATGGTGTTGATTTAGATACCTATGATGTTTCTATTTCTTTTGAAGGAAATAATCAATATACAGTTACTGATCAGGATGGAAATGTTTGGTTGAGTGGCATCACTGCCGGTGATGATATTTTTGTAGGGGCATTCCCGAATTTAAGTACCATTACCTTAACGATCTCTGATGATTGGGTGGATGATTGCACTTTAGAAGTTGGAGCGGATTGTATTCTTTGTGATCCTTCTCAGTGTAACTCTGAGCCGGGCACCATTATGGTGAATCAAATGAATCTTTGTCCGGGTGCTACAGTAATCGCTGATGCAGATGATTTCTTATTGATGCCGAAACAATCGGTATACTATATCTTCCATAATCAGCCTTCCGTTACTGTTGATGATTTGCCTGATTTTGATACCGAAGTGTATACTACAGGATCTTTCTTAGTGAATGATGGTTCAATTATTCCTTGTGGTACGACTGCTTATGTAACAGCAATTGGTGCTATGGAGGATAATGATATTACCGGTTTCCCGAATTATGATGATGTATGTTTAACCGTTGGTAATACGATTCCAATCAACTTCTTATGTCCGATCACGATTGCTACCGATGAAGATTGTGATACCGATACCGGTGAGTTCAGTTATAGCTTTACGGTTAGTGGTGGTTTACCTGAATTTGTTGCGGCTGAAGTATATACGATTACTGGTGACTTCTTCAATGGAAGTATTGCCTTAGGCGAAACGATTTCTGTTGGTCCGATCAGTGATGGTGAAAGTTATACGATCAATGCGGTGGATGGTAATGGATGTGAAGGTTCTTTAACCAAAGACATTCAGTGTGAGAAATTACCGGTTGAATTAATCAGTCTGGAAGGAAGCGCTACTAATGAAGGTAATTTAATCAAGTGGTCAACAGCTGCTGAAATTGAAAACGATTACTTCACTTTAAGTGCTTCAACGGATGGGGTAAATTTTGAAGAGGTAGCTACTATTCAAGGAAACGGAACAACATCCATCCAAAACAACTACGACTTCTTAGATCGTAATGCTGCGAGTGGTACAACGATTTACGAATTGAAGCAAACAGATTTTGATGGAAGCCAGGCGATTCCCGGATATGTCTCTGTAACAAGAGGTGAATCAAGCGGATTAGTGATCAGCAATTTATATCCTGTTCCGGTTAATGAATTATTGACTTTAGAAATCGTAAGTGGAGTTGAAGTTGGAACAAGTTCTTTAACGATGACTGATATTTCAGGAAGAATTGTAATGAACTACACCATTGAAATTCAGAATGGATTAAACAGCATTCAGGTACCGACGAGCTTCTTAGCGAGTGGTGTTTATATGCTGGAAATTGCGACTGCTGCTGCAGTGGTGAGTGCGAAGGTGATTAAGTAATTATGAATGTGGAATGACGGATGACGGAAATTTCGAGCTTAGTCGAGAAATCTTTCGCATAATGAAGGCAATTTCTATTGGAACTGCATTGTCGTTCCCGAACCAAAAGCTCCCTCGGCTACGCTCGGGAGAATTCGGACTTCGTTTTTACCGCTGAGGCGCTACGGCGCACAGATATTTTAAAGGGGCGAATTTGATTCGCCCTTTTTTATTGGTAAGAGGCGACTTAAGAGGAAGCGACAAAAACAACATTACTGTCATCTACTTACTTTCTTCCACCTTAGAATTGAAGTATATTTAAGATATGTGCCCAAATTCAATTCACACATTTTTAAAACTCTCATTATGAAAAGAGGTATACTTCTTTTTGCACTGCTACTTGCAACCGCGACACTTTGGGCTGGTGAATCCAATCTTGAATTTGTAGAAAATAAAAACCAATGGGATAAAGATGTTCATGCTAAAGCATCAATCAGAGGCGGAAACATTTGGTTGATGGAAGGTAAAATAGTCTATAACTATTGGAATTCAGATGAAATCCATCATGTGCATCATATGAAAGCTGATTGTTCAAGAGAAGATTTGAGAGAGCAGATTATTAACGCCCATGCTGTATTTATGGAATTCAAAAATTCCAATACAGAAGCTACGATACAAAAGTATGAAAGAAATCAAGGCACTATAAATTTTTTCAAAGGCAATGATCCATCCAAATGGGGAAAAGGATGTCTTGGATTTAAAAACATTTACTATCAGAATTTATATCCGGGAATCGACTTAAAAGCATATAGTCAGGAAAATAATTTCAAATTTGATTATATCATAAAACCGGGCATTAACCCGAATCAAATTGTTCAGGTATATGAGGGACATAATACTCTTAAATTAAGAGGTGAAAATTTAGTCTGTCTTACTTCAATCAATAAAATTATTGAATCAAAACCGTATGCTTATCAAATCATTGATGGTAAAGAAATTGAAATAGAATGCGCTTATCAATTAAACGGAAATGAAGTTTCTTATGCTCTTGGAAATTACAATCCGGATTATGAATTAGTGATTGATCCTACATTAATAGCTTCTGTTTATTCAGGTATTTCTTTTGAAGATATTTATGGTTTCACAGCATGTACAGATTTCGCCGGTAATATCTATAGTGGTGGAGAAGCTTTTGGAAGTAGTTTACCTTCTACTCCCGGAGCATATCAAGGCACTTTTGGAGGAGGCTGGCAAGATATGGCTTTAAACAAATTTAATGAAGATGCTACAGTCAGAATATTCTCCACATACATCGGAGGTGGTGGAGACGAATACCCGCACAGTATAATTGCAGATAGTGATGGAAATTTAATTGCCATGGGCGGTACGGATTCTAATGACTTTCCGGTTACAGCAAGTGCTTTCCAAAATACTTCAGCCGGAGGTGGACATGATATTGGAATTGTAAAATTATCTGCGGATGGTACTCAGCTATTAGGCGGAACATATGTTGGCGGAAGTGGAAATGACGGTATGAATAGCGGTAATAGTTATAATTATGGCGACGATCACAGAGGTGAAGTAAATGTAGATCCTCAGGATAATATTTACATTATTTCAAATACCAATTCAACCGATTTTCCGGTAAGCGGAACAGCTGTTCAAACTACAAATGCAGGAAATCAGGATGCTGTTATTTTTAAAATGACTCCCGATTTAAATGCAATGTTATGGGGCACGTATTTAGGCGGATCAGATAATGAAGGTGGATTTAGAATAGCAATAAAAGAAAATGAAGAAGTAATTGTTGTAGGCGGAACAGCCAGTGCAAACTTCCCTGTGACTGCCGGTGTATTTCAGGAAAACTTTTTGGGTAATACATCCGGAGGGTTTGCCATAAATACAGATGGGTTTGTAACCCATTTAAATGATGATGGATCTTTAATTATCAGAAGTTCATTTATTGGAACCGACAATTACGATCAAGCTTATTTTGTGGATCTTGATTTCGAAGAAAACGTATACGTTATGGGCCAAAGCGAAGCATTATTCCCAACAACGCCAGGTGTTTACTTCGATGCGAACGGAGAACTTTTTATTGTTCGCTTAAATGATGACTGGTCAGCTATAGAATTAGCAACACGGCTTGGTTCGCAGGCAGGCGGCGGTGGAAGTGGCTATGGTTTTGCTAACTTAATATCCCCTACTGCATTTTTAGTTGACGTTTGTGATAACCTGTATGTCTCCGGATTCGGTAGCTGGTTTAGTGGCGACCTCCCGGTTGTAACTCCGGATGCTTTTGCAAGCTCGGCTCAAGGACAGGATTTTCACTTTCAGGTAGTTGATGAAGACGCTCAAAATCTGGTTTATGGTTCTTATTTCGGTGGCAGCAGTTCAGAACATGTGGATGGAGGTACAAGTCGTTTTGATAAACGTGGAATTATTTATCAGGGAATGTGTACCAGCTCAGGTGACGTACCCGGAGCAGCTGGAACCGCCAGTCCAAGCCTGAATTCATTCTGGGATATAAATGCATTTAAATTCGATTTCGAACAAGTAGGTTTAGATGCTGTAGCAGCGGCAGAACCAGCCACAGAAGGATGTGCACCCTTTACGGTTGACTTTCAAAATTTAGGTTTTGGTGGCCTTACTTATGAATGGGATTTTGGGGATGGAGTTGGTACTTCAACCGATGAAAATCCAACTTATACCTTTAATGACCCTGGTCAATATGAAGTTCAATTAATTGCAACCGATCCAACTTCCTGTTTAATTACAGATACTTCTTATACTACTATATTTGTAAGTACCGGACAAGTAGAAGCAGAATTCACCACTCAAAATACCGGTGATTGTGATCAGCTTGAAGTAATTTTTGATAACAATACCTTATTTGCAACAGACTACGAATGGGATTTTGGTGATGGTTCACCTGTGTCGACAGAAGCTAACCCGGTACACACATATACAACACCCGGTACCTATACCGTTACATTAACTGCTACAGACAATGCAGGTTGTAACGATCCCGATACTTTTACACTTGAAGTTGAATATACTAATGACCTTCAGGCGGAAGCTGATTTCGCTTTCGATCCCGAACCGGAATGTACCCAGATGGAAGTTGACTTTACCAATATGTCTCAATTCGGCGATACTTATGAATGGGATTTCGGCGACGGCAGTCCGGTAAGTAATGAGACAGATCCAACACATATTTATACAGACGAAGGAAGTTATACCGTTACCCTCACCGTTAGTGACTCACAAGGATGTGCTGATCCGGATGTAATTACTTACGTTGTAGACTATACGTTCGATCCGGGATCGATGACCGCATCCTTCACTACAATAGAAGATAATGAATGCGAAGAATTAGATGTTGATTTTAATAATACATCCCCTTCAGGTGATACTTTCCAATGGGATTTTGGTGATGGAAACGGAAGCAATGTAGAAAATCCATCCCATACCTACACTTCACCCGGTTCATATACCGCTACCCTAACCGTTAGCGACTCTCAGGGATGCCTCGAACCGGCTGTTTATAGTCAGGAAATTAACTATGAGGGACCGGTAGAAGCCGTATTAAATATCCCTGATGTGGAAGGATGCGTTAACTCGACCGTTCAATTCACTACCGATACAAATGCTCCATATTATGAATGGGATTTTGGAGACGGAAATACATCCACCCTGCAAAATCCGGAACACCTTTACGAATCTTCCGGCACTTTTAACGTTAGCCTTACCGTTATCGACAGCAGCACATGCAATATTTCAAGTCAGGCAACAATACCAGTAGACATTGCCGGGCCGCCGGATGCTACATTCATCGTAAGTGATACCATTGTCGACCTTAATGAAGAAATCGAATTTATTCTTGAAAATCCGGATCAGATTGAAACATTCGAATGGACTTTTGGAGACGGTTCAAGCGATAATAATAACTTACAACCAATACATTTTTACAATCAGCAAGGATATGTCGATATTTGTATCGATATTGTCTCCCCACAGGGATGTCCGGATCAACATTGCCAGCGCATTTTGGTCTTGACAGAGTCAGCAATCGGTGTACCGAATGCTTTCTCACCTAACGGAGATCAGGAAAATGATATTCTTTTTGTTAAAGGATTCAATATAGAAACCTTCGATTTCAAACTCTTTAACCGCTTCGGCGAGCTGGTTTTTGAAACTGAAGATTTAACACAAGGATGGGACGGAATTTACAGGGGACAAGAACATGAAATGGATGTTTTTGTATATTTATTAAACGCCCGGTTAACGGATGGAACCACAATTTCAAACATGACCGGTAACGTAACCCTTTTAAGATAGATTTATGAAAAAGATTTTAATTCTATTCATTACCATTTTGGCAACACTGCAACTAAGTGCTCAGGATATGCACTTCAGTCAGTATTATGCCTCGCCTTTTCAAACCAACCCGGCTTATACCGGCTTCTTTGATGGAGATTACAGAGTCGGTTTCAACTATAAAAATCAATGGTCTTTCGCCAATGGTTTCAACACCTTCGGAGCCTATGCAGATGCCGGAATCTTGCGTCACAGCAGAAACAGCTGGATCGGAATCGGACTTAATTTTCTGGGTGATCAGGCCGGAGATGGTAATCTGACTACTACCAAAATGGGTGGCACATTTGCTTACCACCTTTCACCGCTTCAAAGTGAGAAACTTCTGGTTTCTGCAGGAATTGGTGCCTGGTATGTGCAAAAATCTTTTGACCCGAATAACCTATATTTCGATAGTCAGTGGACAGGCACTAACTTCGACACAGCTATCCCGACAGGCGAAAATTTCAATACCGATAATTTCAACTATACCTCATTAAATGTCGGTTTAACAGCCACTTATGTGCTAGATGAGAGCTTTGATATTTACGGATCAGCTGCGATGTTCAACATCAATGAACCCGATGAAAGCTTCTTTGCCGATTCAGATAATATCCGCGTAATGCGACACATTTATGAGCTCGGAGCCAATTTTTATGTAGGTATGGGATCGGTGATTGAGCCGGGCGTTTATATGTCATTAGACAAAGGCGCTATGGAAGTCGTTGCCGGTGCTAACTTCGCTATCGGTTTCGGTAATTATTCCTATGCCGACGACGGTACAAAAATCATTTTCGGTGGCTGGTACAGGGTTAACGATGCATTCGCTCCACTTGTAGGCGTTCAAATGATGAATATGCGCTTGCTTATGAATTATGACATCAACGCCTCTAAATTATCCCCCGGCTCCAATGGAAACGGCGGTTTCGAAATGTCATTCGTTTACATCGGCGATACCGGTAAACGAAGAA
>JAHDHT010000206.1:0-4135 GCA_020631175.1 Chitinophagales bacterium
TTCTTTTGACACTTGCACTTGATACTTGATACTTAAACTTTAAATCACGGACTAATAATCCCCAATTGATAATTCACAAAATTAAAAGTAACTCCTACTACCAAAACGTTCTGACTAATGGTTGTTTCACATCCGAAACCATCATCATAAGTATAGGTTATGGTATGCAGACCTGCTCCTGCTTGTCCGGGATTGAACGCTTGCAGAAAAACTCCATTTCCATCGAACGTACCTCCTACCGGGTAACCACTTAGCAACCAATTATATTCCATAGTTACAGATTCTGGCAAGTTATTCATTTGCACTAAGGTACTTGCACAAAGCGAATCTGATATACATGCTTGTGAAACTATACTTGACGGGCTTTCAATAGTGCTTGTTTCTAATAAATTCAGCGCTTGAATTCCCGGATAATCAGTCGCATATTTCTGAACTTTGAACAGCGGTTTTCCGGAGGTGTTTTTATAAGCAAAAACAGCCGTTTCAGATGGAAGTTCAAGCTCGAAAAAAGTAGCGTTTAATCCATTGCAAATTATTAAGTTTCCATTTTCTGTAAAATACCCTCCTCCTCTGTTCGCAGAATAGAAACTCCCGCCAATCGCATTTTTCCGATACTCAATAAACTCTTCTTCGGGAAGAAATGGTTCGTAATTAAGCGGTGCTTGATAATTTCCAACAGCATCAACCGGAGGAATAATTATTTCTACCGCAGAATAATCTTGTCCCGGCCGGTTTCTACCATTGTTAAAAACAGAAATGGCACCTGCGTTAGGCATACCGTCGGGTATCCATTTAGCATCATGCTGTTCGAATAATTCCTGTTCCCATTCTGAAGCTCTATCGTAATTTGCAGGATTACCATAACGCCATAAAAAATCGCCCCCTTTGCCTGAGTTTCCACCAGTACTTGTTACGGCCTCACTAGTAGTAGTGCTATGATCGATTATAAAAATTTCACTTATAAAACGGAAGCTGATTAATATCTGATCTAAACTTTCATTATAATCAATACTGTTAGCATGCAGCCAGTCTGCTCCGGTTACCGTTGGGTTTCCTAAGTTTAAATTCAATTTTTCAGGATGATCAGCAATTATTCCAAAATTATTTTTAGTTGCATCAAAATCCTGAATAAGATGATCCATCACCCGCCATTCCCAAATAATATTCGCATCATTTCCGGCTAAGGGTTCAATTTCAATTATTTTTTCCGCCCAGAAACGATTACTTAAATTGGAAGGATTTCTTCCTTCCGCAATAATATTCGGAATGCTGATTTCCTCCCAAACAATAGCGAGTATATTTCCGTTTGGCAGATATTCAACATCGTGATGCGCCACAAATGCAGACGGCTGATATACATCGTATTGCCATGTAATGCTATTATCCGGTGCATAAATTTGAAGACGACCTCCACCCCCACCGGCACCTAAAGGGAAACTGGTATTAGCAGGAAGTTTACTGGTAAATAATAAATTTCCATCCGGCAATAAATATTGACTTTGACTGGCTTCATTTTCGGTTTGCCACTCATGCACTTTAATGCCGCAGTTATTTATTAAATAAACCTGAGTGCTATCAGAAAATAGAACATAACCGCTTGAGACTTCATTTTGATTGAGATGTAATAATCCGTCCTGAGCGAATAGCCCAAGATTTATTATTAGAAAAAAATATATGAAGCAAGCTTTCATTCCGTCCATAAAAATAAATAATTATGAACTACAAGAAAGCATCGAACAACCAACTTTATGTCGTGCCCATTCAGGTCGGCGGGCAAACCACTTTTCATTTTCCGGTTGTTCATCATAGGGATATTTCAATAGTTGATAGATTTCATCGATTAATGCATACCGACCTTCATTGGCTTCATCGATTGCCATTTGTGCCATGTAGTTTCTTAAAACATATTTTGGATTTAATGCACACATCGCTCTAGAACGATCTTCATCTAACCAATTATCTTCATTTAGCCGTAAAAGATATTTATCCAGCCAATCCTTCCATCCAACCTTTACCTGCACCGTCATTTGTTTAAAATCGTAAAAAGCAGGTTCAAGCATTTCGAAAGCTTCTTCTTTATTTGAATTCATTTTTAGTTTAGACAACAAACGAAAAAAGATCGTCATATCGGTTTCAGTGCTCATTAAAACATTCTCCAATTCTAAAATCAACTTTTCATTAGCGTTTTTCAATCCCAATTTATCTGACATCATTTTCATGTATGCCTTTAAAAATTCATCCTGATATTTTTCTAAGGCGTTTTCAAAAGGTTTTGCATCTTCGACTAAGGGATACAAAGCATTGGCCAGCTGATATAAATTCCATAAAGCGATTCCGGGTTGATTGCCAAAACGATATCTTCTTTGCTGACGATCGGTGGTATTTGGCGTCCAGTTTTTATCATAACCTTCCAACCAACCATATGGGCCATAGTCAATTGTTAAGCCAAGGATAGACATATTATCCGTATTCATAACACCGTGCACAAAACCGACTCTTTGCCAGTTTAATACCATTTTAAAAGTCAATTCTAAGACTGCTTCAAAAAATGCAATGTAACGTGCCTTACCCTCTACGTTAATAGCAGGAAAAAAATGTTGAATCGTATAATCAGCTAATTGTTTTAATCGAATAACATCTTGCCGGCTTGCAAAAATCTGAAAATTTCCGAAGCGAATAAAAGTAGGAGCGACACGACAAACGATTGCTCCTTTTTCGTAAGCAGCATTTCCATTATATAACATGTCACGCAATACCTGATCACCTGATAACATTAGCGACAAAGACCTGGTACTCGGAACATTCAGATGATGCATGGCTTCAGAACATAAATGTTCTCTGATTGAAGAGCGTAAAACAGCGAATCCATCTGCTGAACGGGAATAAGGTGTCGGTCCGGCACCTTTTAATTGCAATGCCCAACGTTGTTTATTATGTAAAACTTCAAACAGATTAATAGCTCTTCCGTCTCCTAACTGACCTGCCCATTGCCCGAATTGATGTCCGCCATAACACATAGCATAGGGGTTCGTATTATCGAGCACTTTCGTGCCAGAGAAGATATCTAGAAAAGCTTCTGATTTGGTATCCTTCAGATTTAGCCCTATTGCTGTCGCCATTTCATCAGATACATGAATCAATTCAGGCTTCGACGGCTTTAGTGGCTTTACAAAAGAATAGCAGGCTTCCATCACCTGACGTCTGCTGTTGGACGGATTTTCATCTGCGGGTAAAAATCGATTAAAGGTATCGGAAACATTAAATTGAATCATAAGCCGGATACAAAGATATTTGAATTTGATCAATAACAATTCAACCAAGAAAAAGATTAACTTTGTGCTGTTATGCGACCAAAAACCCTTATCGGTTCTGAACAGTTACAATTAACGATTGATCGCTTATGTCATGAATTAATTGAACAGCATAACGATTTCTCTACCAGTGTTTTTATTGGAGTGCAGCCAAGAGGTGTTGCTTTTGCAGAGCGTTTATATGAGCGGTTGAAAAAATTCTATCCTGAATTAGAAGCGCCATATGGTATTTTGGATCCTACATTTTATCGGGATGATTTTCGTCGTCGTGAAGAACCATTGACGGCGCATGAAACGAATATCAATTTCTCAATTGAAGGCAAAAAAGTCATATTGATTGACGATGTTTTGTACACAGCAAGAACGATTCGTTCGGCTATGGATGCATTATTGGATTATGGCCGACCTTCAATGGTGGAATTACTGGTTTTAATTGAAAGAAGATTTAGTAAACAAGTACCGATCACGGCAGATTATATTGGTCAAAGTGTTGATGCGATTGCTTCGCAAAAAGTGAAGGTAGAATGGGCCGAATTGCACGGTAAAGATCGGGTAATATTATTAAAAGAACAATCGTAAATGAGTCAGTTAAGTGTAAGGCATTTACTCGGAATAAAAGACATCACAAAAGGTGATATCGAATTGATTTTGAAACAGGCCCGACATTTTAAAGAAGTTTTACAAAGACCTTTATTGAGAAAAGTACCGACTTTAAGGGGCGTTACTATTGCCAATTTATTTTTCGAAAATTCTACCCGTACCCGAATTTCTTTTGAGCTTGCAGAAAAACGTTTGTCAGCTGATGTTGTCAATTTTTCTGCTTC
>JAHDHT010000206.1:4235-6739 GCA_020631175.1 Chitinophagales bacterium
TTGGCTTAAGTTGAATGCTGAGTTTTGATTTTTTGAATTGTCTACCCTCGGTGCGCTTAGCGGGATATTAAAAAGAGGCATTCAGGAATACCCGAACGCCTCTTTAGATCGCAAAAACTTTTATTTAAACCAAAACTTCTTCTTCGTTCAATACTGTCGATTCGTTAAAAATCCATTCGCCTCTCACCAAACGGGTCACATAACAGTTGTCTGCTTCTTTGATCAACATTGCTCTTTGCTCATCAGTGATGTCACCTTCAATTTTAATAGACGAATTTACTTCTGTTGTAAAAGTTCCATCAGCATTTTTCTTAGCTACCTGAGAAAGTTCTGCATCAACATCACCGATTTCAATATTCTTTCTTCTTGCAACATTTCTGATTGTTGCTACTTTACACATACTGATTCCTGCCAGCAACAATTCAGTTGGAGTCAAACCTAATCCGGTTCCTTTTACTGCTACCGGTTCATCACCGATGATGGTATGGTTACCGTTAGAAATAATTGATTGATAGCCTGTAGGGATGTTTTTAATTTTAATTTCAGTTGCCATGATAATTTTATTTAATTGAATACTTAGCTTAAGACATTTAAACGCCCCAATAAATTCCACAAAATGATTTTGCGAGCGCTAATGTCTCAGAGTAGACAAATATCTATCGCTTATCTTTCTGAAATTTCCGTGTTAGCTTAACGATTAGTTCAGGTCTTTTTGCTCCGTTTAATTCTGCGACCAATTCATCCGGTTGACGTTCATAAAGCTCTCCCCACCAAGTTTTAGTTTTATTGTTCCAAATACGCCATCCACGCGGAGCACCCTTAGCTACATATCTTCTTCTTGATTGACCCATCATGAAAATTATAAATTTATTTCGAACTTTATCCATCCTCATCAAACGGTGGTAGCAGGTAGCACTTTTCTGTTAACCAAAATCATGAAGCTCTAACTCGCTACTTGTACCTTGTACCTTATTACTTGTACCTTACACCTTTACCTTACTCCTTTCAGCACCACAAAATTTCGTATTTTACCCGTCAAATCAATGAAAAATGAGAGCATTAATAATACTTTCAGCCATCTTCCTTTGCTTCACAAACAATCTATCCGCACAGGATATGGACAAAGAAAAAGATGCAATAATTATCAAAAGCATATTCGATGAAAGCTTGAGTAATGGTACTTGCTACGAACGTTTGCGTTCGCTTTGTAAGGATGTGGGACCACGATTAAGTGGAAGTCCGGGAGCAGATAAAGCAGTTGACTGGGCAGTAGAGCAAATGGAAGCCATGGGTTTTGACAAAGTCTATAAACAAGCCTGCATGGTGCCGGTCTGGGAACGTGGTGATAAAGAATCTTGTGTTATCAAATCAAAATATGCTAAAAAGGAAGAACCCTTAAATGTTTGTGCCCTTGGTTATAGCCATGCGACACCAAAAGGTGGTATTACAGCAGAAGTAGTGAAAGTAAATGGTATTGAAGAAGTAAAGGCAATGAAAGCCGGTGCACTTAAAGGAAAAATTGTTTTCTATAACCGCCCGATGGATGAGCGAATGATAGAAACGTTTGATGCTTATGGTGGATGTGTGGATCAACGAAGTCGCGGTGCAATCGAAGCTGAATTAAAAGGTGCCGTTGGAAGTATTGTACGATCAATGGGCCTTCGAAATGATGATTATCCGCATACCGGAACCATGGCCTATGGAACAGAACCAATGGCAACAATTCCAGCCGTAGCTGTAAGTACAAAAGGAGCTGACGATCTTGAAGCATGGTTGGAAAGAGATCCGGAACTCGAAATAGAATTAAAAGTGAATAGTCGAAATTTGCCGGATAAAGAATCTTTTAATGTAATCGGTGAAATTACTGGCTCTGAATATCCTGATCGATTTATTGTGGTAAGTGGTCATTTAGACAGCTGGGATCTCGCCGAAGGAGCACATGATGACGGTGCAGGTGTAGTGCATTCATTGGAAGTGGTACAATTATTTAAGCAATTGGATATCCGTCCGAAACATACCATCCGTGTTGTACTGTTTATGAATGAAGAAAACGGAACAAGAGGTGCAAGAAAATATGCAGAAGAAGTAAAAGAAAAAGGAGAATATCATCTGGTAGCCATTGAATCTGATTCGGGTGGATTTGTTCCGCGTGGTTTTTGTGTGGAAGGAACCGGTATTTTACCAATGCGTATGCTCACACAAATTAGTAAATGGGAAGAACTTTTAGAGCCCTATAATTTACATCGATTCAAAGAAGATTATAGTGGCGTTGATATTCACTTATTAAAAGATCAGAATTTCCCTTTAGTTGGTTTCTACCCTGACCCACAGCGTTATTTTGATATTCATCACACCGAACTTGATGTTTTCGAATCGGTAAATAAAAGAGAACTGGAATTAGGCGCTGCTTCTATTGCATCTTTTGTTTATTTATCTGATAAATATGGCATTTTAGCTCCGGTTAAAAAGATGATTCCAAATAATCGAAAAGCCTCTGATCTATA
>JAHDHT010000517.1 GCA_020631175.1 Chitinophagales bacterium
CAGTAGAAACGGTTGCAGCAAACGATGTAGAAAATGTAATTCGATTATATTATCATGCCTTAAAAGCAATTAAAAATAATCACGATTTCAGTTATTTGAAATAAGTCTATTTCCGTCGAATTTTCCCGACCAAAATGTCCCGCTCGCAGTACGGCTTGAGCGCAACGAATGCCAGGGTGGAGCAGACCGAAATCTCCCGACCGCAGCGGAGGGAACTATTGGTTTAATAGGTATAACGTAACTCTAATACGATAAAATTTAATATGCGGAAGATGTCTCGACATCGCTCTGTGCTTCTCTGCGGTAAAAAACGCAAACCGAAAAGCCTTTGCGCCTTTGCGTCATAGCGGTAAAAAACCGCAGACCGAAAACATCATAATGATATTTTCCATCCGAACCAAAGCCTTCAAAACCTTAATTTCTTAATGGTTCAAAACCAATAACCGAAAAATCTCTGGGCTACTCTGTGGTAAAAAACCGCAGACCGAAAACATCATAATGATATTTTCCATCCGAACCCAAGCCTTAAAAACCTTAATTCCTTAATGGTTCAAAATACTAAACAATCTAAGTGGTAAACAAAGCACTAAATCGTACATCCTGACATTTACCTTACAACCATTCCCAATCAAAACCTTTATTTTCACAAAAAAGAAAAGATGCGTCTTAAACACCTCATTCTCTTAATGTTTGCAGCTGGAGTTGTTGCTTATCAGTTCATTCCTGTGTCAACCCAAAATCGAATGCCTAAACACATTCAAAAATCAGCATATCACAAATACGAATACAACGACTTTTTCTTTAATACAAGAGCGTATCCCGGAGAACCAAGTTTAGAAACCTATTTCGAGCAATTGAATGCAATTAAAAATGCACGAACTCAAGCCAGCTTTAAAAATACTTCAGCATGGCGACAAGAAGGTCCGGGAAATATAGGTGGTCGTTTTAATACATTAGCCGCCGACCCTTCCAATGCTTCAACTATTTTCGCCGGCGCAGGTCGCGGTGGTGTTTGGAGAACTACCGATGGAGGCGATAACTGGGAGCCGGTTTTCGACGATCAGATGCGCCTTGCGATCGGAAAAGTAATTATCGATCCGA
>JAHDHT010000207.1:0-4394 GCA_020631175.1 Chitinophagales bacterium
CATCATTGGCATCGATAAATACAACACCGGCAACTGCTTCACAAGAAGGTTCAGGCACTACGCCAAAGTCGATATGATTGTCATCATCTTCTCCTTCCGGATCGTAACATGTAGAGAGACCGTTATTTGATGGTGAATCATCATTATCACTAAGACAGCCGCTACCTGCACCGGTAGAATTGGTATAACCTGCAGGTAAGTTTGAAATACCTACTTGGTATGTCGCATCTGCATCTAAACAAATTTCACCTTGTGGAGCATCCGGTCCGAATTCGTAAGAACCATCAGCTGCTGTTGTAGTTGTTGCTACCGGAGTTGTAGAACCATCGGCATTACATTCATATAATGTAACGGTTACACCACTTAATACATCATCGGCATTATCCTGGCAACCATCATCATTGGCATCGATAAATACAACACCGGCAACTGCTTCACAAGAAGGTTCAGGAGTAATACCGAAATCTATATGTTCATCTGAATCCAGATCTGAAGGATCATCATTTGTTGGATTATAGCATGAAGAAATTCCATTATTTAAAGGTGCGTCATCATTATCACCTTGACATCCTATACCCGTACCGGTTGTATTTGTAAATCCGGACGGGATATTTGTGATTTGAGTTTGATATAAGGTATTCGCATCCAGACAAAGATCGCCTGCCGGGCTATCAGGTCCAAACTCATAACTACCATCAGCTGCAGTTGTGGTACTTGCGATTGCAGACACGCTACCATCAGCGTTACATTCGTATAAGGTTACCGTAACGCCTTCAACTCCAGATGCTCCGGCATCCTGGCAACCATCCTCATCAGCGTCGATAAATACAACACCGGCTACACTTTCACATAATGGTTCTACGGTTACTTCAGCAGGATCATGGTCATCTTCATCACCATTTTCATTGTTTATTGCATTATCGTCAAAAGGTCCGTCATTCGAATCATCACTATCCGGAGTACTATCTACATCGGTTGGTGGAGTATTCGTAGGATCGGTATCATTGTCCGCTGCAGCAATTTCTGCAAAGTTTTGAATTGAAGTTCCATTAAAATTAGCATCTAATGTCAAGGTTATATCTACAGTCGTAGAAGCACCCGGTGCTAATGGTCCAGCGATATTGGTAAACGCTTGCGTTCCTGCATCCGTCCAGTCAGAATCATTTAATGTTGTTCCTGAAGGTATATAGTCAACTACATCAATATTGTAAGCCGTAACTGTACCTTGATTGAAAACGGTAATTGTAAATGTAATATCATCGCCAGGATTTACTACCGATGCTTGACCTTGAGCTAATACTTTATTTAAAGCTAGATCGAAGGTCTGACCTACCGGTATAAGAGCCGGATCATGATCGTCTTCGTCACCATTTGAATTGTTATCACCAGGTGTACCAGAGCCGTCACCACCTGTACTGTTATCCGTAGGCGAATTCGGATTTCCTCCGGCATCATTTGAGATACTATCATCAGGCGTGCTGTCTACATCAGTTGGTAAAGCATTATTAGGATCGGTATCATCATCTGCACTTTCAATTTCAGCCCAGTTAATTAACTCTGTTCCTTCAAAGTTCGCATCAATTTGTAAAGTGATTGAAACGGTTTCTGAAGCGTCAGGTGCTAATGGCCCCGGAATTGAATTTGCTAACATGGCATCTCCTGAAGGGGTCGATAACCAAGTCGGATCGGCCAAACTCATTCCTGTTGGAATATAGTCTATAACATCAATTGAATAAGCAGTTGCGGTTCCCTGGTTTGTGACTTCGATATCAAAACTAACTAAGTCACCCGGAGCGAATGGCCCGTTACTACTTAATACTTTCGTTAAAGCTAAATCGAAATATTCTACCGTTACACCTGCCGGATCATGATCATCTTCATCTCCATTCTCATTATTGAATGCATCATCTTCAATTGGTCCGTCATTATCCGGATCATTATCAGGTGTGCTATCTATATCCGTAGGAGGTGTATTGTTAGGATCGGTATCGTCGTCTGCAGCACTTATTTCTGCTAAGTTTTCAATGCTACTTCCTGTAAAGTTAGGATCCAATAAAACACTAATAGTAATCATTGTACTTGAACCCGGTGCTAATGGACCTGCTAACGTTGTGCTTGCTGTTGATGCTGAAGTGCTTGTCCAATTTGGATCTGCTAAACTTGTACTTGGAGGTAAATAATCGGTGATTTCTACATTGTAAGCATCTACTGTTGACTGATTGATAACAGTAATTGCGAAAGTAATTATATCACCAGGTGCTACAACACTTTCCTGACCGCCTGCTAAAGTTTTCACCAAAGCAAGGTCGAATATTTTAACCTCAACATAAGCTGGATCCTGATCATCTTCATCTCCGGCATCTGAGCCATCTAAAGGTGAGCCTGAACCATCTCCGTCTACATAATTATCGTCAGCTCCATCCGGTGTTCCACCAGCGTCGTTTGATACATCATTGTCAGGAGTAGAATCGACATCCGTTAAGGTTCCATTACCTGAATTATTTCCATCCTCATCTTCGGTATAACTTATTTCAGCATAATTGACCAGATCTTCACTATTGTAAGGTGAGATAACTGTCAATGTTATACTTAGCGTCGTACTTGCGCCAGGCATTAATGGTCCGGCTATTAAAGCATCGGGATGGCCATCAAGATCTGAATCTGAAACAAAATCAGTATTTAAAGCAGGATTCCATGTATAGCCTGCCGGTACATAATCATTTATTAATGTATTATAGGCCGCTAGTTCTCCTTGATTAAAGACGGTAATTGTAAAGGTTACATTTGTACCTGGATAAACCGGAGATGTTCCTGATAAAACTTTATTTAATGCTAAATCGAAGGTACAGTTTGCTTCAAGAATTTCAACATCACATGAGGTAAAGCATCCATTTGCATCTGTAACGGTTACCATATAGGTTCCGGGAGCTAAATCTGAAGCGGTAGCTGTTGTTTGACCTGAAGGATCGTTCCATTGATAATTGAATGGAGCTGTTCCTCCGGTTAAACTTACTGTAGCTGAACCGTTATTTAAATTACATCCCGTTTCATCTGTGGTTTCCACAGCGCATACCGGTGCTTCAATATCCTCAACTAATACATCACATACGGTACCACAACCGTCCGCATCCATTACTATTACTGTGTAAAGACCTGCAACCAAATTTGATGCAGTTTGACTTGTTTGACCATCTGACCAATCATAGGTATATGGTGCTGTACCATTTGAAGTTGTTACTGTTGCTTGACCATCTGCTTGCATGCAGCTAGAAGGCTTGATAATATCCAGCTCACATTGTAATTCACAGATTTCTACATAAGCCGGATCTTGATCATCTTCATCACTTGTATCAGTATTGTCTAACGGTGTGCCTGTGCCATCTCCATCGACGTAGTTGTCGTCTGGTCCATCTGGTGTACCACCTGCATCATTATTTGGATCTGCATCAGGTGTACTATCGACATCAATCAATGAGCCATCTGCTGTGTTATTTCCATTTTCATCTTCTATATAACTAATTTCTGCATAGTTCACCAGATCTTCACCATTATACGGATCAAGAACCGTAAGTACGATTGTTAACTGTGTACTTGCGCCAATTGCTAAAGGACCCGGGATTGTAGCGTCCGGACTTCCATCGAAATCTGAATCAGGACCGAAGTCTGTATTCAATGACGGATCAAATATATATCCTGAAGGAACATAATCGTTTACTAATGTATTATACGCATCTACGTTTCCTTGATTATAAACGGTAATGGTAAAGGTTACATTCGAACCAGGCATTACAGGGCTTGGACTAGAAAGTACTTTATCTAAAGCAAGATCCATTGGTGCGTAAATTCCAAAATCAATATGTTCATCATCGGCTTCATCTGTTGCCGGATCGCCGTCTTCTTCATCGACAGGATTGTAACATGCGGATGTGCCATCATTGGAAGGAGAGTCATCATCTTCACCCGCACAATCAGACATTCCATCCATATCCGCATCGGCCGTACCTGTGCTGTTTTGATAGCCTGAAGGTAAATTACTGATGGATGTTTGATAAGTTACCGTTGGATCCAAACATACATTGTCTGGTCCTGCATCGGGTCCGAAAGCATAAGCACCATCGGCGTCCGTTACGGTTGAACTGACAAGTGAAGTTGAGCCGTCTGCATTACAAGCAAATAGCTCTACCGTTACGCCCGGTACCCCATCCGTTGGAGCAGCCTGACAGCCATCGTTGTTATTATCGTAGAAAACTACACCTGCTACAGATTCGCATGGATAGATTCCAAAATCTATGTGTTCATCATCGGCTTCATCTGTTGCCGGATCGCCATCTTCTTCATTGACAGGATTGTAACATGCGGATGTGCCATCATTGGAAGGAGAGTCATCATCTTCA
>JAHDHT010000207.1:4494-6730 GCA_020631175.1 Chitinophagales bacterium
TAAGCACCATCGGCGTCCGTTACGGTTGAACTGACAAGTGAAGTTGAGCCGTCTGAATTACAAGCATAGAGCTCTACCGTTACACCCGGTACCCCATCCGTTGGATCGGCTTGACAGCCGTCATTGTTATTATCGTAGAAAACTACACCGGCGACAGATTCGCAACATTGTACCGGCACACTTGATAAATCTGATGTTTCAGGACCGGGGCAAGAAGTTGCATCATCAACACATCTAGCTCTTACGGTAATTGCATTATCTGCACTGTAAGACGGTGCAGTTGGCGACCATGTTGTGCCACCATCCGTACTAAATTCTATTGTTGTACCGGTTTGACAATCGGTACCTATATTAAATGAACCAACTGTCTCAGGAATACAAATATTATCCGTCCAGCTAATTACCGGCGCAGAGACAACATCATCTATCGGTGCAATTGACACACAGTTTGAGGTATCGGCGCAATTTCCGGATGCACAATTTCCTGCATAAACAGACAATAATCGATAATAAGTTTCTTGCGTAAGGCTGGAAACGGTATAAGTATCAGCTGTAGCTGCGTTTATATCTGCCCATGGACCATCACAACCTGCGGTACTTTCTTGCCATTGATAAGAAGACGGTGTACCTGTAGTGCTTGAAGTAATTTCAATTGTTTGTTCATCGCAATAAAGTTCCGGTGCTGAAATTGTTGTTTCATCGGGAGCAATAAATTCCACATTGAATGTTATTTCAAAAGAACCACATTGTGTGTTTGAACCAGATTTTGTAAAAGTTGCACAAGCATTGTTTGCACTTACCGTAATACTTTGATCACACTCTTCATAGCTTACCCCAACATTGGAAGGATCGGGGACCCAAGGAGAACTACAAATAATACCTTCACAAGGAAAAATATTGTTTAAGAATATTTTTTGGTCGGGTTGAGAAGTACAAAATATTTCGTCTACAACTATTGTGGATGGAACCGGGCAACATTCCAAATTAATATCTATACCTTTTGTTAAACCATTAATAGGATTACCAATGTTTAGACTAACAAGCTCATTTAGATCAGTATCAAACGCCGTTATACAATTTTCGTAGTTTCCTAAATAAAGTAAATCTGCAGTTTCACTGTATACCAATCCTCTTGCAGCATAGAAGCCTTGTAAACCGTTTGTGGCATTCGCACCATCATTCGTTGAATCAGATACAGAATTTAAAAGCATACCTGAGGGAGAATACTGATAAATAGTACTTGTATTTAATGCTCCTCCAATTGAATTCGCAATTCCATTTTCTACTACATAAAAATTACCATTATTATCTGTTGTCATGCCGACTAGTCCAGGACTTGTATAATCGTTATCAGCCCCAGTAATGCCGGTACTAAATAAGGATGTACCGGATACAGTTGGAGTAGGTGTATATTGAGACAAGTCTAGAGGACCGGAAAAAATATTTCCTGATATACGATCCGGTAGATACCAATTGGTATCGTCAATATGAAAACCCCAAGCAAAAGTATTGTTTCCATTATCAGCCCACATTCTTCCAAGTGAAGAACCATCACAAGTTGTAAAAGCTTCTATATAGTTTTCTGTATTGTTATGAATATAAATTACGCCATCTAAACTTCCAATATTAAATACTTGTGGTGCGAGCGTTGTAAAGTTTGCATCTAAAATATTTCCATCACAATCCATTTTTACTAAATCTCCATTATCAGCACCTTCGTTAATATACAAATAACCGTTTAAGTCTGCCGCTAATCCGTGTGGGTCATTGATACCGGATAACCAGGGAGAACCAATTTCTGTTAGGGCACCTGAAGTAGCATCAATTTCAAACTTATGTACTTCATTGGTTGAAACATCATTTACATAAATATATTCGGTACAGTTACAAAGACTACATTGGCTTGCATATGTTACCGTAATACAATCAGAAATAGAAGTGCAAACTCCTGATGCGCAATTACCGCTGCTTGTAGCTACTAAACGATAATACATATCTTGCGTAATACCTGAAACAGTATACGTTAATCCAGTTTCGCCGGCAATATCCATCCAAGTACCGTCACATCCATCCGAACTCATTTGCCATTGTAAGCTTGCATTTGGATCGCTTACTGTTGCCGTTAGTTCTGCTGTAGGATTATCATCGCAAATTTGAGCAGCAGAACTTGCTATTTCAATATCTACAGGAACTATAAACTCCACATTATAAGTAATATCATAAGAGCCACATTGCG
>JAHDHT010000208.1:0-2824 GCA_020631175.1 Chitinophagales bacterium
AAAATACTTATGCCTTGCTACTTGTACCTTGTACCTTTTTTTTTGCAGAGGTCGCGGAGATTATTAGCTGTTGTTCGGAATTTTTACCGCAAGGGCGCTAAGGCGCAAGGTTTTATTGCTGTTGTTCGGATGAGAAAATGTCGCAAAGAAAACAACACGCTCATCACAGATCGCACCTCACAAGCTTGTCTCGCATCTCGCAGCCAAAGGCGGTCTCGCTTCTCAAAACGAAAATTTTGAGTTTGAACTTGATATTTGAATTTGAATACCCCCGCACCTGATCACTCGCTCCAACCAAACTAGTCTCGCTTCTCGCCCTAAAACAAGAAAAATCTTAAACTTAATCTTAAACCTACACTTAAGTTTGAAACCCCGCGACAGGGATAGCAGTGGAAATACTTTTGGATGTAAACTTAGAGCAAGACCGAAGATGGGAGCGACCAGCGGAAGCTTACAGCTGAGGATCGGCTCTTGGTTTGCAGCTAAAAGATTGCAACGGATAGCCCGCCCGGTCGCCCAAAACATCCACATTCATGTTAATAAACCTGAATTCATGGTGAATATTAGGGTTATTTTAGACAATTGGCGACACTCTTAAGCCTGATTATGCTTACCTTTGAGGGGCATGGAACTTATCTGTGCATACACAAGTTATACTAGCACAATTAAAAATTAAAAGTAAAATGGCTTTAGAATTTACAGACACTAACTTCCAGGAAACAGTTTTGGATTCGGAACAACTTGCAGTAGTTGATTTTTGGGCAGAATGGTGTGGCCCTTGTAAAATGGTAGGACCAATCGTTGAAGAATTAGCGACCGAGTATGAAGGTAAAGCGGTGATCGGCAAAGTAAATGTGGATCATAACCCGGAAGTATCAGGAAAATACGGAATCAGAAGTATTCCTACAATCTTGTTCATTAAGAACGGGGAAATCGTTGATAAGCATGTTGGAGCGATTCCAAAGAGTGCTTTGGAAAGCAAAATTCAGGCGAATTTGTAAACGAATTTCCGCTTAAAAGAAAAAAATGATGAATAGGCCCCTTCTTAGCGAAGGGGCTTTTCTTTTTGTGTGCTTTCAGCTTAGGCTGAATACATTTTATGCCTTTTTTTCGTTCCTTTGTTATACCATAAATAATACATTTTGAGTAATCGAATCGACATTACAAATCCGGCCCAGTTACATCAGTTCGACAATATTGAATTGTTGGCTAAACAGGTGGTGGAAGGATTTATAATTGGCTTACATAAATCGCCTTTCCACGGTTTTTCGGTTGAATTTGCAGAGCATCGGCAATACAATCCGGGTGACCCGATAAAAAATATTGACTGGAAGGTTCTGGCGCGAACGGATAAGTTATTTGTGAAGCGTTATGAAGAGGAGACGAATTTGCGTTGCCATATTGTGATGGATATGTCTTCTTCGATGTATTATCCTGAAGTGGATGATGCGACTAATGAAAACAAGATTAATAAAATCAGTTTTTCAGCTTTAGGTGCGGCTTCATTAATGTACATGTTGAAAAAACAACGGGATGCCTTTGGGTTGAGCCTTTTTGATGAAAGTGTGAAAGTGCATACGCGTTCAAAATCGACTACGGTTCATCATAAATTATTGTTGAATAATCTGGAAGAAGCTCTGCGTAATGAAGAGCGTAATCAATCGACTTCTGCAGCGAAATGTATTCATGAAATTGCAGAAAATATAAACCGTCGTTCTTTGGTAGTTATTTTTTCTGACATGTTTGAAAATTCTGGTGATACGGATGATTTATTTTCTGCTTTACAGCATTTGAAATATAATAAACATGAAGTGATTTTATTTCATGTGGTTGATGCGAAAAAAGAAATGGAGTTTGAATTTCAGAACCGGCCTTATCAGTTCATCGATATGGAAACGGGAGAAAAAGTAAAACTGCATGCCAGTCAGGTGAAAGATTATTACACGCAACAAATGAAAAAATTCAAAGAAGATTTGAAGTTGCGTTGTATGCAGTTTCGAATTGATTTTGTGGAGGCAGATATTAATAAAGACTATCGGCAAATCTTGTTGCCTTATTTAGCGAAACGTCAGAAAATGATGTAAAAATATATCAATGGTCGTATTTCCAAATTGTAAAATTAATCTCGGGCTTTTAGTGAAAGAAAAAAGACCGGATGGCTATCATAATATTGAAACGGTGTTTTATCCGGTTCAGTGGACGGATGCTTTAGAGTGTGTAGAGGCTGATGCTTTTCGTTTTCAAACGGATGGTATTCGTATTCCGGGAGATCCGGCGGAGAATATTTGTATTAAGGCTTATCGTATTTTAAAGGATGAATTTAATATTCCTCCGGTACATATTTTTTTACAAAAACATATACCAGTTGGTGCCGGTCTGGGTGGAGGTTCTGCTGATGCAGCTTTTACAATGCGTTTGCTGAATGATTTTTTTAAACTTGGAATGTCAGATGATGATTTAGCTTCTAAAGTAGCTTCGCTTGGTGCGGATTGTTCTTTCTTTATAAACAATAAGCCCTTGTACGCTCATGGTATTGGTAATGAATTTGAGGAAATTGATTTAAGTTTGAAAGGAAAAAAGATTGTTTGTATTTATCCACGTCGTGCAATCAATACGGCCTGGGCATATACACAATTGCAGTTTAAAGAAAAAGAATTGCCATCGCCTAAAGAAGTGTTAACTAAAGATATTTCTGTTTGGAAGGATGAGCTAAGAAATGATTTTGAACGGGAAGTTTTTAAAGTATTACCGGATGGAAAATCAATTAAACAGGATTTTTACAATGCGGGAGCGGAGTATGCTTCGATGTCGGGAAGTGGTTCGA
>JAHDHT010000208.1:2924-6726 GCA_020631175.1 Chitinophagales bacterium
CAGGATTTTTACAATGCGGGAGCGGAGTATGCTTCGATGTCGGGAAGTGGTTCGACTTTGTATGGTATCTTTAGTGAAGATTTTGAAGTGAAAGGGGAGTTTGATCACTTTAAAAGTAAGGCCGGGTATTTGGTTTATGAAGGGGTGTTGGATTAAATAAAAACAATGCAGTTAAATTACAAAACATACGGTGAGGGTGAGGTGCTCATCATTTTGCACGGACTTTTCGGAATGCTCGATAACTGGGCAACGCTCGGTCGCCGCTTTGGGCAAGACTACAAAGTATATATTGTTGATCAACGTAACCATGGGAAATCACCCCACGATCCGGAAATGAATTATAAAATAATGGCGGAAGATTTGAACGGGTTCATGCAAGAACATCAAATCGATAAAGCTACTATTTGCGGGCATTCAATGGGTGGTAAAACAGCTATGCAGTTTGCTTCTGATTATCCGGAAAAAGTAGAGCGTTTAATTGTGGCTGACATTGCACCTAGAGCTTATGAACATGGGCATACCGAAGTATTTGATGCCTTTTATAATTTAGATTTATCACAAATTAAAAGCCGCTCAGATGCCGACCGTTTGATGACACCTTTATTAGCTGATTTCGGTACAAGACAATTTATTTTAAAAAACCTTGCACGTAATAAAGAAGGTGGTTACGACTGGCGACCTGCTTTAGATTATATTCGCGATGCTTATCCGAATATAATTGACCAGGTAGATGCCGGTGGAGATATGCCTACTTTATTTATTAAAGGTGGAAAATCATCATATATCGAAAAAGAAGAACAAGATAGTATTGAAGATTTATATACTGAATTACGTTTTAAGGAAATGACGAATGCAGGCCATTGGGTACATGCTGAACAGCCTGAAGAGTTTTATAATTTGATAATTGATTTTATAGAAACAACAAGTTAGTCTTCTTTAATAAACTCCGCTGCTTTTTGCTCGATTTGAATCATATTTACATTGTCCCAATAAGGATCATCAAAAGAGCCTGCCTTAGATTTCAAAACATCATCAGCTGTAAATAATAAACTGTCAGCAACTGAATTCCAGTTTATGTTTCTTTCTTTAACGATCATTAATCTGGAAAAATCAAAATTATAATTCACTCCCTCTTTTCGAACTTCATATGTCATGTTTTCGATAACTCTGTCGAGAAGATATTGATCATCCACTTTTTCATAATTGATGCGATAAGCAGCTTGAAATTCTTTACTTATTTTGAATCCGAACGCTCTGATTAAGGGGCGAACTGCCCATGGAACAAATTTTTGATGTTTTAAACCGACGGGACTTGTTTTTAAATCTGCCGCTAATACAGCATAGTCTTTCATGTTAATGAAAATAAATCCATCTAGTAAAGATTTTTTTACTAATTTTTTTTGCGTCAATTTTATTTTATATACAGGAATTCCGTCAACGAAATCAACACCTGCTAAAGAGTAGTTGTAATTATTTCCGTCCAGGTACAATTCAGCCTGATAGATAATATCATTTTGAAAACTTTCAATAGGTCCGCCATCGCTAACAAAGTTTACGTTTTCAAAAGATTTTAAATCCTGTTTTTTTCTACCTTTAATTAATTTAACCTTCATTTCTTCAGCTATATTTTCATTAGGGTAGGGTCCGGTTAAACATTCAAAAATCCCTTCCGAATAATTAAAATAGTCGAACTGATGTTTTAAAACTTCTCTAAAAAATACAGCCATTGCATTTTCTGTTTGCGGGTAATTTTCAGCGACTGCATTTTTCGCTTTTCGAATTATTTCATCGGCAGATTCATCTTTAATTTGAATTTCAGCAATATTGACACTGCTGCTTTTTAAGGTGATGATAGTATCTATAAATGAATTTCCATCCACCCAAAGAAAAGAAAGTGCTTCATAACCTAAAGCTGAAATTTTAATACTGTCGTTGCTACCGGCAGGTTTAGTAATTCGAAACAAGCCATCTTCATTGGAGATAGTTCCACCCTTTGTGGTCAAATTATAAATATGCGCATAAGGGATGACCTCATTTTGATCATCAGTAATTTTACCACTAAAAGAGTCTTGCGCATTTACTTGCAGACTAACTGATATTAAACTAAAAAGAAAAAGAACTTTAAGATGCATAAAGATTTTTTCTCTAAAATTAATCAATTTTAATTTTAAGAAAGGAAAGTTTGCAGCTTCGTAAGCATCTGCAGTCCCGCTTTTTGCTGCAACGCGCCTCTGCTTCAAGCGCTTCAGCATATAGCTTTTTTGTCTTCCTTCGTCAGCCTTCAAAAGTTATTGCTTCAGTGCATTTCAGCAAAGTCGGGTTTCCGCTACAATCGGGCTTATGTTGCCGGCAGCAATCTTCTAAAAAGTATTTTAATCGATCGTTGTTGTTTTATTCGTTTTTAATTCAGGATCGTTGTTAGGAGCTTCTTCTACCGGAACAAGACTACAATCGAAAATTTCTAAACTGAAATTTGAATTCGCATCAATGGAAAGATCACTGTATTGAGGTATTGATATTGTATCTCCTGCATACATCGAAACGTTTTGTCCTGAGGTAACGGCATTGTCCAAATTAAACTCAATATTTTCTATAGCAAAATATTCTTCTGCCATATTTGAGGTGTTCGAAATTAAAATATTATCCTGACAAGGACTACCACAAGTTAATTCGATTTCGAAAATTGAAAAATCTTCATTGGCTATTATTGCATTTACTCCAATAGCAGAATTTATATATGCCCAATAGGTTTGTCCGGCATTTGTATTAAAAGTTAGTTTGGCTTGATCATTATCACAACTTATAAACTCTGAGCTTATGCAACTTAGATTATTGCAGTCTCCTTCATATAAATGCAGATCTGTATCAGCAAGAAAAACATCTGAGCAAGTATTTAAATGCATTACATCACCTGTTCCGGTAAATGAATACCAAACGCCTTCATAGTTTGGGAAATAGGCATAACCATCATCGCAATCTAATTGTGGATTGGTATCTGCAGTTGCATATAAAAACCTTCCTTCAACCGGTACTCCACACGTTAATGGAGTTGCTCCAATACAAAGATCGTTAGGAGGCGCTAAGGTTTCAAGACAAAATTCGAAAGTTCCGGGTAGGTCATAACCTTCATTGGTGAAAAATCGAATATAACGAGTTGTGGGAATATCAACAGGAGGAGGTAAAAGTATATCTGCTTCTCCGGCGTAACCACCTGCTCCACCTAATATTCCGCATCCAAAAACGGTAGGTGAATTTCCTCCTTCATAACATCCATCCAAAATTTCAAAGCTTATACCCGGACCGCCCGTTATGCTATTCAAAAATAAGCGTACACCTCTTGCGCTTGGGGAGTAAAACTTATACCAAACGTCTGTCCATGGTCCACCATAAGCATCGCAACTTGGGAGAACATCATTATAAGTCGCCTGCGTTGTAGAATCTACGTTAAAGCTAACGGTTTCGCATCGGCCGGTCAATTCATAATCAATGAAATTAGCAAATCGACACTCGTCATTTGACGATTCGAAAGCACCGAAATCTTGTGCTAAACCATCAAATCTTCGATTACCATTCAGATCGACATCTACCAGTTCAGCTGTGTTACCATCATTATCTAAATCTTCCTGATCAAGGAAGTTGATGTTTAAATAATTTGAAAATCCGTTTTCACCCAGGCTGAATTCTTGTAGACGAAAATCGTTTGTTGATGGATCAATAAAACTCGCTTCACCGATTTGATTGTCTAAAAAAGTTACGCCTGTAGCACCATTAAGCCCGGCATCTTCTAAAACATTATTACCAA
>JAHDHT010000209.1 GCA_020631175.1 Chitinophagales bacterium
TCTTCAAATGTTTTTGTGAGTGACACAGCAGATATTGAATTAAACATTCAGGATCCGGTAATCTGTAATGGCGATGAAATTACCTTAGAAGTTTTAAGTCCATCGGATGGAAATATATTCTGGTCAGGAGGAGATATAACTAATCCCGAAAATGGAAGTACAATTACCTTATCTCCTTCTAGTTCTCAAACTTATACAATCACCTGGAATAACTCTGTTTGTGCTTCAACTGAAGAAATCAGCGTACAAGTAGAAGAATTACCGGCTTTTAACTGGACTACAACCGCTACCCCAGCCGTATGCGAAGGAGAACAAATTACATTAATTGGTGAAACAAATGATAATGAATATTTATCATGGTTAAATCAGGATATGGAAGTCATTTCAAATTTTCCGGTTTTTACATTAAATCCAACTGGTGATGTTAATTTGGTCTTACAATTTGATAACGGTGTGTGTAGCGGTACTGAGGATATTTTTATTCCTTATGTAGAATATCCGGAGATATCCATAAATAATGGAATTGATACAATAGACGTTTGCGAGGGACAAACGGTATCCTTAGAGGCTATTGGTGAAATTGGAAATGGCGTATTTGAATGGAATAGTGATGATCTTGAAGAAGAGCTTGGTGAAAACGTTTCTTTCATTCCTCAAAATTCTCAATTAGTACAACTTTCATGGTCTGAATTGGATTGTCATACTTTCGATGATATTTATATAAGAGTAAGTGAAATACCTGATATAATAGTTTCTGAATCTGATATTTCAATTTGTGAAGGTGATGAATTTACAGCAGAAGCAATTTTCCCTGATTCCGGTAATTTTATCTGGAGTGGGTCAGATATTCAAAGTATAAATGGAAATACTCTAACGCATTCACCAACGCAAAATACAATGTACACATTAGATTGGACGGATGGTTTATGTGAGAGCAGTACAAGTATTGATGTAAATATAAATGTTGTTGAAACACAAGTGTCTGTAAATAATCCGGAGATCTGTTTCGGCGAAACTGTTAATTTATCGGCCTCTGGAGGAAATGAATACTTTTGGACAGGCGGAGAAGTAACCAATGATCAGGCTGCAGTTACTTCATCTACTCCAATCTCTACAACTACCTATTATGTTGAAATAACAAATGATAATTGTTCTAAAAGTGATTCAATTTCGGTTATAGTAAACCCTATGCCTGATGTATTTGCAGGGGAAGATATTGCTGCATGTCCCGGAGATACCATTCAATTAAATGCCAGTTCAAATGGTTCTGTTTTCAGTTGGTCTCCTTCTTCATTATTTATTGATAACGAAGTATTAGAAGCTATTGCAATTGCTGAAGATGAGCAGACGATTACTTTGACTGTGATCAATGAATTTGGTTGTGAAGAAAGTGACGAGATTGAATTAGTTCTCAATGATGATGATATCTGTAATCCTGAAGTAGAATTAGCCGATATTTTTATTCCAAATGTATTTACACCAAATGGTGATGGAATAAATGACGTATGGGAGATTCCTGACTTGTTCAACAGACTAGAATTCAGAATTACAGTATTTGATGAAAGAGGCGTTCAGGTGTTTGATGTTATTGGATACAATAATGAATTTGACGGCATATTAGGAGCTGCCATACTTCCTGAAGGTACTTACCTTTATTTCATACAGCATTTAAATAGTACAGATACCAGAAGTGGTTCGATTACTATTATACGTTAATTCTAAAGCTGTTAACAATTTCATTAAAAATTGGACCGAATTTATGAAATTTATCATTTTGCATTGAACAGGTGATAATAAATGCCTTCTCTTCATCAACTATAAAGTATCTGTGCAGTCTTAAATCTTTTTTGTTTGCTTTATCTTTAAGAATAGCCCATTTTGCTTTTTTACCATTGATTGCTTTTTCACCTGAATCCTCTACAACTATGTTAAAATCCGTTTCTGCCAGCATTTTAATATGCTGATCATAAAATTGATCAAGGTCAAATGAGGAATATTCTACCGTTCCATTATTTCGTTGATTAAAGCCGGAATTGATTACCACTACATCAATTGACTCTCTAAAAGCATCATCATTTCCTTCCTTCGAACTATAAGCGATTATAGTAGCCGATTTCTTTTTTTGAAAGTACCAATCTACAGGAATGTTAATTGAATAATTCTTGTCTTTATGGTGAAATACTTTATACGTTTCTATATCCGTTTTAATTATCTCATCTCCTGATTTCTTTTCAGAACAGGCAAATAGAAAAGAAAAGAGTACTAATAAAAGAATAAAGTTAAGCGTGTTAATGTTTCTCATTTGAATTGATTATAAATGACTACGAAATAAAGAAATAATGTTGATAAATGATAAACTGAATTTCAAGCATACGTAGTATAATACCCTATTAAAAATTACGCTCAATAATGGCTGATCAGACGATAAAATATACAGAAGCAGAGATAAAATCCCTGGACTGGAGGGAGCATATCCGATTAAGACCGGGTATGTATATTGGAAAGACCGGTGATGGAAGTTCATCTGATGACGGAATCTATATTTTAGTTAAAGAGATTCTGGATAATTCAATTGATGAATACATCATGGGAAATGGAAAGCGAATCGATATAACTATAACAGAAGATGAAGTTCAGATACGAGATTATGGTCGTGGAATTCCTCTTGGGAAGGTTGTCGATTGTGTTTCCAAGATAAATACAGGTGGGAAATATGATTCTAAAGCATTTAAAAAGTCGGTTGGATTAAATGGTGTCGGAACAAAAGCCGTTAACGCCCTTTCAACAGAATTTAAAGTCTTTTCATATCGTGACAAAAAAGTAAAGAAGGCTGAATTTAGTGAAGGAGAGATTGTAAAGAATCATCGAATTGAGAAGTCGAAAGAATCTACAGGAACGTTTATCAGCTTTATACCAGACAATTCCATTTTCAAAAAATATCGTTTCCGTCCGGAATATTTAAATGATCAGATATGGAATTATGCTTATTTAAATGCGGGACTTTCTCTGTATTTGAATGGAAAGAAGTTTCATTCTAAAAACGGATTGCTTGATTTATTAAATGATAAAACCGAGCCGGAAGAAATTCGATATCCTGTTATACATTTAAAAGGAGATGATATAGAATTCGCTATTACGCATAACAACGACTATGGTGAAACATACTTTTCTTTTGTAAACGGGCAGTATACCGTACAGGGAGGTACACACTTGACGGCATTTCGAGAAGGAATTGTAAAAGCCTGCAGAGATTTTTATAAAAAAGATTATGATGCAAAAGATATTAGGGCATCTATACAGGGCGCAATTAGTGTAAGAGTTGAAGAACCTGTTTTTGAGTCTCAGACGAAAACAAAATTAGGATCAACCCATATGGCACCAAACGGTGCAACTGTGAGGGGTTTTATTGTAGATTTTGTTGGTCAGCAATTAAACAACTTCCTCCATAAAAATTCTGATACTGCTGAAGCATTACAAAAAAGAATTCTTCAATCTGAAAGAGAAAGAAAAGAATTATCAGGAATAAAAAAATTAGCCAATCAAAGAGCTAAAAAAGCTAATTTACATAATAAGAAGCTTAGAGACTGTAAAGTTCATTTTTCGGATAAGCGAAAAGATGATCATTTAAATTCAACTATTTTTATAACCGAGGGAGATAGTGCGAGTGGTTCGATTACTAAAGCGCGCAATGTAAATACTCAAGCTGTATTCAGTTTAAGAGGAAAGCCTTTAAACTGTTTTGGGAAAAGTAAAAAGATTGTTTACGAAAATGAAGAACTTAATTTATTACAACATGCGCTAAATATTGAAGAAGGATTAGATGATTTAAGATATAACAATGTTGTAATTGCAACGGATGCCGATGTAGACGGTATGCATATACGCTTATTATTAATGACTTTCTTTCTGCAATTTTTTCCTGATCTTGTAAGAAAAGGGCATTTAAAAGTATTAGAGACTCCCCTATTCAGAGTCAGGAATAAAAAGGAGACTATTTATTGTTATACAGAAACCGAAAAACAAGCTGCGATTGATAAATTAAGAGGTAAACCGGAAATTACCCGATTTAAAGGTTTAGGAGAAATTTCTCCTGGAGAGTTTAAAGATTTTATTAATGAAAATATAAAATTACAGCCTGTTGTAATTAAGAAGGACAAACTTAACATAAAAGAACTCCTCTCCTATTATATGGGCAGCAATACTCCTGACCGCCAAAAATTTATTATCGATAATTTGGTTGTTGAACTTGATATTGTTGATCCTGAATTAGAAAAGAAAAATGAAGCTTTAGAAGAAGCTCTTTCATAAGATCCCAATTAAAAAAATGAGTAAAAAGAAGACATCAGAAGATACCGTAAAATCGATCTCAGGATTATATGAAGATTGGTTTTTAGAATATGCATCTTATGTAATACTTGAGCGTGCCGTTCCATCAATTCATGATGGATTAAAACCTGTTCAAAGAAGAATTGTACATGCCATGAAAGAAATGGATGATGGTCGATTTCATAAGGTCGCAAATATAATTGGACAGACAATGCAATTTCATCCTCACGGGGATGCATCCATTGGTGATGCCTTAGTGAAACTCGGACAGAAAAATTTGTTAATTGATACGCAAGGAAATTGGGGGGATGTTCGTACCGGTGACAAGGCGGCTGCGTCAAGATATATTGAAGCGAGACTAAGTAAATTTGCTTTGGATGTTGCTTTTAATCCTGACACAACCGAATGGCAGCTCAGCTATGACGGCAGGAAAAAAGAACCGGTTAATCTACCGATGAAGTTTCCTCTATTACTTGCTCAGGGTGCTGAAGGAATAGCAGTTGGTTTATCTACTAAAATATTACCGCACAACTTTTGTGAAATTATAAAAGCCTGTATTTCATTTTTGAATGGTAAGCGTTTTAAATTATATCCTGATTTTGCAACCGGAGGTCAAATTGATGTAGATCAATATAATGACGGTAAGCGTGGTGGTAAAGTAAAAGTTAGGGCAACAATAGAAATTAAGGATAAAAAAACCTTGCTTATTAAAGAGATTCCATATGGAACAACGACTACTAGTTTAATTGATTCTATTGTTAAAGCAAGTGAGAAAGGAAAAATAAAAATAAAAAAGGTTACCGATAATACAGCAGCCGATGTGGAAATTCAGGTAGACCTTGCTGCCGGTGTTTCTCCGGAATTAACAGTAGAAGCTTTATATGCTTTTACTGATTGTGAATCTTCTATTTCTCCTAATGCCTGTATAATCAGAAATAATAAACCGGAGTTTCTAACGGTATCGGAAATTTTAAAAGAATCGGCTTTACAGACTAAAACGCTTCTTGGTTTAGAATTAGAAATTAAGAAGAAGAATTTACTTGAAAAACTTTTATTCTCCAGTCTTGAAAAAATATTTATAGAAAATAGAATTTATCGTGACATTGAAGAATGTGAAACCTGGGAATCTGTAATTGAAACAATTGATAAAGGATTAGATCCCTTTAAAAAAGATTTTTATCGGGAAATTACACGTGATGATATCGTTCGTTTGACCGAAATAAAAATCAAGCGAATTTCCAAATACGACAGTTTTAAAGCAGATGAGTTATTAAAGCGATTACAGGAAGAATTAAAAGAAGTAAAGTATAATATTAAGCACTTAAATGATTTTACCATTGCTTTCTATGAAAACTTATTAGAGAAATACGGAAAAGGCAGAGAACGTAAAACAAAAATTTCCAAATTTGAAAAGGTAGAAGTAAAAATTGTTGCAGCAGCCAACAAAAAACTTTATATAAATCGTAAGGATGGTTTTATTGGTTATAGCTTAAGAAAAGATGAGTTTATAACTGAATGTTCTGACGTTGATGATATTATTGTCTTTAGAAAAGACGGTGTGTGTATGGTCACTAAAGTAGGTGACAAAAAATTTGTAGGAAAAAATATTTTACACGCTGCTGTTTGGAAGAAAGGAGATGACCGAACGGTGTATCACATGATTTATGCATCTCCTAAAGCCGGTAAAAGTTACATTAAACGATTTTCGGTTACTTCGATAACGAGAGATAAAGAATACAATCTAGCTAAAGGAGATCCAAAGGCTAAGGTGGCATATTTTAGTGTAAATCCGAACGGAGAATCTGAAACAGTTAATGTTCAATTAACGCCAACCTGTTCTGCAAGAAAGAAACAATTTGAAATTGATTTTGCAGATTATGAAATTAAAGGAAGAAATGCGGGTGGTAATATTGTTACTAAATATCCAATACGAAAAGTTGATCATCTGGAAAGAGGAAGTTCAACTTTAGGTGGACGGAAGATTTGGTATGATGTAAATACCGGTCGACTAAATACAGATGAAAGAGGTACTTTTCTTGGTTCATTTGATACGGGTGATTTTATTCTTGTTTTATTAAAGAATGGAAGCTATATGCTCACCGATTTTGAATTAACCAATCGCTATTCGCACGATCGGGTATTATCCGTTGAAATGTATGATCCGGAAAAAGTAATTTCAGCTGTATATTATGATGGAGCTGCAAAATTTTATTTTGTGAAACGCTTCTATATTGAAACCACTACACTCGATAAAGAATTTATTTTTATAAGTGAAAGTTCGGGTTCTAAATTAATCGCTGCGACCACGAAGCCAGATACACGTATTGATTTTTGGGAGCAAAAACCTAAGAATAAAAATAAAGTTGAAATGGAAGCCTGGACGGATGAATTTATTGAAGT
>JAHDHT010000210.1 GCA_020631175.1 Chitinophagales bacterium
TATATCCTGAACGTAATTTTATTGATGTACAGCCTCCATCATGTCCGTTCGAGTTCGAATACCCTGATTATGCCCGTACTGCGAAAGATTCTTTATTTTTTAATCGTGAACAAAAAAACCCTTGCTGGCTCGATGTGGTGTTTGATCATTTTAAAGGGGTAATTCATTTGAGTTATGAACCAATTAATTCAAAAGCTGATTTTGTTCGCTTTACGGAAGATGCGCATAAAATGACTTTTAAGCATACGGTGAAAGCAGAATCAATTGAAGAAAAGTTAATTCAGACAGAAAATAATGTGGGCGGAATCTTATATGATGTGGGAGGAGATGCCGCTTCATCCATCCAGTTTTTTCTAACTGATACGAATAGTCATTTTATAAGGGGTGCATTGTATTTTAACAATACCCCAAACTCTGATAGCATAGCTCCGGTAATTCGTTTTGTGAAAGATGATATGATGCATTTGATCAATACATTTAAGTGGAAGTGAAAAACCAAGTAAATTTTAATTACTGATTTTCAATTTTGAATTACGGTTTTTGGTAGCGCTGTACTTTGTCGCACAGAATCCTATGCTACCGTGCTTCACTGTACTGTGCTAGCATTCTTAAGTTTAGGTTTAAGTTTAAATTCCGCAGACGCTGCTAAAGTCAATCCGTCATTCGTAATTCCACATTCGTAATTCTTCACACTACTTAGCGACAAAGCAGGGTGCTACCACCTCATAAAGTCTGTAAAGTCAGTTACCAATTTAAACATTTAACATAGACCCTTATTTTTATCCTTATATTAGCAGCGCAAAAATTTTATCTGCTATGCGATTAATAATCACTTCATTATTAGTTATTTGCTTTGCCTTTACAATGAATGCGCAAAGATTGGTTCTACCTTCTACAGATGTAAGCATTAATGGAGGTGTTACACTTTTAAAGTTTATGGATGCAGCTGCCGGCGATTTTGATCAGGAAGCCATGCCATGGACAGCCAATTTTAACATTACCAGTAATCAACCTTATGGCCGACATATTTTTGAAGTTTCATATTCCAGTGGCGAGACAGAGCCAATTGTTGGCGTGTTAGATGCGGGGCTTGATACAAAGTTTCAATTGGCAAGCGTCAATTATGCTTATATGCATGAGATCTTTAGTTATTATCCAAGTTGTCAGATTGCTAATATGGTAACAGGAGGAATTCGGTTAAATGCGGAGTTATATGATTTTGACCATACTGCTTCAAGTTTACTAGGTACCTCTTATGGAGCTTCAGATCTTTATATGTATTCTGTCGATTTATCAATTGGTACAGATTACAACTTTGACAAGAGAAACTATATTACCTTTCAGTTCTATACTCCACTCTTTTCTTATATAACCAGACCACATGATGCCATCTTTACCGACGAGCCATTTGAAAGTCGTGATTTCGATGACTCTGCTTTATTTCAGGATGGAGAGAGTGGAAGCTTTAATCAACTGGTAAAAATTGGCGGGGTTGTTACTTATAGAATCATGCCTTCAGACGGTTTTGGTTTCTTATTGAAGTACCACTTCAAGAGTACGGATTTCAAACTGGATCCAACATTCAATGCTACTGCACATGAATTAACATTAGGTTTACTTTTCCATGGAGAACATGGAATGAAGTACTAGGCGCTATCAAGTTCAGGTGTCAAGTGCAAGTGTCAAGTGCAAGAAGTTCAAGCGTCAAATTCAAACTCAAACTCAAATTCGGCATACGTCATTTGTAATTTGTCATTTGTAATTCTTTACGCTACCGAGCGACAAAATACTGTGCTACCGCTTTAAGTTTAGGTTTAAGCTTAAACTTAAGTTTAAAATCTGCAGGATCGGCTTGAGCCAATTCGTCATTCGTAATTCCTCATTCGTAATTCTTCGCACTACCGAGCGACAAAGTACTGTGCTACAGCTTTTAAGTTTAAGATGTTCCATAATATGATGAAAATTGCTGAAAATGAATTATAAACATCCTTGCGGAAACTATCCACTTTAAAATAGCGTTTATCCACTTACTGCCAACCTTTAAATGTAGTTTATAAACATAGGGCTGTGTTTTACTCCACACAAGATGGGTTTATGAACTGCTTTTTGTTATTAAATATTTTCGGTGATAATTAAGAATCAATGCTTATTTGAGCGTAATTTTGGAAGCCGGATTAAATATTAAAAATTCGACAGGAAATCAGCACATGGCAGAAAATACAGATCAAAAAAATCAGGTAAGAAGTAGCAGAAGAAAGTCGGATGCAGAGCTTTCCAATTATCTTTTTGGCAAAGTTCCGCCGCAGGCGAGAGATCTGGAAGATGCTGTATTGGGAGCTATGATGTTGCAGAAGTCTTCTGTTAGTGATGTGATTGATATCTTAAGAGCCGAGCACTTTTATCATGAGGGGAATCAAAAGATCTATGCCGCAATTCTTGAATTGTTCGACCGATCAGAGCCTATCGATATTTTAACTGTTTCTGCTCACTTAAGAAAGAACGGACAATTAGATACTGTAGGCGGACCGTATTATGTAACGGAGTTAACCAACCGTGTTGCCTCTGCCGCTAATATTGAATACCATGCAAGAATTGTTGCACAAAAATATGTGCAACGTGAGTTAATACGGATTTCAACCGAGATCATTAATGAAGCATATGAAGACACAACAGATGTTTTTGACTTGCTGCAAAAAGCTGAACAGAGTATTTATAATATTACTGATCAGAATTTAAGGAGAGATTATCAGAAAACAGCTTCATTAATAAAGCAGGCTCTTGAAGAAATTGAGATTACTAAAAATCGAACGGAAGACCTAACGGGTGTGCCGACTGGTATATTTGCTTTAGACAGAATTACGGCAGGCTGGCAGCGATCTGATTTAATTATTGTGGCTGCAAGACCCGGTATGGGTAAGACCTCTTTTGTATTATCTGTTGCCAGAAATGCTGCAGTTGACTTTAAAAAGAAAATTGCAGTATTCTCATTGGAGATGTCGGCTGTTCAGTTAACTAAACGTTTGATTTCAAGTGAAACGATGATTCCATTGAATAAATTAAGAACAGGGAATCTGGAAGAACACGAATGGATTCAACTAGTACATCAAACGGATAATCTTGGTGAAGCCGAAATCTTTATCGATGATACACCTGCTATTAATATTTTTGAATTGAGAGCTAAATGTCGTCGATTAAAACAAAAAGGTGGCATCGATATGATCCTGATTGATTACCTGCAATTAATGAGTGGCGTTTCAGGAGATAAAAAGAATTTTAACCGGGAGCAGGAAATTTCAAATATTTCGCGATCATTAAAAACAATTGCAAAAGAATTAGATGTACCTGTAATTGCGCTTTCTCAGTTGAGTAGGGCTGTTGAAACGAGAGGCGGTGTGAAGCGACCACAATTAAGTGACCTTCGTGAATCAGGTGCGATTGAGCAGGATGCCGATTTAGTAATATTCCTTTATCGACCTGAGTATTATGGAATTCATGAATTAGAAGATAACTCTTCTTCTAAAGGGGTTGCTGAAGTTATTATCGCCAAGCACCGTAATGGCCCTACCGACACCGTTCTCACCCGATTTATTGACAGCTACGCTAAGTTTACGAACTTAAATGATGATGGAGGAATGGCCGGAATGATTCCATTGAATCAGGCTATTGCCGGAGACACTCCTCCTTCCACGGGAGGAAATACAATTACTGTAGGCTCACGAATTAATGATGAATATGATAAGCCCGAAAATCCATCTTCTAATGATGGGGAGGTTTTCGGTGAAGATCAGGACTCCGATGATGAAGACCCTTTTTTAGATTAAAAAAAAGATTAAGTTTAAGTCAAGTACCTGTTTTGTTGCCATTCGAATGTGCGCTCCCGGACAAAACTGTCCTCCTTAGATTTCATCACAGGATATTTTTAAAGGGTCGAATAAATTCGAACTTACATTATCGAATTAATGTCACATTGCCTTTATCAAAACCTGAAGTTCCGTCCGGTCTCGTATAGGTTAATGTCCAGACGTAAACTCCGGGGCCTTCATCCTGAGATTTATAAGTTCCATCCCATCCTTCATTTGGACTATTAGTTCTGAATAATAATTCACCCCATCTATTGTACACTCTGAATTCCATTGTTTCAATCGACTCAGTTCCTAACGGAAGGAAATCATCATTTAATCCATCATTATCTGGAGTAAATACATTCGGAACATAAGGGTCAATATAATTCACGAACAAGGTTACACTATCCTGAGCAAAGCAACCTGATAATTCATCGGCTATGCTAACGGTATAGGTAGTAGTTACGTTAGGACTTGCAATCGGATCGGGACATTGAGCACAGGATAAACTTTCTGAAGGCGTCCAGATAAAATCCACATCAGTAATGGAAGAAGTTGCATTGAGTACAATTTGCTCACCTGAAATAATATCGATGTCTTCAATTGTAAATACTTCAATATCGTTAACTAAAACATCGGAAGTAATTGGATTTGCTTCACAAGGAGTTCCAACAACATTCAAACCAACGGTATAACTACCGGTTTCAGGGTAGTTTAAGGTATAAGGGCCACTTCCCGAACCACTAACTACTGTTGCATCCCCAAAGTCCCATTCAAAAGTTGCATCAACAAAATTTCCTTCACCTGAAAAGTTCACCTGGAAATCAGTTCCTGTACATACCTCATCCGGAATATCGATCGTTAATACCGGAGGCAGTCCAACAAAAATTTCATCGGTACCAGAACCTGCACAATCGCCAATAGTGGTATAGGTAATCGTATACGTAAATCCAGGCGAAGTTGAGTTCACATCTATCTCACCGGTTACCGGATTAATGAAAGCTCCTCCATCAATGGAGAAAATTCCTCCCGGTTCACTTACCGAATCTACCAACACATTTGGATCACCCGGACATAATACATCTTCTAAATAATCCACTTGTACATCGTTAGATGTGCTTATTGTTATGGATTGACTTAAAGCCGCCGAACATAAACCCGTTGTCGAATAGGTAATGGTATAGGACTCTCCTACTGTTGCAGAATTTAAATCGATTTCACCGGTGGCCGGATCGATTACTAATCCGTTGTTTGCAAAGAAAGTACCTCCTTCTGTGTTAACAAATAATGGCAATGGATTTTCGCCATCTATACAGAACGAATTCGCATAATCAAATCCAGGATCATCTGCTTCCTCAATATTTATTGTTTGTTCAGCAACTGCCGGACAATCAGCATTATTTATGGTATATGTTACAGTATATGATTCACCAGCTACAGCATTGGTTAAATCAACTTCACCGGTTGTTCCATTAATACTTAATCCACCATCAATGGTAAAGGTACCTCCGGTTGGTGAAATATTAGCCGGGATCACTTCAGGATCAGTAATACATATCGTATTGGTTGGATAATTAAATGAAGCTGAACCACCTGGAGTAACGGTAAGGATAGTGGTTACAATACTATCACATTCTCCTGGTGCATTTAAAACGGTAACATAGGTGTCATCATCTGAGACTTCTGTTCCGTCCGGTAAAGTATATGTTTCATTGCTGCATATTTCAGCAGTTACCGTTTCATCATAATTATCATCTACGGTTAGAATGGTTGTAATCGTACTATCACAACCAAAGGTTGATGGTAAAGTAACGTCGTAAGTACCGGCTGTATTTACTACATTTCCATCCGGTAATGTGTAATCTTCATCTTCACAAATAGTGATTGGATTATTTACTGAGAAAGCATTATCTAAAGTTACGTTTGTATTTACGACACTGTCGCAGAATTGAACCGGATTTAATACAGACACATAATCTCCTGCATCGGTAACAATTGTTCCGTCCGGTAATGTAACCGAAGCTCCGTAACATATAGCTACAGTATCAAACAACTCAAAGCTGTCTCCTAAAGTTAAATTTGTAGTAATTAAACTATCACATAAATCGGCAGTTTGAAGTGTAACGTCGTAGGTACCGGCTGCAGTAACTGTTGATCCATCCGGAAGGATGAATGAGTCGCAGAATGTTGCATTAATATTCGTAGGTGGAATTACATCTACCATTAAATTGATCGTTACTAAACTATCGCAACCATCATCAGAGACTAATGAAAAATCATAAGTACCTGCCTGATCGGTTGTGGTATTATCGGGTAAAGTATAATCCTGACCATCACAAATGGTTTCATCGATATCGATATCGAATCCGGTAATTTCTGTGATGTTATAGGTTGTTGTTGAAATACATCCATCCGCATCTGTTGATGTAAAAACAAATGGACCCGGGTCACAAACATCTGTTCCATCAGGTAAAGTGAAACATCCACCCGCACAAATTTCCACATCTTCAGTTGTGTTTGATGCAGGTGTAACGGTTAGGTTAACGGTTATAATACTATCGCAATTATTTGAGGCCGGAATGGTTACTTCATAATTACCGCTTTGATCTACATCTGTATTATCCGGTAAAGTATAAGTTTGCCCTTCACATATTGTTTCATCTACATCTACGATAAAGGCGTCGTCGACTGTAATGTTGGTTGTTGTAGTTTCATCACAACCATTTGGTGAAGTAGATGTTGATGTATACGCACCTTCATCACTCTCTTGTACATTGCTTAATACTGTTCCATCA
>JAHDHT010000012.1:0-4393 GCA_020631175.1 Chitinophagales bacterium
CAGCAGATACATATACAGCAACCTTTACTTTTACGGATACAGACGGATTAGGAACGTATACGGTATCGGCTTCACAAGGTACACCTGATATGACGACCGTTACAGATATGGCATCTGGAACGATTACCGTTACCGGGGCAACAGAAGGTACAGACGTAACCTTAACATTTGACGACGGAGTAGCTTGTTTGAATATTACAGCGACAGTCATAAGTCCTGCTTGTACTGAAGGACCTCAATTGGTTAATAATCCAAACATAGCAGATCCATGTGATTGTGAAAGTGATTTAAATATTGATCTTGATGGTGATGGCGGTCCGGATTTATTCTTAGAAACTGTTGAAATTACATCAGATCCCGGAGAGAACTGGTTATGTGGAACTTGCGATGGTATTTTTGATGCAACAGGTAACGAAATAAATTCAGTTGTTTTCATTGAAAGCCCTGCGGGAGTTTATACTACTACATTCTATCATACAGATACACATGTACCGGCGGGTTATGTTGCAACATTTACAAACGGTAATGCAGCAGATGAATTAGGATCATCAAATACTTGTTCTGCATGCCCTGCAACTATATTCTGTGAGATTTCAAATACAACAAATGTTCAGGTATGTAATGATAACGGTACGCCTGACGCATCTGATGATTTCTTTACATTCACTTTAGATGCAACAAATTTGGATCCGGCTCTTACCGGATATACTTTTGACGGAACTGCTTTAGGATTATCAGCAACAGAAGCAGGTAGTTATGGTACGACCTATACTTCTTCTAACATTACAATTGGAGCTTTAGCAGGTACAACAGTTACCTTAACACTAGTTGATAATTCTGATAGCAATTGTACTTTAAATGCAGAAGTTACAGTACCAGACGCTTGTCCGTTTTGTCCTGACTTTTCTGCAATAGCAGCAGGAGATCTTAATGTAAATGTTTCCGAAAGTGAATGTACAACAGAAGGAGGAACAACAGGACAAGATGTTCCAGGCTCAATTAACGCACCTGCAATAGCATGTCCTGATGGTTCTTCTTTAGAATATTCTACTGATGGAGGTGCATCCTGGTCAGGATCAGTTCCAATGTATGATGATGCAAATCCAATCACAATTGATACCAGATGCCTGTGCGATCTTGATGGAGTAACTGCAAGTGCAGTAAGCACGGTTACAACAATTCCAGGCGAATGTCCTGCTGTTTCTTGTGTAACTCCGAGCATTGAAGCAGTAGCTACTTGTGCTAATTCAACTTCAGGTGATGAATTCTATATTTCGATTACAAATGTTAACGGAAGTGGTAATGATATTACTATATCAGCAGGAAGCTTTAGCGATACATGGACTTCATCTTCAACAGAAATAGTACTTGGCCCATTTACTCATTCAGGTACGGGTTTAACAACAATCGATGTTACAGCAAGTGATGCACTTATTGCTAATTGTTCGGCTTCTGTGACTGTTTTAGAAACATTATGCGAAGATGATCTTTGTGATTGTGATAATATTTCTGGTGAAGGACCGGTTGCGGTCTTTGCAGCGTCTCAACCAGGTTCATTTAACTTCACAGATTATACAAATGTTTACATTCTATATGATGCATCAGGATCATATTTGGCTCATAACTATACAGGATATTTCAATAATCTTGCTTCTGAGCTTATTTATGAGATTTATGTAGCAAATGTTGAAAATGCAGATTTAACTGCTTTTGAAACAGACCTTGCCACAGCAACAATTGCAATGGTTTCTGGTGGGATGGGCAATTTTGCAAACTATTGTTTTGAGCTAGGAGCAACACCTTACACAAGTACACTTTGCTCATGTGCCGAGTGTCCGCTTGCAGGAACAGTAGCTGATCCTTCCGTAACAATTTGCACAAATACATTAGGAACTGAATTTACAGATTGGCAAACTGAAGTAAATACAGCAAACCCCCTTGATGCAGCTCAGGATCCGGATGGATATGGTACCATAGTTTACTCATCATCTAATACGGGTACACCAGACGGTGATGTTAGCGGTTTAACAGGTACGCACTCAACCGGCACCGGATGTAACCCGGAAATGCAAGCAGTTTATGCCTTCCTGGCTTGTAATAACGGAACTGCTGATACAGTAGATGATACCTATGAACTAATAGGTCAGTTTAGTTTGATGGTCTGGCCAACTCCTGAATTTACCGCTCCTGCTTCCACTGTTTGTGTAGCAGAAGTAACATCTACTTGTTCTTATGCAAATATTGAATACAGTACGGATGGAGGTAATTCATTTAGTGGCACAGCGCCATCTATAAATCCAGGTGATGCAGACTTAGATGTTATGTATCAGGTGTCTTTAAACGGTGCACCTGCGGGTTGTGAAAGCTCAGGCATGTATACGTTAACTTGTCCTGCTTTACCAATGCCATCAATAACAATTGTAAAAGATGATGCAGACAATTTTGATGATACTCAAGAGGTACAGGCAGGAAGTTCAGCATCCTTTACCATTACCGTTACCAACACAGGAAATGAAGATTTGATAAATGTTGCTGTTTCAGATCCACTAGTTGTGGCATGTAGCGGAACATATACAGATAACGGTGGAGTATTAGCGGTTGGCCAGTCATGGACATACACTTGTTCTGTTAATTTTGTCAGCCTTGCTTTTACAAATACAGCTGAAGTTACAGCAGAAGGAATTGGCAGCGGAACTATCGTTATGGATGATGATACTTCAGATGTCACCATTGAATCAACATGTAATAATTTATCTTTCACAGGTGTTGCAACTTGCGACGGATCGACTGCTGATAATGAATACTCAGTTGTATTAAGCAATTTAATGGGAGGTATTGCCGGACCATTTACAGTGACGTATAACGGAACAACTTCAGCATGGGATGGATCTGCCGACTTAACGATCGGACCATTTACGCATTCAGGAAACGGTCTGGGTACAGTTAGTATAACTGTATCAGATGATGCTGATGTTTTATGCGCAGAAACTATTGAAGTGTTAGAAGCACTTTGTGGTGGTGGAGGAATTTGTGATTGCTCAGACCCTTCAACTGCAGTTGAATTATTCGCAGCGGCAGAACCGGGAACTTTTAATATGGATGGATATTTAAATGTTTACATATTAACAGACGATTCAGGAAATATACTTAGTTGGAATTATACAGGCTTATTCTCAGGGCTTGCTGCAAATACAGCATTTAATGTTTACGCAGCTAATGTAGAAGCGATAGACTTAATCGGTTTTGAAACAGATCTTTCCGGTGCAAATATTGCAGATGTTCAAAGTGGAGCAAATAATTTTGCAAATTATTGTTTCGAACTTTCTGTAAATGTTTTCAATTTCACTGATAGTGATTGTGATTGCTTTACTTGTGCAGCTGATGCAGGTGATTTAGTTGCTACAGGAGTTACTGAAGCTTGTATAGGAGATGACGTAGGGCCGTTCGCTTCAGATTACTCTGCAGCTGATGAAAATGATCCTAACGGTGGAAGTAGCGGTCTAAGTTCAATAATTATTTCTGAGATTAGATTAGATCAGCCAGGAAGCGATGATGATGAGTTTATTGAGATATGCGGACCTGTAGGAACCGACTTAAGCGGGCATCACATTTTAGTAATTGGTGATGAATCAGGTGCACCTGAAGGTGAAGGTGGATGGATTGAAGAAGTCATTGATTTAAATGGTCTTATTATACCTGCTTCAGGTTGTTTAGTAATTGCCGAAAGCACATTTACTTTAGGAACTGCTGATTTCACAATTGATCTTAATTTCGAAAATAGTGATAACAGAACATTCCTTCTTGTGGAAGGATTTACCGGAATGATCGATACAGATCTTGATACAGATAATGATGGTGTATTTGATAGTACTCCTTTCAATAATATACTTTCTGATGTAGCCTTGATTGAAGATTTAGCCGGTGGCGATTTGGTATATAGTTCAAATCAGGTTGGTCCTGACGGAACATTTATGCCGGCTCATATTTACACTGATGGTGTAAACTATTTTATCGGTTCATTTACTCCGGGTGAAACAACAGAAACACCTGGTATAAATACAGCCGTTTCGGCAGGAGATTATATTTATGTTTGGGTTGTAACAGACGGAGCTCCGTATTACAATATTGTAACACTTGCTCAAGGTGGAGGAGCCGAAAATACTGCTTCATTCTCAGGTCTTGATGTCGGTACTTATTGTGTACATGGTTTATCATTCTATGGTACATTAACCGAGTTAACAGATATTGTTACAGCAAATAATATAACTACAGGAGTACAAGTTGCAGATGCGATTGCAGCAGGAGCAATTTGTGCAGATCTTGAAGTAACGGGTTGCATACCGGTTACCATCAATGAAGTACCAACAGCTGATATCGAAAGTTCAGTTAACCT
>JAHDHT010000012.1:4493-36748 GCA_020631175.1 Chitinophagales bacterium
GATTGTACTGAGCCTGTTTGTTTTTATGATGCTGTAATTGTAAGCACAGATTGCAATACTGACGGAACATACGATCTTGTAGTTGATGTATCAATTACTGATCCTTTGTCAAATGAATTCTTAGTAACAGTTGATGGAGTACAATTCGGTCCTTACGCTGATAATTATAATGACGGATTAGAAACCATCACATTAAATGGCTTAGCCGGAGACGGAACAGCAAATGTTCAAGTTACGGTTGCTGATGCTGCAGATGGAACTCCGTTGCAACCTGAAGTAATATTTATTTCAGAATTGCATTATGATAATTTCGGTGGAGATGTTGACGAACAAATAGAGCTTACTGCCTTAGCAGGAACTGATTTGGCTAACTATGAAATTTATTTGTACAATGGTAACGGTGGGGCAGTATACTCTACTGTCTCATTATCCGGAATTGTTTCAGATGAAGCAAATGGATATGGTACTGAAGTGTTCGATGTTACCGGAATACAAAACGCCGATTTTGATGGAACAGGTGATCCGGATGCAATTGCATTAGTTGACATTACTGATCCGGCAAATCCGATTGTAATTCAATTCATTTCCTACGAAGGAACATTTATTGGATATGGTGGTCCTGCTGATGGAATTTTATCAGAAGATATTGGAGCTGAAGAACCGGGTGAAGTAGGAGAGAGTCTTCAATTAACAGATGCCGGATGGATAGGACCTGCAGCAAATAGTTTTGACGTGTTAAATGCAAACCTCACTGCTGATAGTACACCCGTTATACAGTCTTGTTCTACAACAATTGATTTTGATGCACCATTGTGTACCGTTTGTATGTTAACCGCTTCCGTTGAAATAGGAGATTGTGATGCTAATGATCTGTTTAATATTGATGTTACTGTTGATGAAATGGATCCTGCTTCTGCTGAATTTACCATAGATCTGCTTGATGCAAATGGCAATGCTATTTTCAACTATGGAACATTTGATTATACAGCAGACCCTGTTTCAATAGGCCCGTTCATCGGAGATAATATTACAGCCTATAGTATCAGCGTTTCTGATACCGCAGATCCTGATTGCAGCCAGATTGTAAACTTTGGTCCTGTTTCATGTGAAATAGTTTATAATCCTTCCATCGAAATCGTAAAAGATGATAGTACACCTGATCCAAATGATGCTTCAGACATGGATGGAACAGATACTCAAACAGTTGATGAAGGAGATGATGCAAACTTTACAATTACGGTTACCAATACAGGAGATGAAGATTTGACAAATGTTGTTGTGACTGATCCAAATGGAGCAGATTGTGAAGCAACATATACTGATAATGATGGAATATTAGCAGTTGGAGAATCATGGACCTATACCTGTACCGTTACAGATGTATCAGCTGACTTTGTAAATACGGCTTTCGTTTCTGCAGATGGAGTAAATTCCGGAACTACGGTAAATGATGATGATGCAACAGCAGTTATCGTTGTGCCAATTACTTGTCCTTCATTATTTACTTTTGCAGTAGATCAAAATGTAATTTGCAGTAATACAGAAATTAATTTCACAGCAAGTTTAAATCCTGACGATGCAGAAAATGGAACACTTACAATTTCTGATGAGGATGGAAATATTCTTACAAATCTTACAGATGATAATGGTGATTTTAATTACACAGGTTCAATAATAGTTACAAATAATTCATGTGCACCTACAACCAATAACTACACCGTTACTTTAACATGTACGGATACCGGAGATGTAACAGGTTTCGCAACTGAAGATGTTACCGTTTATCCTTCATCGATAGAACAATATGTTTCAGTTGTGACCGATGAAGAAAATTGTATGGCAAATGCAGTAATTGATCCGGCATGTGATGGATTTATTAATGCAACAACTTCATTGAATCAGGCAGGATTACCTGGACAATTATTTAACTATAGTTTCTGTTTTAGTTATTTCAGTGATTCTTCGCCGGGATGTTTCGATTCAGATTTCTGTATTGATGGTTCGTTTGAATGTGAAGGATGTGAATTTGATGCAGGCATCCTTCCAACCGGAATAAACAAAACATGTTTTGGTAGTACGGTAAGCATACCGGTCTTTGGACAGGAAGTTGGGTCAGGAGGAGTATTAACTTATATTCTTCATGATGGAATAGACAATAATATTGGAACAATTTTAGGAAGTAACCAAACTGGAACATTTACCAATGATGGAGATTATCCTTTAAATGTCGATTTATTTATCTGCACGGTTGCCGGTTTTGCAACTCCGAATGGCATTCCTGATTTCAATGATGATTGTACAGACATTTCAGATGTATGTACACCAGTTAGATTCTTACTTCCGGTTACAATTGAAAGTAATGAAATCTGTAATGATGCAACTGGTGAATTTACCGTAACCTTTACCGTTACCGGAGGCACACCGTCTGAGCCTGGATTTAGTGGAACTTATGATGTTACCGGTGATTATACCGGAGAGGTATTTGCTGATACTCCAACTACAATTGGTCCATTCTCAGATGGAACAACGTGGAGCATAGAGGTTGATGATGACAAAGGTTGTGGAGCTGTGGCAAGCGGAACTGTTCAATGTGAAAAATTACCAATTGAGTTGATTAGTTTCACAGGTGAAGTGATTTCGGACGGAAACCTTCTAAAGTGGGAAACAGCAACTGAAATTAATAATGATTATTTCACATTAGAACGATCTGTTGATGGAGTAAACTTTGAATTCCTTACAACAATTGAAGGTGCAGGTAATTCCTATTCAAACCTCGGTTACGATTATCTCGATAAAGATGCGCCAAACGGGCTTAGTTACTACAAGTTATGGCAAACTGATTTCGATGGAACTACAAGCTATGCAGGCATAGTTACGCTGCAAAGAGGTGAATCTTCTTTCGATATTGTTAGCTTAACTCCGAATCCTGCTGTTAATACAATCAGTATTCAATGGCAATCTCCAACCGAATCTGATATTGAAATTGAAATATTGGATGCAATAGGGCAGTTAGTGGCAGTTTACAATGTAAATAGCATTGACGGACTCAATGAAGCATCCTTGAATATATCAGATTTCGCTTCAGGAATTTATTTCGTAAATATGAGAAGCGGAGATAAACTGGATACAATTAAGTTCATTAAGCAATAAGAACTTTAAATATGATTAAAAGGGGTAATGAAAATTACCCCTTTTTTATTGAATAAATGCTTCCAAATCAAATATTAAAGGCATTTAGTATATATTAATTAATGAGTAATTTTTAAGTCTTTTCCTTTCTTTTTAATGTTAAAATGATAATTTTGTAGGTGGCTTAGTGCGCTAAGTCAGCAAAACGACACCTGACGCATTGAAATAAACAATAGATAGTCATGAAAATAAACACTACTCTTTTTAATCTACTGTGCGCAGTAGCATTGATTTTTAGTGTGCATTATCTACAAGCTCAGGATTGTCCTGCAGCCTACACAGGTATTGCAACCAACAGCGAAGATCAATGTAATGATAACCTGGCTTTTCCAAATGTCGACGATGTTTTTGGAGGTCTGGTTGACGGTATGGGGCAACCATTTACCGGTTCAGGTGCTGTAATAGCATGGAATATTGATCCTTTAACTATTTTACCTGCTGCTGTACCTCCGGGCGTATGTGACCCGGTTAGTACAACTTACGTTGCAACAGTTGAATGTTTATCAGGAACTGTTTTATTTGCTGACATATATACCTATCAGGTAAATGTATTCCCTGGCGCTGATGCTTATTCTGTTGATGTAATTGCCGGAGATTGCGGTCAATTATCAGCTATTGTGGCAAGTCCGGGTTCATGTGATGTTTCTGTTGTTTATAATGAAATAATTCCTGCTGATCCTGCAGCTTGTCCTGCCGGAGCAGATGGTTCATTTACATATACTGCAACTCCGGCTAATGGAGGAAGTTGCTGGTCTGAATCTGGAGGAGGAATCATTCCTGCATGTGATACATGTGCGGATTGTCCTGATCCTTCCAACTTTATTCCACCACCAAACTTTGCTGCATGCTCCGGTGCTTTAATTACATTACCAGACCTTTCTGATTTTGTCGATACAAATGGAAATTCAGGAGCTACCTTTAGCTGGACTTCTGATGCCGGTTTCGATAGTATGGGTGCAAGCACAGGTTCAGAAGTTTTAGTAAATACAGATTGTGCGCCGCTTGTTGTCACCTATACATATGGTATTAGTTGTACCGCAACTGGAGAAAATCTCGGTTCAGGAGCATTCTCTGTGACTGTTTTCCCTACAGATGTTTCTGCATTTGTAACTGCAACAGATGGTATTTGTGAAGCTACTGTAACAGTAGATCCTTCATGTGCAGGCGTATTAACTGTTACTCAAACAAGTCCTGCTTCATTCCCGGCTCAGGCAGGAACAAGTGGAACGGCTACATGGGATGTTGCTTATATAGGAGATGACATCCTTCCAACTGAATGTGTTACAGATTTTACTGTATCAGCAAATTATGACTGTCCTTCTGAAGAATGTCCTGTTTCTACATACCCGGGTCAATTAAGTTATGATGTTTGTTCTGGCGACGTAGTAGCCTTAGACGACTTAGCCGGTTTTGTTTCTTCAACTGATAATGTTGAATTTTTATGGACAGGTAGTAATGGTTTTAACAGTAATGGAGCGAGCTCAGGCTCAGAAACCTTAACAAATACAGGTTGCGCACCAATGACCGTAACGTATACTTATAATATATTATGTACACTAAACGGTGGTTCTGTAATCGATCAAGGTTCATTTAATGTAACTGTTTATCCTACTGATATTTCTTCATTCGTTACGGCAGTACCGGGTGGATGTACAGCAACATTCTCTGTAATGTCTGGTTGTGAAAACTTTATAACAGTTACTCCTTACAACGCTTCTACTGGTGAAGTTGGAGTAGGAACTGTAACTGCAAGCCTTAACGGATCTAGCTGTGCACCTTTGTATACAGAATCAGTAGCTGTTGATTGTAGTGTAGATTGTCCTTCATTTGTTTCGTCATCTATTAGTGCTAATGAAGTTTGTAGCGGACAAGCATTGACTGTTTCAGTTCAATTGTCGAATTCAACAAACGCTATAGCATCGGTAACCGTTGGTGGTCAAAGCACAACTCTAACAGGAGCTGGCAATGGATTATTTACGGGCAACGTAGTTCTTACAAATGCTGATTGTAATGCAAGCACTTCTAACTTAAATATTGTTGCTATTTGTACAGATGATAACTCTATTCTTGCAATGTTAAATGAGACAGTAACAGTTTATCCATCTTCATTGAATGCTTTCGTAAATGTAAGTTCTTTGGATGGATGTAATCTTCAGGCAACTGTTAATGCCGGTTGTGAAAATGTAATCAGTATAGCAGGAAGTCCGGTATTTATGGGAGCTGCAGGAACAAGCGGAACTGCTACATTTAACTTTACTTACTCTGGAGATGCACCTTGTCTGGCAAATAGCTTTAGTGTTGATTTCCCTTACAACTGTGCTCCAATGGGTGATGTTTGTCCTATGACGAATGTTCAGATTCCTGCGTCTATGGATGTATGTGGTGGTCAGTCAGTTGTACTTCCTGATTTATCAGACTTCCTATTCATTACTGATCCTGATCAAAATGGTTTTGTTTCCTATAACTGGATAGCGACTAATGGATATTCAAGTAATGGTGCAAGTTCTGGTTCAGATACTCCGGTAAATAATACCTGTAACGTTCAAACCGTAATTTATTCATATAGCATAACATGTGATTTGAATGGTGCATTACTTGCACAAGGTTCAATGTCAGCGAATGTTTATCCTTCCAATTTGGCTGCTTTTGCAACTGCTAACGATGGTGAATGTTCTACTTCGGTAACTATTGACCCGACTTGTGGTAGTAATATTATTGTTACACCTCCAAGTCAGACTGCAGCTCCGGGAACTTCCGGTCAACATAACTATATGTTAGTATGGAATGGTGGAGGAACTTGTTCAGATGTAGCAACTATTACTGCTAACTATAACTGTGCAGGTCAAATGGACGATTGTCCGACTGCAATTATTGCTTCTGCTTCAAGCCTGCAAGCTTGTGATGGGGAAGTGGTTAGCTTATCAGCAACAAGTAACAATGGATCTGCTATTAACACAACATGGACAGATCAGAATGGAAACGCAGTAGCAAATCCTTCTGCAGTAACGGTTACTTCAAACGGATGTGCCCCAGGTTCATTTACTTATACTGTTCTGGCAACTTGTGTTGATAATCCGGCTGTTTCATTTACTGAAACAGTTACCGTAACAGCATATCCGTCAGATATCAGTGTTTATGTAACTCCGAACTTCACACCTTGTTCAGCTACTTTTACTGTTCAATCAGGTTGTGAACCTTATATAAATGTTACTTCATACACAGCAGCAGCCGGTGAAATGAGTATGGTTAACGTTTCAGCTTCTGCTAATAATAATTTTAATTGCTCAGCTTCAATTACTCAAACTGCAAATATTGACTGTCCGGGTGGAGGTTGTTTCGCTATGGCTCCAACTATCTCTTCGGACAATCCTTCAATTTGTATCGGAGATGGAGAAGTAGTAAATATTTCACTTGATTCTTCAAGCCCGAATGATCAAATCGTATATGTTGTTACTGATGCAACAGGAACAACTATTTTAGCTGGTCCTACAACCGATACACAGTTTAATTTTGACGGAGCTCCTGCAGGTACTTGTTTAATATGGGCAGTAGCACATGATGGTACATTAGTAGCACCAACAGATCAGGTTGCTGATCTTCAGGGTTGTTATGCACTTTCTAATCCGGTTTCAGTAATACGTGAAGATTGTAACCTTGGTGGTTTTGATTGCGGAACTTGTTTCCCAGATACTTTGGTATTCTGTACGAATCCGATTACACCGGTAGAAATTTGTTTGGATTGTGATGGTTCAAATGTAAGTGTAACAGATGTTGAAAGTTTATTCTTCTGCTCAATAGAAAATATTGATGATCTGGATGGATGTTTCACATATACTCCACTTCCAAATATGGAGAATTTCTCACCAGATATTCTTACAGCAACTGTTTGTGAGCCTGGTACAAATAATTGTTGTGAAGTAGTTATTCAGGTTGATATTCAGGAAGATTGTACACCAGAGCCTGTTGATTGCGAAGAATTAATTGAAGTATGCACAGCTCCTATAACTCCGGTTGACATATGCATTGATTGCTTGTTGGATGGAAGCATTGAAGCAGAAATTGATACGATCTATAGTTTATGGGGATGTTCTATCAATATGATCGGAGATGCTTGTTTCGAATATGTACCACTTCCGAATCTTGAAGATTTTGGTGGAGATACGGTAATCGTCGAGTACTGTGATAATGCAGGAAATTGTTATCAAACAACAGTTGCCATTGCTGTAACTGAAGATTGTGAAGATGTTGAACCTCCTGTGGTTGATGAAACTTGTATCGAATATTATGAAGGTTGTATTGCTCCACTTGAAACATTCGATTTCTGTCTCGATTGTACTTCAGGTATGAATACAACGGTCGTTATAGACTCAATATATTCTTTATGGAATTGCACCATTAACATGCAGGATGATTTCTGCTTCGAATATGTTGCTTTACCAAATATGGATCTTGTTCCTGCTGATACGGTTTACATAGATTATTGTGATACGGTAACTAATGAATGTAGTACTGCATTATTAGTGATGACATTCAATGATTGTGATGATGATGGTAATGTTATCCCTAACGGAGGAACAGCCGGTGACCAGTTTAATGGTGACATGGGTTCTTTAGGAGTTCAAAACGATGATACCGTTGTGGATATCATTGATGATGAAGATGATGTAACAGGTGATGATGAAACATCAACAGTTGCTACCAACGAAGATGGTCAGGTTCGTGATAATTTCGGAGCTTCTGAAGTAGTTTATTCAGATGAACTTCATGCTTATCCAATACCAAGTTCTGACTTCCTGTATATTAATGTAAACTTAGATGCTACCGAAAAAGCAGAATTAGTTACTTATAATGCTCAGGGTCAACTTGTTGAAAGTAAAATTGTTTACACAGTAGATGGAAATGCAGTGCTGAAACTTAACATTCAAGCATATGCTAAAGGTGTTTACTTTGTTTCACTCAAACAGAAAGGTATTGTGAAAACATCTCAATTCATTAAAAACTAAGAAGTTTAAGAATTAAAATACAAACCCGGATCGTTCAATCGATCCGGGTTTTTTTGTTTCATTTTCGAAAGAGAATTATCAGGAAGATTCATCAAGATATTAATATGGTCGATCGCTCAATATTTGTGGAGAACCCTTTAATATTTCATTTATTATATCATTAGTTATTAGTAACTTTGCGCAGAATTTTTTAGGGTCAAATTTAACCGCTAATATGAGTAAAGCGATAAAGCTAAAAAAGGGGTTCAATATCAATTTAGATGGCAAACCCGAACTTAAGCTTGATAAATCGATTAAGGCAAGTACATTTGCCGTGAAACCAGCTGATTTTCAGAGTCTTCGACCAATACCGAAGTTAACAGTTGAGGTAGGAGATGAAGTTCTTGCAGGTGATCCATTGTTTTTTGATAAGCCAAATCCTGATGTTTTGTTTACTTCACCGGTAAGTGGAGAAGTTGCAGAAATTAGAAGAGGTGCAAAAAGAGCAATTGATTCGGTAATTATCATTGCTGATGGAAAGAACCAGTTTAAAGATTTTGGATCTGCAAATCCTAAGAATCTTTCAAGAGAAGACGTAAAAGCTAAACTGAAAGAATCAGGATGTTGGGCATTTATTAAGCAACGTCCATTTAATATTGTCGCAGAACCTGATGCTGTTCCAAGAGATATATTTATCTCAGCTTTCGATACAAATCCTTTAGCTGCAGATACAGAGTTTACACTTGGAGCTGAATTAAAAGCTTTTCAGGCAGGTATTGATGCCTTAAATCAACTTACAGATGGCGATGTCTACGTAGGAGTTAATGGCGGAATTGGAGGTTCTTCTTTCGATGGCCTTTCAAATTGTACCGTGAATAAGTTTTCCGGTCCGCATCCAGCAGGAAATGTTGGAGTTCAAATTCATCACGTAAAGCCAATAAACAAAGGTGAAATTGTATGGACGGTTTCTCCTTATGATCTTGTTACCATTGGGAAACTCTTCCTTCATGGTAAGTACGATACTTCAAGAACAATTGCTATTGGAGGGCCTTCAGTAGCTGAGCCAAAGTATATAACTACTTATTCAGGTGCTAAGGTTTCTGCACTTTTGGATGGAAATATCAACGAAGAGAATGTTCGAGTAGTATCAGGGTCTGCATTAGTAGGAGATAATATAGGTATCGATGGATTTTTAGGATCATTTCATCATCAATTAACCATTTTAGATGAAGGTGATTTTTATGAAATGCTCGGATGGATCCTTCCAAGTTATCCTAGACCAAGTATTTCTCCGACAATTCCACCTTTCACTTTAACTACTAAGTTTCCATTTATAAAGAAGGTAGATAGCTTTAATGCGAATACAAATACACACGGTGAAAAACGAGCATTTGTGGTTACTGGTCAGTATGAAGCTGTAACTCCAATGGATATTTTCCCTCAGCAATTGCTAAAAGCTATTCTAAGTAATGACTTAGATAAAATGGAAGGTTTAGGAATATATGAGGTCGTTGAAGAAGATATGGCTCTTTGCGAATTTGTTTGTACATCTAAGTTTAATGTACAGGAGACACTTCGTAAGGGCTTAGATTTAATGAGAGAACAAGGTTAAAAAAGATAAATAAAGATTCAATGCGCAAAGCGAGTTTTTTACGGAAGCAAATAGATAAGGTAAAACCTTATTTTAACAGCAATCCGATATTACATACGGTTTTCGATGGACTTGAAACTTTTTTGTTTCAACCTAATGAAACTACTACATCCAAAACCCACATTAAGGATGGGATGGATTTAAAACGTACGATGGTGCATGTTGTAATTGCTATGGCATTATGTGCAGCACATGGTACGATGAACATTGGTCATCAGCACTATGCAAGCATGGGAATGTTTCCTGGTTTGTTTGATGGTTTATTGTACAAATTAACTTACGGTATTATTCAGTTCCTGCCAATTTTCACAGTAGTGCATTTAGTTGGACTGGGGATTGAATTCTTGTTTGCCGCATCTAAAGGGCATGCAATCGAAGAAGGCTTTCTGGTCTCCGGTTTCCTTATTCCGCTTATAATGCCGCCTGATATTCCTTTATGGATGGTAGCTGTTGCCACTGCTTTTGCGGTAATCATAGCTAAAGAAGCATTTGGTGGTACGGGAATGAATATATTGAATGTGGCATTAACAGCAAGGGTCTTCGTGTTCTTTGCTTATCCAACAGCAATCTCCGGAGATGAAGTTTGGATTGCGCAGGATTACAATATCATTCATCAGATAATCGGTTTACCTCAAGTTGCTTTTGAACATTTTGGTATTAACAAAATGCCGGATGGAGGCTGGGCCACAATGATGGTCGACGGCTATACCGGAGCTACTCCATTGGCTTTAGCGGCTAAGGGTGGATGGCCTGCAGTAACAGAATATTATTCACTAAACGATATGATTATGGGTTTCATCCCTGGTTCAGTTGGTGAGATGAATAAATTATTAATCATTGCCGGAGCTGCATTCTTAGTTTTTACCGGAATTGGAAGTTGGAGAATTATGCTTTCAATGTTAGTAGGCGCTATCGTTATGGGCATTCTTTTAAATGTAATAGGAGGTGCAATGGGGCTCGATCAAACGGCATTTGTTAATGTGCCATGGTATTATCAATTAATTATGGGATCCTTCTTCTTTGCAATGGCCTATATGGCAACGGACCCCGTAACAGCTGCTCAAACTGAAAGTGGTAAATATATTTATGGATTCCTTATAGGAGTAGTCGGTATGATTGTTCGGGTGCTTAACCCGGCATATCCGGAAGGATGGATGTTAGCCATCTTATTACTAAATGTATTTGCTCCGTTAATTGATCATGTTATTGTTAATAGAAATATTAAAAGGAGGTTAGCTCGTGTCGGATAATATTAAAACAGTATTATACGCAGCAGTTATGACGTTAATTGTTGCGATCTCTTTAGCTTTCATTACTTCGTTTCTGAGACCAACTCAAAAGGCAGAAGAAAATAAAGACAAGAAGGTAAATATTCTTAAGGCCGTTGAATTCAACGACTTTATGGATGTCGATGAAGAGTATGCTAAGCGTATACAAGAATTGGTTGTCGATTACAATGGAAAAGTTGTTGAAGGAAAAAAGGCCTTCGATGTAGATGTTAGAAAAGAGTCGAAAAATAAACCGGCTGAAGAAAGAATGTATCCTTTGTACGTTTACACCAATGATGCTAAAGAGAAGAAATATATCCTTCCAATGATTGGTCTTGGTCTTTGGGATGAGATATCTGGATTCATGGCTCTTAAAGGTGATTTCAATACCATTGATGGTGCTGTTTTTGCCCACAAAGCGGAAACACCAGGTCTGGGCGCTGAGATAACAACAGATTGGTTTCAAAGTCAATTTCGAGGTAAAAAGCTAATGGATGCAGGTGGTAAAATGATATTTAATGTTCTCAAAGGTCGTGGAAATACATTAGATCAATATGAAGTCGATGGCATTACCGGTGCAACAATTACATGTGTTGGAGTTGATAATATGATAGCTGAAGATGTTGCTTCATATGCTAATTTCTTCAAATCAGAATCAAAGAAATTATCTGTAGCATCAGGAGGGAAATCAGTTAATCCTGCTTTGAAGAATCCAACTGTTACAAGAATGGCTAAAGATTTTTTCAAGATTGACAAAGTTAGAATCGCTAATCAGATTAATTTCCATAATAACTCATCATTTGTAACTGAAAATTCATTTCCTCAAATTCAGGCATTGGTTGCTTATTTAAATAACAATCCTGAAAAACGAGTGAAGATTAAAGTGAATAACAAGAATAATGGTGAGCTTTCTCAAAGAAGATCAGAAAATATTTATGATTATGCACTTCAGCAAGGTGCGAGAATAGCTCAGTTAGAGTTTGAAGGAACAAGTGAAAAGAATAGAAATAATAACGTAGTTTTTGAATTATTAAACTAAGTATTTATGAGTACTGCAACAGCAGATCAGATAGAAGAAGTAAAAGTACCCAAGAAAGAACGGGAACCCTTATTTTCAAAAAAGAACAGAGAATTAATAACAGACCCGCTTGACGATTCGAATCCGATAACGGTGCAGGTATTAGGTATTTGTTCGGCATTGGCAGTTACTACACAAGTTAAGCCGGCATTCGTGATGTCGATTTGTGTAATTTTTGTTTGTGCCTTTGCGAATTTAATTATCTCATTATTGAGAAACGGAATTCCATCCAGAATTCGAATGATTGTTCAATTGGTAGTAATTGCGACGCTTGTAACATTGGTAGCGGAATTCTTAAAGGCTTATCAATATTCATTGTCAAAAGAATTAAGTGTATACATTGGTCTTATTATTACGAATTGTATCGTAATGGGGCGTCTCGAAGCATTTGCAATGGCAAATAAACCCTGGCCTTCATTATTAGACGGTATCGGTAACGGTATCGGCTATGGTGCGATACTTATTTTTGTAGCTGTATTCAGAGAATTTTTGGGTTCAGGTTCCTTATTCGGATTTCAAATCATTCCGGATTGGATGTATGGTATCGGTTATGCCAATAACGGAATCATGCTCACACCTGCAGCAGCTATGTTCTTAATTGGTGTCTTTATTTGGTGGCAAAGAGCAAGAAACCAAAAATTAGTTGACATCTCATAATTTAAATTTCGAAGAATCATGTTAGAAGCTTTAAATATATTTATTCAATCCGCATTCATCGAAAATATGGTATTAGCCTATTTCCTTGGGATGTGTTCTTTTCTTGCTGTTTCGAAAACGGTTAAAACAGCTTTTGGTCTTGGTCTTGCAGTAATCTTTGTATTAGCGATGACAACTCCAATCAACTGGGCGATAAAAAACTTCTTCTTAAATGAAGGTGCATTAGCCTGGATAAATCCTGCATGGGCAGATGTTGATCTTAACTTTTTAGGCTTAATTATTTACATCGCCGTTATTGCATCATTTGTGCAACTTGTTGAAATGATTGTAGAACGTTTCTTCCCTGCACTTTATACTTCTTTAGGTATTTTCCTTCCATTAATTACAGTTAACTGTTCTATTCTTGGTGGAACTTTATTTATGATTACTAAAGAGTATAATTTCTGGCAATCTATTCCTTACGGTTTAGGTTCAGGATTTGGGTTCTTCCTTGCAATTGTTGCTTTAGCAGCAATTAGAGAAAAATTAAGATATAGTGCGGTACCCGCACCGTTACGTGGTCTTGGTATAGCTTTTATCATTACCGGATTAATGGGTATTGCATTCATGAGTTTTATGGGAATTAAAATCTCATAAATCAAACTTTAATAAATTGAAACTGTTTATTCAATAAAAGAAATTATAGATGGTATTAATTAGTAGTCTTGTCTTTTTAATAATAATGTTATCTCTTGTAGGCTTATTACTTTTTGCTAAGTCTAAATTGGTTCCTTCAGGTGATGTCACCTTGGTCATTAATGGTGATGATGCGAATCCTGTTGTAACAAAACCGGGAGATACACTTTTAACAGCCTTATCTGAACAAAACTTATTCCTTCCTTCTGCTTGTGGAGGAGGTGGTACATGCGCTATGTGCTTATGCCAGGTGACAGAAGGCGGCGGAGATGTTTTGCCGACAGAAATGAATCACTTAACCAGAAAAGAAGCTAAAGAACATTGGAGATTGGCTTGTCAGGTAAAAGTGAAAAACGATATGAAAGTTCAGGTGCCTGAAGAGGTATTTGGAATTAAAAAATGGGAATGTGAAGTAGTCTCTAACTACAACGTTGCCTCTTTTATTAAAGAGTTTGTAGTTAAACTTCCGGAAGGAGAGAGCATGCATTTTGAATCGGGTGGATATATTCAGATCGATGTACCGAAAATAACGGTGCCCTTCAAGGATATGGATATTTCACCACTTCCTAACGATCCGGCCGGAAAGGATAAATATCAGTCTGAATGGGATAAATTCCAATTATGGGATTTAGTTATGAAGAATGAAGAAGAGCAATTCCGTGCTTATTCGATGGCTAATCACCCTGCTGAAGGAAATGTTGTAATCCTTAATATTCGTATTGCAACGCCACCTTGGGATAGAGCTAAAAACACCTGGATGAATGTTAATCCGGGAGTGTGCTCATCATATGTTTTCGGATGTAAGCCAGGAGATAAAGTGGTAGTTTCTGGTCCTTATGGTGAATTCTTTATTAAAGAAACCAAAAAAGAAATGGTTTACATTGGTGGTGGTGCCGGTATGGCTCCATTAAGATCACACCTTTTCCATTTATTTCACACATTAAAAACTACTGACAGAAAAGTTTCATTCTGGTATGGTGGTAGAACAAGAAGAGAATTATTCTATATCGATGAATTCAGAGCCATTGAAAGAGAATTTCCAAACTTCAAATTTTATGTAGCATTAGATAACCCGTTACCGGAAGATAACTGGAATGAAAAAACTACAATTGAAGAAGAAGGAGATGGTTTCATCGGATATATCATGCCGGTTTGTTATAACATGTATTTAAAAAATCATCCGGAACCGGAAGAAATAGAATACTATTTCTGCGGACCTCCTTTAATGAATGCTTCGGTAATTAAAGCATTAGATGAATTAGGTGTACCGGAAGAAAATATTGCCTTTGATGATTTCGGAGGTTAAAAATATAAGGTCGGCTTTTGCCGGCCTTTTTTCTTGGGGATTATTCTTTAGCTTCTTTTTTATTGGAAGTACCTTTTTGGTTTCATGCAATCAGAATTATAAAAGAGATGTAAAAATTACGGGTAAAACTATGGGTACTACCTATACCGTTAAATACATTTCAAATGCTGAAAATCAAGTTGAAAAAGAGCAAATTGATAAGGTATTAATTGCCGTAAATAAGTCGATGTCAACTTATGATCCCAATTCAACTATTTCAAGAATTAACGAAGACACAGTTTCATGGCATGCATTAACTTTTAATGACTTCATGTTTAAAGATAATTTTGAACTGTCAGTTAAAATGTTCAATGCAACTAATGGTTATTTTAACCCGGCTATTGGTCCTTTAGTTGAGTATTGGGGATTTGGACCGGAAAGAAAGAAACCGCAGTCGATAGATCAAAAGCAAATAGATCTTTTAAAACAACGATGTGATTTCAAAAGCATTAGCCTGGTTAATCTTGAAAACAATTCTTTCATGATAAAAAAGCAACATCCTCAATCTAAATTAGATTTCAATGCAATAGCAAAAGGATACGGAGTTGATAAAGTTGCTCAATTACTTGAGAAAAATAATATTGAAAGATATATGGTGGAAATAGGTGGAGAGGTTCGATTAAAAGGACTGAACGCCGCAGAAGTACCATGGGCTATAGCTGTTTCAAAACCGGAAAAGAAATCCAACCAGATCGAATTAAAAGGTATTCTGAATAATAAAAATACAAGTATAGCTACTTCTGGTAATTATCAGAATTATTTAAAGATAGGCGATAAGGATTATGGTCATATAATCAATCCGAATACGGGCATGTCGGAGCAAACAGATTTGTTAAGCGCTACTGTTTTACACGAGAACTGCGCAGTAGCTGATGCTACTGCTACAGCATGTATGGTAATGGGTTTTGATGCCTGTAAAAGTATGATCGAAAAAAGCCCAAATCTTGAGGCTTACTTAATTTATAAAGATTCGGAAGGAACAAACAAGTATTATAAAACAGCCGGTGTTTCAATTCGATAATACAAAAGCATTATTTGCTTTGATGATTCATTCATTTTATAGATTTTTGCAGCGCTTTAAAATAAGCTTATGAGTTTACAATGTGGAATAGTCGGATTACCTAATGTTGGGAAATCCTCTTTATTTAATGCTTTATCTAATGCAGGTGCTCAATCTGCAAACTTCCCTTTTTGTACTATAGAACCGAATGTGGGAGTGGTACAAGTTCCTGATGATCGATTAATGGAATTATCCAATCTGGTTAATCCGCAAAAGATTATCCAAACTACTGTTGAAATAGTAGATATTGCCGGACTCGTTAAAGGAGCTAGTAAGGGAGAAGGCTTAGGTAATCAGTTTCTTGGAAATATTAGGAATACAGATGCAATTGTACATGTTGTAAGGTGTTTCGATGATGATAATATTGTTCATGTTGATGGCTCTGTTGATCCGGTAAGGGATAAAGAGGTAATTGACATGGAACTTCAGTTAAAGGATCTGGAATCTTGCGAAAAAGCTATTGATAAGTACAAAAGAGCTGCAAAGGGAAATGATAAAATGGCAATTAAAGGAATTGAAGTTCTTGAAACTGTCAAAAATCATTTAGAAAATGGTAAATCCGCACGTACAGCTCCTGTTGATGAAGACTATTGGCACTACATTGATGAATTAGATTTACTTACGGTAAAACCTGTATTATATGTTTGTAATGTAGATGAAGCAAGTGCAAAAGATGGAAATGAATATTCAAAACTTCTAATTGAAGCGGTTAAAGATGAACCTGCGGAAGTATTAATCGTTTCTGTTGGAATTGAATCAGAAATTGCCCAATTAGAAACGCTTGAAGAACGAATGGAATTTCTTCAGGAGTTAGGTCTGGAAAAGGGCGGGGTAGAGCGATTAATTCAGGCTTGCTATAAACTCTTAAATCTAATAACATACTTCACTGCCGGCGAAAAAGAAGTAAGAGCATGGACGATTACAAAAGGAACAGCTGCACCTCAAGCAGCCGGAGTAATTCACACTGATTTTGAAAAGGGATTTATTAGAGCAGAAGTTATCAATTACAACGATTATGTAAGTCTTGGCTCTGAATCTGTTTGCAGAGAAGCTGGAAAAATCGCCGTAGAAGGAAAAGAGTACATTGTTAAAGATGGTGATGTTATGCACTTCAGATTTAACGTTTAAAGTAGCTTAGCTTAATAACATTAAATCTTTTTTAAATTTATTAGCAAGTTCTTTTAAATAATTACTGGCATTCGCTATTGCGTCGTCTTTATTTTTTGCAATATCGACAATGCTGTAAATTTTATCTGTATATATCTCTGCCATCTGATCTTCTTTGATCTTATTTATTCCGGAAAATAAAATTAGTGGTTTATTATATTGTCTGCATAGTTTAGAAACTCCCGAAATAACTTTACCGTCTAAAGATTGACTGTCAATACAGCCTTCACCACTAATGATTAAATCTGCCGATTTAATTTTATCTTCTAATCCGGTTACTTTAGAAATGGCATCAAAACCGTTAACGAGCTTTGCATTAAAAAAAGCAAGGATGGATGCAGAAACTCCCCCTGCTGCTCCGCATCCATCCATTTGAGAAAGATCGATTCCGACATTATTTTTAATTATGTTGCAATAATGTCGTAAACCTGAATCCAGCATTTCGATTTCTTTCTCACTTGCACCCTTTTGTTTTCCATATACATAAGCGGCACCGTTTTCACCGTACAGCTTGTTATTTACATCGCATAAAACTTCTATTGAAATTTTTTCTAAATCAAGTTCTGATTGATTATTAATAGAGTCGATAGAAATCAAATTTTCTCCGATAGGTTTTAGTTTTTCTTTTTCATTATTTAGAAATTCAATTCCAAAAGCATTTGCTAAACCAATTCCACCGTCATTTGTAGCACTCCCTCCAATGAAAAACAATATTTTATCAGCCCCGTTTAAAATGGCATGTCTGATCATCAACCCCGATCCATTTGTACTTGTATACATAGGATTTCTTTCAGACGGATCTAGTAATACTAAGCCACTTGCCTTAGCCATTTCAATATAAGCCGTATTATTTTTTTTGTAGTAGTCAGAAGTAATTGGTCTTCCAATCGGGTCTACCGTTTCAACTTTTATTTTATTTAATGCCAAAAATTTTGATAAGATTTCAATTGAACCATCTCCTCCATCAGCCAGTGGATGACTACTTGTGTCGACACCACCATTCAGAGTTGAAGAGATAATTTCGCAAATCTCAAATGCACTTAGTGAACCTTTAAATTTATCCGGAGCAATTAAAATTTTCATTTGATAACTACTTTAAAAAAAATAGGGGACACAGAGACTAATTATGACTATCAAAATGAAAAAGCCAATTAGTAGTAAAACTTTATTCTTGTCAAACCCTTCTTTGTCAGGTAATAATTCAAATGATACATCTGAGTTTTTATTAAATAACATGCTTGAAGTAATCGCAACAACCAATGTTACAATTGCGCCAATTGCATTCCACCAAAACCAAAATACACTTGGTACTAATTGCCATAAAATAATATTAACACCTACTCCGACAAAAATTCCAAGATTAATACCTCTTGCATTTACTGACTTAATCCCAATAGCAGCAATAAACGTAGCCAATATAGGTCCGTAAAAAACGGAACCAATTTTATTAATAGCTTCAATTACCGTTTCTGCAATAGAGCCGGTAAAGAAAGCTAATATAATACAGACCAATCCCCAGAATAAAGCAGTCAATCTGGAAAACAGCATGTAATTTTTGGTGCTTAAATTGCCATTAATGTTAAAGAAATCTTCAACGGAAGCAGCACTTAATGAATTGATCGCACTACTTAATGATGACATAGCCGCAGAAAAAATGGCGATTAAAAGAACACCAATTATACCATTTGGTAAATAATCTTTTATAAAAACCGGAATCATCAAATCTGGTTTATCAGCTGGAATCTGACTGATAAATTCCGGTGTAATTAAAGCGAAGGTTCCAACCACCAAACCCATTAAACAATAAACAAATGTAATGGGGAAGCGAAGTAATCCATTGAACAATAATGTTTTTTTGACGGTTCCGAGGCTTTGAGCTGAAAAAAGTCTTTGTACCTGACTTTGATCTGTTCCATAATAAGATGCATATAAAAAGAAGCCACCTAATAACATTGGCCAGAAACCAAATTCATCTCCCTTTTGAAGTCCCATTGAACTGAAGTTAACAGCATTTAATCTTGATCGATCCAAGTTGGCAGTAAAGTTTTCCCATCCTCCCAAATAATAAAGACCGGCAACTAAACATATTACTATTCCGAAAAACAATAAAAACATTTGAATCATGTCTCCATATACAACAGCTTTCATTCCTCCGACGAGCGAATATATTAATGTAACAAAACCAATAATTACAATAGTTTGCCACATGGGTATATCCATCACGCTTGTAAGAATAAGCGCAACTGCATAAATCATAACACTTGTTCCGAAGGCGCGGCTGATTTGAAAAACCGCACTTACTATTATTCTGGTAGCTTTACTGAATCGCCTTTCTAAATAAGCATAAACACTTACAATTCCTGATTTATACATAGGAGGGATGAGGAAAATCATGAGAAACAGCATGGCCAGCGGAACAGCAAATTCATAGGTTAACCACATCATACCACCACCGTCTTTTAAACCGACAAATGCAGGTGCAGAAATAAAACTAATTGCTGATAACTGTGTAGCTATAGTACTTAATGACAAAGGAAGCCATCCAAAACTTTTACCGCCTAAGAAATAGTCTTTTTTATCTTTGTTTTCACGAAAAGCTAATCCAAGCAATAAAAATCCAACTATATAAATAAAGATTACAATATAATCGACGTAATTCATACAATAATATTTAAACTAATTAATCAGCTTGTTTTATAAAATCCATTATACAGGCAGCCGTCCATGAAAATTCTTTGCCGCCATAACCATTGTTTAAATCAGAAACAACTTTCTTTTGTGATTCAAAATATTCGTAAAAGCCTAATTTATCAACTAACTCGATCAAATCATTTTTTACTATCTCAGCGGTTTCTTCGAATCCATAGTTTCTTAGTCCATGATAAATCATCCAATTCATCTGAGGCCATACAGGTCCACGCCAATATCTTTTCGAATCGAATAATGGAGAGTCAACATCGAAACTCGGACAAATATAATATCCTCGGTTATGAAGATTCTGTAAATACTTATTTAGAATCGATGCTTTATTTTGATCTGGTATTCCGGCGTATAAAGCTGTTAATCCACCAATTTCTTTATGTTTAATTTGTTGTTTACCTCTTAAATCATAAGTTACATAACATTCAATATCATCATTCCAGAACTTATCGTTGTAAACTTTAATCGATTGTTGATTCCACTCTTCAATTTCAGCAGTGTCAAAATTGAATTTTTTACCTAATTGAATTAGGCTGTTATTTGATTTGATCAGAATAGCATTCATTAAAGTATCCTGAATTAGAAAAGGACTTTCCTGAAAAATACCCAATTCGTCATAAGCATATTTCTTACCCAACTGTAATAAATAAACATATCGATCATATTGATCTGAAGTTGGTCTTTCATCAGTAGGGGCTATGCTTGTATCTCTTCTTTGATAAGCCGGAATGTCTTCAGGATTTATATTAATTCTGTTTAAAGATTCATCCCAGATAGGGGAGTTGTCCCGGCCACTTTCCCAAGGGTGGAAAATAAACATTAATCCCTCCTTTTCCGGATCTCTGTATTTGTATAAAAAACGATGACTGTTTACAATTTTCGGAAAAAGGTGTTTTGCAAATTCAATAATCGAAGAATTATTTTCAAATCGATTAACAAGTTGTTCTAAAATAAAACCATGAACAGCAGGTTGAGTAATACCTGAAGTTTTTGGTTTGTTCGGTGCACCATTATTTACATTAGAATCCCAAAAGTCAAAATTCGGAAAGTATGTTTTTTCATTTTCACTATGAAAAATAATATGCGGCAACATTCCATTTTCCCATTGACCGGAAAATAAAGAATTCATTTCACGGATTGCATAGTCAATATCAAACTGACATTGTCCAAGACAAACAAAACCTGAATCCCAATTCCATTGAAAAGGATATAGTTTACTTGTTGGAATAGTAAAACCATCCTTCCAGTTTAATCTGAGTATTCGTTCTCCCTCAACTAATAAGTTCTCTTTTTGCATAGATATAAATAAAAAGGGGTAAAAGCATTCGCAGACTTTTACCCCTGATTCCAAATTTTATGAAAGTCTACATTTAATTACTCATTTAAAAGTAATTAACCAAACACGAATTAAAAATCAAAAGTGGTTCTAACAAATACTCTTCTTGGAAGAATAGGTCTTCCAACAAAGAAGTCACCTGTTCCAACCTGTGAATCACCTTGTCTAGGAGAACCTTCAGTAATTCCGGCTTCATCCAGTAAATTGAAAACAGAAACGCCAACTCTTAAGCTTTCGTTAGTTCCTAAATAAAATCTATATCCTGCATCTAAACGAACAATATTAAATCCGTCTAATTCAACAGTATTTGCATCATTAGCAAACTTACTTCCAAGAAAGTTACTTGATACGTTTAAATCGAATCCATTGTCATCATATGCAAGACCTACCATACCCATAACGTTTGGTTGTCTTCTTAATTCATTTCCAACCAAATCCGGATCATTTTCAACTTCAGTAAATTCGTGATCCTGGAAAGTAAAGTTTCCATATGCGTTCAATCCTCTTGTTATATTGTAATTTACATTAGCTTCAACTCCAATAGTCTGAGTACTTTGAACCGAAACAACTTCAGATAAAACTCCATCTACATCAACGAAGTCAACATTTCTTCTGTCTCCTAATGCAACATAGAATGCAGCTGCTGTAAATGCAAGCGCATTTTGCCCGTATTTCACACCAACTTCACCTTGAATAATTGATTCTGTATCATATGTCTCAGTTTCACTTAAGCTGCTAAAATCATCTGTTGAAACAAAGCTTACAGATCTTAATTGAGGGAAGAAATAACCTCTCGAAACATTAGCATATAAATTGGTAGAATTACTAAGTCTGTATAAAGCAGCCAAAGCTAAAGCGAAGTCACTTGCTGAAACAGTTGCTCTTTGATATACATTAGAACCAACGCCAACTTCACGATTTATAAAGCCCGATGCTCTTTCCCATCTTGCTCCAATATCAATATCTAATTTTTCACCTTTAATTTCATCGCCAATAAAGAAAGCAACTTTACTACTTTCATGATCTCTGTTCGACGTTTGACTGCCCGATACAAAACCATTGGTAGCATGTTGAACAACATTGCCTGCAGTATCAGTTAAAGTAATATTTAACATACGAGGTGCATTTCTGAAATCACCTACAAAGAAAGAAAGCCAGTTATCATCTGCAGCCTTTGTATTGGCTAAGAAAGTACCAAAGCTAATATTATGGTTGTCAATTGTTTTTGTTAAATACGTTTCACCGGAAAGTTCTTCCATTGGTCTTCTTCGATCTAAAATTCTGTTTCTGAATACTAAATCGTTTTCTCCTAATGCTGATCCGTCATCTGCATATGTAAATACACCGCTTGTAAATTGATCTCCACTTAAGCCAACATATGTGTCTGCACTTATAGGAGAATTAGCATAGTTTCCATCACCATCTAAGAATAAGTTAAACCAGTGGTCATATTTAGCTGCTTTAGATTTGTGATATAATCTCCAATCATTACCGAATGAATGTTTTAAATCAAACATTAAATAACCACCTGTAGTAGTCACACCGTCACCAATAGGTGATTCAAATCTTCCGAACGGAGTGTCAAAAGAAAAATTAGCTGCATTACTTGTTTGTAAAGTAAAAACTTCTTCTCCATCGTTTCCAATAGGTCTTTCTCTTTGATCGTTTTCATTAGCCAAAGGATAAGGCAGATAGAACTGAACATTATCATCTATAAATTGACCTGAAACTATAAATGAAGAATTTCCATCATTAAATAATTTTTTAATGTTACCTCTTATCTGATGTCCCCGAGTTGGTAAACCGGTAAATAGAGGGCCTTCATCATAACGGTAAAAACCAGAGAAAGCATAGAACAAGTTTTCGCTAAGAGGACCACTTGTTAAGAAATCCGTTCTTAATCGGCCACCATCTGCCCATTCTAATTGTACTTTATTATCGTGTTCAGCTGAACCGGTTACACTTGTATAATTAATGATACCGGCTACACTTCCTGCACCAAACAAAGTAGAAGAACCACCTCTTACAAATTCAAGATTTCTTATTCCAAGATCATTTCTGAAATAAACATCATGTGCTGATGAGTTTAATCCGAATGTGCTTAAAACAGGTAATCCATCGACCTGAAGTGGTGTATATTGATATTGACCGCCGGAAGGCATACCTCTAACGAAAACATTAGAAGCAACTTCTCCACCACCACCTTCAGCAGTAATTCCCGGAATTGTTCTTAAAATATCTGCCTGCGAATTACTTGCCAGTTGTTCAAGACGTTTTGAATTAATTAATGTAACCGACATAGGAGAGTCTTTTTGTGTTCGCTCACTAAATGTACCGGTTACTACAATTTCATCTAAAGATAAATTGTCGAGTCCCATTCTAACATCAGAAGTATAAGCTTTTCCGTCTTCGACAGTCAGTGTCGCTTGTTGAGTAGAATAACCGATGTAAGAATAAACTAAAGTCTGTGTACCTGCCGGCACCATAAGTGTGTAGTTTCCATTAAGATCAGTAGAAGTTCCAATTGTTTTTCCTTTCACAACTACTGTAACACCAATTAATCCCTCGCCGTTGGCATCTTTAACAGACCCCGAAACGGTTCCCTGAGCAAAGCTGAATAAGCTAAAACAAATAAAGAAAAAGCTTAAAAGGATGTAGTTAAAAAGAATTGGTTTAGTTCGTTTCATAGCATAATGTATTAGTTAAAAGATTTATTTCTGTCAGCTCTGAGGTAATTGCTGATTTAAAATTACATCTAACACCAATGAAAAAATTGGTAGTATTCTATCGATTAATAACACTATTCTATAAATAATTTATTATTTTAATATAAGCCAATTAGATTTAAGTGCTATGAAGCCGGAATATGAAAAAATATTTGACCCCATAGAGAAGTCTTTTGTTGTTAAACAAATCAAACGAGCGAACCGTCCTTTATTAAGTCAGGCCTGGCATTTCCATCCAGAAATTGAAATATGTTTTACAAAGAAAAGTAATGGTAAACGTTTTGTTGGAAATCAAATTTCAGATTATAGGGAAGGTGATCTGGTGCTACTAGGAAGCAACTTGCCGCACGGATTTACTACAGATGATTATTGTGATCAAATTGTAATTCAGTTAAATGAAGATTTTCTTGGAAGAACCTTTATTAATAAACCGGAATTAAGAAGTGTCAAATCTTTGTTTAGTCGCGCTAAAAGAGGACTTGAATACAAAGAGACTGTTAAAAAGAAAGCCACTAAACTCATCAGCAAGATTGTAAAAAAGAATGGATTTAATCAGTTGATATATCTATTGGAGCTGCTCAAGCATCTTGCAGATTCTAATGATGTTGAAGAAATTTGCACCAAAGAATATGCGGTGGACTTTAAAGAATCTGAGTTAAGCCGTACAAAATTGGTATATGCTCATATAATGGAAAACTTCAGAAAGGATGTAAGTGTAAAAGAAATTGCTGAGAAACTGAATATTTCAGAAGCAAGTTTTTACAAGTTTATAAAAAAGCAAACAAGTAAAACCTATACCCAGATAGTTAATGAGTTTAGAGCTAACTACGCAAGTAAGTTATTAATTAGCACCGATAAAACAATTGCACAAATCTGTTTTGAATCTGGATATAATAATGTTTCTTATTTTAATAGAAAATTTAAAAAGATCATGGATCTGACGCCGGGAGAATTCAGAAAACAGTTTTCTAAAAGGCAAAACTAGATTTTAGTTTATTTTTTTGTGGATGGAAGGATAATTCATTCCACAAAAAATATTGTGCAAAGCCCTTATTTTCAGGTTGTTAGCGTAATATTTCACCACCATTTGTAATCTGCTCTACATTTTGTTTAAGAAATTTGCATAAAAGCTAAACAAAATGATGCCATAGATAGTTAATTGGATATTTAACCAAATTCATAAAAATCTATGACAAATTCTTTTTTAGCCAAAATGATGGCTTTCTTCATGATCTGCGGTGTTGTTACATTTACTTCATGTACTGAAGATGATGGTGGTGACACTCCGGTAATTGAACTTAATGTAGTTGAAACGGCACAAGACGATGCTCAATTTTCGACTTTAGTTGATGCTTTAGTAAAAGCTGATCTCGTTAATACATTAAATGACGGAACCTACACCGTTTTCGCACCAACGAATGCAGCGTTTAATCAGCTTTTTACAGATTTAGGTGTAAGTGGCTTAGACGATTTATCGGCTGCAACTTTAACACCTATTCTATTATATCATGTTGTTGCGGGTGATGTTAGAAGTACTGACTTAACTTCTGGTTATGTTGGAACAGCAAGTACCGGACCTAATAATCAAGCTCTTAAACTTAAAGTAGAAGTAGAAAATGGTGTTACTTTAGATAATGCAGTTAATGTTACAAGTGCTGATGTAGTCGCAACAAACGGTGTGATTCATGTAATAGATGAAGTTTTATTACCGAACAATGTTGTTAATATCGCTTTACAGAACAGCAATTTTACTTCATTAGTTGCTGCATTAACAAGAGCAGATTTATCGTTTGATTTTGTAGACTTTTTAAGTGGTGACGGTCCGTTTACCGTATTTGCACCAACCAATGATGCATTTCAGGCATTGCTTGATAGTAATGATCAATGGAATTCTTTAAACGACATTGATGTAACTACGCTTGATGCTGTTTTAAAATACCATGTAATAAGTGGTACAAACTTTGAAAGTGGGGCACTTTCTGATAATCTTGTAGGTACTACTGCAGGAGGAAATGAGTTTACCATTAACACGGCGAACGGAGTAACTGTAACTGATCCAAATGGAACTTCGAATGTAGTTTTGGCGGATGTACAAGGAACAAACGGTGTCGTTCACGTGATCGACAGAGTATTAATACCTTAATTTACCTCATAATATAAAATTTTGGTTTTGGAGAGATGGCTTTTTTAAGTCATCTCTTTTTTTATTACCCTTTTATCGGGTAGATTTCCAAATCATATAAATCAAAAGTGGAGCTAAGAAAAATGGAAGTGCAGTATACAAGCCGGGAAAATAGCCGCCGGATTTAATTGAAAAGATAACATGCATTATTGCATTTATTAATCCACCAAAAATGATAAAGAAAATTGCTATTAATTGCGGGCCCTGAATTTTCAATTCCATACATGCTCCGCTAAAAGCATAAAATAAAAGAGCGATCATATTCGAAATAACAAACTGATCAGCAGGGTAGGGTTCAGCTCCAAACAAGGCCGGGAATGCTTCATTATAACCGGTTAAATATTCTTCTGCAAAATGAATTGCCTGCCATCCAACCCCCAAAAGATAGAGTGGTAAAATAAATTTACCTTCCGGATGTTTTTTGAAAACGGTAAGTAAATAAAATATATAGGAAATTATCATTCCCGGAACAAAAGTGACAATCATTGATAATCCTTTAGATGCAACTACGAAAACAATAATCATGGTAATCGCAAAAAAGGTTGGAACGATAAATTTCGGATGAAGGTAGTTTTTCAAAATCCTTTTTATTTATAGTTTATAAGAGGTAAGGCATCTGATACTTCTGTTACCGGAAACTTACATACTTTATTCTGACAAACATAAATGGTTGTTTGCCCATCCTGTAATTTCATTTTTAATAAATCAAGACTTCCTTCATTTTTTCCACCCAAAAAAATAGCATTGGGAATAAATTCCTTACCCAGATCTAATCGTAACTTTTTGTAATCGTTTCCAACAACTGCAATTTCATAAGGCGCAAAATTTGTCATTGTGGCAACCTGAAGCCAGTTAGAAAAAAAACGAGGTTGTCTTTTTATATCTTCAATTACATTATTCAACATTTGTTTTCCGGCATCTATATATGCTTGTTTATATAAAAGGGTTCCAAGCTTAATTAAATTTTCTGCCATAACAGAATTCCCACACGGAATAACATTGTCGTTCCAATCCTGATCGCGTACAATTAATGGATCATCTTCATCAGAAGTGAAGAAAAACCCTTTCGATTGATCATCGTAAAAGTGATCCTGAGCATATTTTACATATTCTTCTGCCTTGTATAGCCACTTTTCATCGAATGTTGCCTGATATAATTGAATAAATGCGTCTGCAACTAATGCATAGTCTTCAATAAATGCATTTATGGTAGCCTTACCGTTCTTATATGTTCTTGTGAGTCGACTATTATCATGCGTGCATTTCTTAGATATAAATTCTGCATTTTTTAAAGCCGCGTCCAGAAATTTTTGCTCACCGAAAGTTGTATAAGCATCAACGTATCCTTTAAGCATTAATGCATTCCATCCGGTTAAGACTTTATCGTCAGTTCCCGGACGAATTCGTTTTTCACGTTCGGCCATTAACTTCATTTTTGAGCGTTTTATTAATGCTCTGAGTTCTTCAACAGATATAGAAAGAGATTTTGCACTCGCTATTTCATCTAAAGGTTCAACGAAAATATTGTGTTCTTCAAAATTTCCTCTTTCAGAAACAGCATAATGTTTTACAAATGCTTTTGTATCTTCACCTAAAAGACCTTCTACTTCTTCTAAAGACCAAACATAAAATTTACCTTCTTCTCCTTCACTATCTGCATCAAGAGAGGAATAAAAACCCCCTTCATCGTTTGTCATTTCACGTTCCACCCATTCTAAGGTTTCATAAACAACATCTTTGTATAGCTGTTTTTGTTCAAAAGTATAGGCCTTACTGTATAAGCTCACAAGCTGACCGTTATCGTATAACATTTTCTCAAAATGCGGTACAAGCCATATAGCATCCGTTGAATATCTTGCAAAACCTCCACCCAAATGATCATAAATTCCACCCATTGCCATATTATCGAGCGTTACTAAAACCGCTTCTTTAGCTTTAGAATTATTTTTTAAATATGCATAATCCATTAAATACTCCCAATTGGTTGGCATCGGGAATTTCGGAGCGCGTGCAGATCCTCCACCTTCAAAATCAATATCTTCCGTCCACTTTTTAAATACATCATTTAAATAGTCATCACTTACATTTAATTCATTTTCATTAAATAGAACTACATTATTTCCTTTCAGTCCTTGTTCCAGTTTTGCAGCATCATCTAATAATTTTTCTTTGTCATTCTTCCAGGCATTAATAAAATAGTCAAGAATTTTCATCCACTGATCTTTGGGATAATATGTACCTCCGAAAACCGGTCTTCCATCCGGTAAAGCAATTGCATTTAAAGGCCAGCCTCCGCGACCGTTCGTCATATAGGCTGCCATCATGTAAATATTGTCAACATCAGGTCGTTCTTCACGATCAACTTTAATAGAAACAAAATTTTCGTTCATCAAAGAAGCTACAGTGCTATCTTCAAAAGATTCGTGTTCCATTACATGACACCAATGGCAAGCTGCATATCCCACGCTGATAATCATTAATTTATCTTCTTCTTTAGCCTGATTTAATGCCTCTTTATCCCATGGTTGCCAATCAACCGGGTTATGCGCATGTTGCAATAAATATGGAGAGGATTCATTCACCAATCGATTAGTGTATTCGTGTTTATTCTGATCCTGCATCCGTCCTGAACTACATCCGGTTATTAAAAAGAGAAGTAAAAATAAAAGTAATTGCTTCGGCATAAATGTGAAGATAAGGATAAAGGTTTAAGCTATTCTAGAGCTTATCAAGATCGTGTTTTGAAGCGTTTTATGCACCGGACATTTACCTGCTATTTCCATTAGTCGTAACTTTTGTTCATCACTTAAATTACCTTCAAGATTAATTAAACAATCAAAAAAATCTATTTTGGCATTTTTATCTTCACAGTTCGCGCAATCATTAGCATAGCGTCTGCTGTAATCGATGTGAACCGTACATTCTTTCAAATCCCATTTTTTTCTTCTGGCATACATTTGCATGGTCATAACTTTACAGGAGGCAAGTGCTGAAGATAGAAGTTGATAGGGGGAAGGACCCATATCTTCACCACCTAAATCTTCAGATTCATCGGCAATGATCGAATGATCTCCGGCAATAACCTCAGTCGTATATCCATCATTTCCCAATCGTGCAGCAACTTGTTTGTCTGTCTTAATCTTTTCCGTTTTAGGTTTGTCGACATAACGGGTAAGCCATGAAGCTACCAGATCACCGACATAATGTGCATCATTTCTGGTGCTCAACATATGATCAGCTCCATCGAGAGAAACAAAACTTTTCGGGTGAAAAGCTGCTTTGTAAATTTCGGCTGCATTTTCAATTCCGACAATTGTATCCTGAGGCGAATGCATAACGAGTATTGGTTTTTTGAGCTCGTGCAAGATCCGGTACATATCTTTACTTTTCAAATCATCAAGAAACTGTTTCTTAATGGTGAAACTTCTACCGCCGATATTCACTTTAGCCTTACCAGAATGCTCAATTTGTTCTATTTTTTCCTCTAGAAGATGAGAAACATGTTCAGGCTCTGAAGGTGCACCAATCGTTGCAACAGCTTTCACATGTTCCAGCTTTGATGCAGCGAATATTACCGCAGCACCTCCTAAAGAATGCCCAACCAATAATTCCGGCGCACGGTAATGTAATTCCAGATATTCAGAGGCTGCAATAATATCTTCCACATTAGAACTGAAATTAGTATCAGCAAAATCCCCTTCACTTTCGCCCAGACCAGTGAAATCAAAACGCAGAACAGCAATGCCATGCTGAATCAAACACCGAGATATATATTTAGTGGCAATTAGATTTTTACTTCCGGTAAATACATGAGCCAAAATAGCATAAGCATGCACTTCCTGATTTAACGGCACATCCAGCAAAGCTGAGAGCTGATAGCCATTTCTATTTTCAAACCGAATTTTCTTACTCTTCATTCAACGATAGATTTTGTGATTCAAAATACTTAATACTTTATAAAAAATATGTCGTTTATACGGAACTAAAATACTGAATTTTCAGTAATTATTGAAAATACCATAAGATGGAAGCACAAAATTCAATTATCCGTTTTTATGAAGAGGCTACAATAGATTATGCTTTATGGAGCTCTTCATTTAATATGCACTTTGGCTATCTGAAGCAATGGAAAGACTTTTTCAGTCTCGAAAAAATGTTAAATCAGTTAAGTGACTGCGTATTTAATAAGCTGCAGATTTCAGAAGAATCGCAAAGTAGTGTTTTTGATTTAGGCTGTGGTGTTGGTGCAGTGAGCCGGTATCTTGCAGCTAAATACAAAAATGTCACCTTTAAAGGATTTACGATTACTCCATGGCAAATTGCCTTTTCAGAAGAAAAAGACAATCCTGAAAATGTAGATCTTACGGTTGGAGATTTTACCAACTTACCGGTCGAAGCAAATGTAGCAGACGGAGTGTTAAATATTGAAAGCGCTTGTTATGCTTCAGGAAAAGACAAAAGTGATTTGGTAAATGAAGTATACAGAATTCTCAAACCGGGCTCCAAATGGGTTGTTGCGGATGGTTTTTTAAAAACAAATAAGAAAATGCCTTTTTGGTTAAATTGGTTTTATAAAAAAAATATGGAAGGATGGGCTTTAGATGAAATGGCTCAAATTAAAGACTTTTTGAAAGCATTGGAAAAAGCAGGATTTACAAATGTTGAGGCTGAAGATGTCTCTTGGAGAGTGGCACCTTCTTTTCTCCATATTCCAAAAACTGTCTTGAAGTTCTTTTGGAAAAGATTAACCGGTACAGATAAAAGTCCTTTAAACAGATCCAGAATATTAAATGCAATTGTTCCTTTATATGGAATGGCGATGGGCTTAAGCAGATCTTACTTTAGTTATTACATAGTTACAGCACAAAAACCAAATAAATGACTATTTTGAAATAAAAAAAGAGTGCAGATTGATCCAAAGGATATGTTAAAACTTGCAGTACCAATTATGCTTATAGCAATTGGTGCTGCATTTTTTCTTTACTTTGATGAGAGTGATCCGGTGCCCGGTTTTTATTACTTTCCTAAACTTATATTAAAAATTATTTGGTATCAGCTCGTTTTATTATCTGCAATTAATTTACTGGTATATAAATCAAAGTTTTAATGGCAATTGCGGTCTTAATTATTTATTTAGTTGGGATGCTGTTGGTTGCCTGGTTCAGTAGACAATCGTCTGGCAAATCTGATGCTGAAAGCTATTTTTTAGCAAATAGGGCAGTAGGTTCTGTTTTTCTCATTTTTACTTTTATTGCAACAAATTTTAGCGCATTCTTTTTTTTAGGATTTGCCGGGGAAGGATATAGAATTGGTTATTCATATTATGCCATCATGGCCTTTGGAACTTCATTGGCAGCAGTATCTGTTTATGTTTTAGGTATTAAAATCTGGGAAAAAGGAAAAGTTAATCAATATCTCACAGCCCCTGAATTTGTAGAAGGTGAAAGTGGTTCTTCATTTGCGAAATGGATATTTCTGATAATAATGGTAACATTTACTTTACCATATATGGCAATCCAGCCTATAGGCGCAGGGTATATTATCGAAACACTTACTGATAGCACTATTAGCTATTATACCGGAGCATGTATACTCACCTTTTTTATGGTACTCTACGTTTTTACGGGAGGAATGAAATCTGTTGTAATTACAGATGTTATTCAAGGCATTTTAATGTTCGTGTTAATGTTTCTTGCTGTTTTCTGTATTGCAGATGATTTAGGTGGAATGAGTTTAGCAAACATAAATGCTTATGATATAGATTATACTTTGTTTGAACCAAGCGGTCGGAATAATGCTTTAAATTGGCAAAAATGGATTAGTTTATTAATGCTTTGGTTTTTTTGTGTACCAATGTTTCCTCAGCTTTTTTCAAGGTTTTTTATTGCTAAAGATGAAAAAGCATTTAAATTAACTTCCTTTTTATATGCACTCGTTCCCGGTATACTATTTATTTGTCCGGTTATGATTGGTGTATTTGGTCATATTTCTTTTCCAGGCTTAATCGGGAAAGAAGCCGATCAGATTTTACCTATGATGCTTGAAAAACACGCACCGGTTTGGTTGGCTGCTACTATTATGGTTGGAGCATTGGCGGCTTTTATGTCGACAATGGATAGTCAACTATTAGCATTAAGTACTATGATTACAAGAGATGTTATAAAGCCATTACTTAATATAAAAGATGACCTGAAAAAACAAGTTCTATATGGAAGGATAATAATAGTTGTATTGTCTTT
>JAHDHT010000211.1 GCA_020631175.1 Chitinophagales bacterium
GGTACATGTAAAGGCACATCTCTTACCCAAACCGCTTTAAAGCCGAGTTCTTCAGCCAATTGAACCCGTTTTAAATGCTTGTTTAATGTAGGTACGGTATGCTGACCGTAATTTTCAATGGGAATAACTAAGCCAATACTCAGCGATTCGAATTTGAATATGGAATTATAGCCTTTGTTTATTGATTCGAATTGATGCATTATTTTCTTTTTCCGGCTCCAAGCGGAGTATCCGGTTCCTTATCCGGTATCCTTCCCTGAACAACAGGCATAGAACAAGTGTCTAGTCTCGGCAATACATATTTCGCAAATAAATCACATTCGTTCAAATGCGGATAACCGCTAAAAATGAAACTTCGGATTCCCATGTCAATATAAGATTGTATTTTATTGTATATCTGATCAGGATCGCCTACTAAGGCTGCACCACAACCTGAGCGAGCCCGGCCAATACCTGTCCATAAATTTTCTTCTACAAAACCATCATCATCGCTTGAATTACGCATTTCTGCTTGTCGGGAAACACCGTACGATTTTGCATCCAGCGCACGTTCGCGAATTTCTTTCCCTGCATCCGCATCTAATTTCGACATCAATTTACTTGCATGTGCTTTTGCTTCAGCTTCTGTTTCTCTTACGATCATATGAATTCTTAATCCAAAATCAACGCTCCGATTATAGGTCGTTGCTTTTTCACTCATATTTTTCATAAGACCATGAAGACGTTCTGTTGTTTCGGGCCACATTAAATAGACATCGCAATATTTAGCGCACAATTCAACTCCCGGTGGAGAATAACCACCAAAATAAAGTAAAGGTCCGCCATTTTGCTGATAAGGTTTTACCGGAGCAGTAGGTAGTTTAATATTATAAAAATTACCTTGAAAATCAATTTCGTCTTTGGTCCAGGCTTGTCTTAAAATTTCAATCACTTCCCCTGATCGGGCATAACGATCTTCAGAAGATAATTCAGTGCCAGGCAAATTCGAACTGATAATATTAATTGTTAATCGACCTTTTAATATATGATCTAGCGTGGCAATTGCTCTGGCTAACATGGGTGGATGCACTTCCCCACAACGAATAGCAGCTAACAAATTTATTTGTTTCGTTAACGGAGCTACTGCAGACGCAAAAGACCAGGTATCCTGTCCAACCTGATAAGAAGACGGACAAAGAATATTTCTGTAACCGTGTTTATCAGCTCTTAATAAAATTTCAGATGCATTCGACCAATTCGATTTTAATCGATCATCCATTTCACCCATAAATTCAAAATCACCATTACAAATAGGAGCGAACCAACTCACTTCAGCTGAACGAATATGACTTGATCTGATTTTTATTTTTTCCATTAAGCTAAAGTTTTTCCATTTGCAGCCTGATATAATGCATACCAGTCTTCTTTATCTATGTCAACAGACATACCTTTGTTAGCGGCATCAATTCGAGCAGGTTTACTTGTTCCGGTAACCGGAATTATTCCGGATGGATGTTTAGCCAACCAGGCATAGAGTAGTTCATCAAAAGCTAATGCATATTTTTCCATAATCGGTTCTGCAGTTCTTTTGATTCGGTATAAACTATCGATTAACTCTTCTTCAAACAATGCACCGCCGCCTAAAGGAGACCAAGCCTGAACGGCAATGTGATTTTTCATCGCCACATTTAATATACCGTTTTGAAAAGCGTCTAATGCTGCTATTGATATTTCAATTTGAATATGTTCAATCGAAGTAAAGGTTTGTAACATCTCTATCTCGTGCGTATTAAAGTTTGAAACACCAAAAGATCTAATTTTACCGGCAGCTTTTAATTCATCTACTGCAACTGTAATTTCCAAAGGCTCCATCAATACATCAGGGCGATGCAATAATAAAGCATCGATATAATCGGTATTCAGATTTTTTAATGATTGATTAACACTTTCAATTATATGATCAGCGCTTGAATCATAAGACTTTACCTTGTGTTCAGGTCGATTATCACAAACTCTTCGAATTCCGCATTTTGTAATAAGCTTAATCTGATCTCTCAAAGCGGGGTCTTCTTTTAAAACCTTACCAAAATCAGCTTCGGTAGTATAATCTCCGTAAATATCTGCATGGTCGAAACTGTCCACTCCTTGTTCGAGGCAATGATCGATAAAAGCCCGGTAAGCTTTAGTGTCAAATTGGTTTCCCCAACTTCCAAGACGCATCATTCCTGCAATAACTTTTGAAAACTGTACTTTTGTGTCCAAGGCGCTTATTTTCAGCAAATATCCACTTTTATGAAGAAAACTATGCTTGTTTTATTAACGATTCTCTTTTTAGCAGCTTTGCTTTATTTTCTCGGTCCAAAACCCAACTTTGCATCCGCAAATTCAGAAATGAAAGCCCTAAATATTCCGTTGGAAGAATTGGATGATTATATAGTCAAACAGGAAGCAAAAGTTACTGATCTAAGAAATAATAATGAAGCAAGAATGTTTTGGGCGGATGATATTATTCAAAAAACAGAATATAGTATTGTCTATCTGCATGGGTTCTCAGCAGGTCCGTGGGAATCAGATCCGGTAGCGTTTAATATAGCTGCTAAGTATAAAATGAATATGTATGTAGCCCGCCTGGCTGATCATGGAAGATCAAGTATTGAATCCTTTGAAAGTCTGACACCACAAAAAATGATCGATTCCGCTAAAGAAGCTATTGCAATTGGAAAGTTGATTGGTGATAAGGTAATTGTAATGTCTTGTTCGACAGGCAGTACATTGTCGGTTTACCTTAGTGCAGAACAACCCGGATGGATAGATGCCATGGTGATGTATGCACCGAATATGAAAATTGAAAACGATCAGATTCAAATTGTATTAAAACCTTGGGGATTACAACTGGCGAGAATGATGTTTAATGGCAAATACAGATCAATTGAAATGGAAGAGGGAGCCAAACCATTCTGGACGACCAAATATCGTCTGGAAGGATTACAGGCTTTAACTGCTTTAGTAAATGAAACGATGACAGAAGATATCTGGAAAAAAGTTGATATACCTTTTATGTCAGCTTATTATTATGAAGATGAAGAAAACCGGGATATGATTATTTCGGTACCTAAAATAAAACGCTTTCATGAAATAGCAGCAACTCCTGAAAATCAGAAACGATTATATCCTTTACCGACAGTAAAGTCGCACTGCATTTCTAACATCCATCAAAGTAAAGACTGGAAAGCGGTTCAAACAGCGACAGAAGAATTTTTGGAGGAAGTTGTTTTTTAATTCGGACGGAATTTTATTTGCAGCCCATAAAGAAAGTTTCTTAAAAATTGATCTTTACATTTTCTGTATTGGTTTTGGGACGGATTCCTAAAAATGGCTGTTATCTCATGTTTACTTACATTAAGACCTGCTAAATCGAATACATCAATAATGTCTGTGTCTTTGAACTGAAGTGCAATTTTCAATTTTTTAAATATAATATTATTGTTTATCCGATCTTCTGCGGCTCTTTGAGGGCCATCTTGTTTACCTCTTTTTAAAATGATAAAACCATTAAGACAAGTGGCTAAGTCCTTGTCTGAAATTTCAACAAAATCTTTTTGCCCTTCTTTTTTCAACCAGTTTTCGATTTGCTCTTCTGAAACTTCTTTATCTGCCAAACGAAAAAGCTTGATCATATCCTGATCATTAAAATCAAAGATGTATCGAAACTGTCTTAGAATTGTATTGTTCGTCATTTGTTTGCGAAGTTATGCATTTTTAAGTTTAGGAATAAGCTTAAGTTTAAACTTAGGTCTGAAAAGAGTACTGCTTTTAATGTTTTATATGGGCGTTGATTATTTATAAAGATTTATTTGTAATCTTTCAAAAGAGCTTTTTGCATTAATGTTTGTACTCTAAATCGTGTACTTAAGTTTAGGAATAAGCTTAAGTTTAAACTTAGGTCTGAAAAGAGTACTGCTTTTAATGTTTTATATGGGCGTTGATTATTTATAAAGATTTATTTGTAATCTTTCAAAAGAGCTTTTTGCATTAATGTTTGTACTCTAAATCGTGTGCTTAAGTTTAAGAGTAAGTTTAAGATTAAACTTAAGTCTGTAAAGAATACTGCTTTTAACGTTTTATATAGGCGTTGAATATTATTAAATTTTTTATTTGTAATCTATCAAAAGAACTTGTTGCATTAATGTTTGTACCCTTAATCTTATACTTACACTTAAGTTTAAGTTTAAAAAAAAGCATGAATAATACTTGATTTTTAATTTTAAGATTAAATTTGAGTTTAAACTTTTTAAAGATGCAAAATTAATATTATTCGTTTATAACTTTCACAGCCTCAGGCGGTCTCCAAGCGCAGCGATCTAAAAGTCTAGCAGTCTAAAATTCTCAATTAGGTAAACTCACAATAAATGTACTGCCTTCGCCCGGAGTTGATATTACATTTAGTTTGCCATTCATTTTTTCAGTGAGCTTTTTACAAATGGCTAATCCAAAACCGGTTCCGGTATATTCATTTTCGTTGTGTAATCTTTTAAACGGTTCAAAGATCTGGTTTTGATATTTTTCATCAATACCAATTCCATTATCTTTAAAATAGATTTTGACTTCGCCATCTGTTATTTTCGAAACAATATTGATGTGCGGTTTTTCAGATTCGTTATACTTAATACCATTTAAAATCAGGTTTTGAAAAAGTAGTTTGAAAAAACTTTCATTTCCAACAGCGGTATGACTTAAATCAAAATAATCGATTTTTGCTTTGCTATATTCATCACTAAGTTTGACTTCCTGTTCGATTTGCTGAACAATATTTTTTAAATCAACAGATTCAAATGCAATAGAGGCAGAATCGTCATTGTGTTTTGAATAAACTAATAAGTCGTTAAGAATATTCATCATTTGAGATGCACTTTTTTCTGCAAAAGAGAAAAAGGTTTTGGTTTCATTGTCTTGCAGTTGTTCGATTTGCGGACTTATAATTTCATATGAGTTTATGATCGCTCTTAATGGAGATTTCAAATCATGAGAAGCAACATAAGTGAAGTTTTTTAAATCAGCGTTCACTTCATTTAATTCCATATTAGTGTCCTGAAGACGTTCTACTAATTCTTCTTTTTGTTTTTCGTTATCCCATCTTTCGTTTAGTAATATTCTAAATGTGATCATGATTAAAAACATTCCAAAAACAATTGAAACGTAAGACTCAATTGGCATTATTGGGGTAGGGAATATAGCTCCGTAAGTATGCACAAAAGCAAAGGCAATTGAAAATAAAATGAAATTATATACGAAGACCAGATATTGTTTTTTTCGTACTCTGTAACAAACTATTCCAACAATAATCAAAATGGAGCTGTACATGGCTATGTCTAATGAACCACCATAAAAAATTGCCACTAAGAAATTAGCGAAAGGACATAAAACATTAAAGAGTAAAATGGACCGTCGACTTCTATTTGTATAATTCAAATATAACAAATAGACAAGGAAGGCAATTATTGAAAGTATAACAACAACATCTACATAATGTAAATCAACTAATGAGGTAATCATTAGTATGGCAGAAAGAAGGATAAAAGTAATTGATATCTCATTTACCATTCTGATCGGAGTCGTTTTATATTCATTTTCCGGATAATCAACTCCTATCATAGAGATGCGATTCCAAAAATCGGCTATCCTTTTACCGAAATGACTTAGTGTGTTCATCCTAGTAGGTATACGTTTTTAATAATTCGAAGTTTTAGTGCAAAGAGGAGTATAGGGACTGTGAAAATAGTGAATTTTTTGACAAAGTGTACTTTTTACACTAAGTCAGATATCGGAGTACATGTTTAAGCCGGTTCAAAGCAGTATTTTTCAATATTTAATGTCGAGAAAACGCTTAAATCTCACTACGGTGATTGTCTGGCTTTTAAGAAGTTCTGCAGTATTTATATTCTTATCCTTAATCTTAAACATTCACTTAAGTTTAAAAACCGCCTTAGGGATTGAAGCGATACCCTCTGTTTTTTAAGGCGACCTGAACAGGGAAGGAGTCGGCTGACTGCGGCAAGCCGGCTGCTGACCATGTGAATGCGTCTTAAAGAACAGTGCGTATAAGCGAAAAGCCCGGCACCGACCTTGCGATAAGTTGTCTGGTTAAATAGTTGATTTTGGTCGGGGCAAGGCCCAAAAAATTTAATGCCAGATAATATGAATGATAAATAATAGTGCTAATAAAGCATAACCGGCGAAGGCTAACTTGCGGCTTCCGAAAAACAGATAGCTCTTCCAGTCTCTATAACCGTTTTCCCAAATTGTTGGTATTGCAATTAATAAAAATCCGTGCATTACTGCCCATATTACGCGTACGAAATAATTCATATCGGGCGCGAAATATTTTAAAGAAGCATAAACAATTGCTGTCCATAGAATACCAATTAAGGCAAACCATTTGCTTGGTTTTAATAAAAATGTTGCGGCACAAATGGTCACAATAATGCCGGTATTTACATAATATCTTAATTCATTCAGTGTGTGCGTAAAGCTGACCGTTGAGTCGCTTAATTTTGCATTTAATAAAATAACACCAACTGTTACTCCAGTAATTAAAGTAAATAAAATAGTACGACGACCGGCGGTTACCATTTGCTCATCAGT
>JAHDHT010000212.1:0-2017 GCA_020631175.1 Chitinophagales bacterium
ATATGCAAGGTCAAAAAGTATTTGAGCAAATCTCAAATGAAGGTCAGGTTAAAATTGATATGAATGCTATGGAGTCAGGAGTTTATGTGTATAAAGTTTCTGATGGTGTTAATCTTATAAAACAAGACAAGTTTATTAAACAATAGAATTTGTTTGAATGACATAATAATCCCCGGGCATTTTTGTTCGGGGATTTTTTTTTAGCTAGTTTCTAGTTCCTAGTCGCTAGTCGCTAGATGTTAGTTGTAAGTCATTTGTAAACAGACATTAATCATCCGTAATTATTAATTCGTAATCAAAAATTCGTCATTAATTAATTATTCGTAATCCGTCATTAATCATTAGTAGTTACATCATCCGCTTCAATCTTCATCGCACCATCCTTTCCAATATCATAAACCTCAATTCCATGATCACCCGCATACTTTTTCCAGTATTTTTTTGCTTTGTAATTTTTACAGGCAGCTGTAATCACTAAATTTTTTATTGGATGTTTTGGATGGATAGCTTTAAAGTCAATCCATTCAATATTATCTGCTATTAGATAATGAATCGTATCCGGTAAATTTTCTAATCTGTGCTCCTTCGAATAAATCACAAAGTTTTTAGTTCCAAATTTGAATTGATTTGTGTTTAATTCAATAGATGCTGTTCGCTTTTTTTTGAAGTGCAGACTTCTTAGTTTTTCTTTAATATTGTTTACTTCATTAACATTTAAGTTAATTGCTTGTATGAATTTTGGATGGATGTAATCTAATGATAGTTGGTTTCTGTCATAGTAAATTAAAAGCTGTTCTTTTTCATTTTGAAGAATAGAAGTTTGCGCAACTTTCGAGAAGCATAAAACGGCTATTAGTGTGAAACAAATTTTTAATTGTTTTTTGGAAGGATGGATGATGAATTGTGTTAAGGATATGTATGAAATAAAGATTAATATTATGACAACTAATGAAGGACTATAAACATCAATTGTAGAGTAGGGGAGTTCCTGAATCCAGTTTAGGCTTGCGATAAACCAGGTGATTATATGATCGAAAATTCCGCCCAGAAATATTGCCAAGTTCTCAGAAAATAAATTTGACAATACAATAATTAATCCGCCCGAGTACAAAATACCAGCCAGAGGAACAGCGATCCAATTTGACAATAAAAACCAGACAGGAAATTGATTAAAGTAATAAATGCTAATGGGAAGAGTTGCAAATTGAGCGGCAATTGAAATAGCGCTTAGTTCAATGAAATAATTAATGACTTTATATTTGCTTATAAATATATCTTTAAGAATTGGATACCAACAAACAATTCCTATAACTGCAGCATAGCTTAATTGAAAGCCAACTTCAAAAATTATTTTGGGATTGTGAAAAATCAGAACGATTGCAGAACCGAAAATAATGTTAAAGGTATGGTGTTTTCTTTTGAAGGTATTACCGATTAAAAATAAACTAAACATAAAAGAAGCTCGACAAACGGATGGAGAAAAACCTGTAATAGCTGCGTAGATCCAAATGAGTAAAATAATTAGTGACGCCTTTATTATTAAAAACTTATTTCTGAAAAGTAATTTCCCGATGAAGTTTAAAATCAGAAATAATATGCCGACATGTAATCCGCTTACTGCCAAAATGTGCATAGCCCCGGTTTCTGAAAATGTATTTTTGGTGGATGTGCTTAATTGTGATTTATCTCCGATAATAATCGCATTAACAATTGCGCGACTTTCATCTTGAGCTAAGCATTTATCGAATGTTTCTTTGCAATAGATTCGAATGGTTTCTATAAAGTTCTTGTCGGTTATTGTTCTTGTAAAGTTGAAATTCTCATTTTGAATATAATATTGAAATTGAATATTTTGATAAGCTGCATAAGCTTTAAAATCAAAATCACCCGGATTTTTTGATTTTGAAATTATTTTACTTTCCTCATTTAACTGAATAATACTATTTATTTTTAGCTCTATGTCTCGGCTGTTAAGCCATACTTTTCTATTGGTAGTAATCCAGTATTTATTGAATAC
>JAHDHT010000212.1:2117-6609 GCA_020631175.1 Chitinophagales bacterium
TGAGTGGTATGCATAGCCTTAGCATTAAAAAATGATCCCAATGCATTTTCATTTATAATGTTTTGGTGGTTTAGCTAAGGTATGACTTCATTGATGGGATTAAAATCATTTATAGATTGTTTAATTTTTATTAATATTTGACGGTATTATAAATCGTTTTTTCTGGTTAAGAATATGGGTTAAATGAAACAAGTACTTAAACTATCTGACTATTAAGATTGACAATGCACTAATAAACAAATTGATTCTATTTTTTTGTTTAAATTACTAATATGAAAAAGGAGTTTATTATCAGTCTATTTGCTTTTCTAGTGTTACAGATAAATAGTTCAGCCCAAAGTGTTCAATTAGATTCTACAGAATTAAGTGTAAACACTGTAATTGACGGTATCGATATACCATGGGAAATTACCTGGGGCCCGGATGATTATATCTGGATGACAGAGCGTTTTGGTAGAATTAGCAGAGTTAATCCTGAAACAGGAGATCAGCAGGTTTTATTAGATCTTTCTTCTGATGTGTACGTCTTTCAGGAAGCCGGAATGCTTGGTATGGCATTACATCCTGATTTTGAAACAACTCCTGATATCTTTGTAGTTTATAATTATGTTAACGGTAATGATATTTTAGAACGGCTTGTTCGCTATACCTATGATGGAAGTGTTTTAGTCGATCCTGAAATTATACTTGATAATATTGAAGGTTTTAATACACATAATGGAAGTCGATTATTATTTCTTCCGGACGGAACCTTATTAATGACAACCGGTGATGCACAAGCTTTAAGTTTACCTTTAGATCAGAGTTCATTGGTTGGTAAAACATTAAGAATGAATCCGGATGGATCTGTGCCAGACGATAATCCGATTCCCGGAAGTTTGGTCTGGTCGTATGGCCACCGTAATGCCCAAGGATTATGTTTGGGGCCCAATGATATTATTTATAGTTCTGAGCATGGTCCCACTACTGATGATGAATTAAATATTTTAGAAGTGGCCAACAATTATGGATGGCCTGAAGTGGAAGGGTTTTGCGACAGTCCACCCGAGCAAGGCTATTGTGATGATAATGAAGTTAACGAACCATTAGTAGCATGGACACCTACTATTGCACCGTCTGATATCATCTGGTACAATCATCCATCCATCCCCGAATTGCAGGATCAATTATTAATGACGGTTTTAAAAGAACAGCAATTAATTAGTTTTCAATTTAATGAATCAGGCACAGAAGTAACTGAACAAACGGCTTTGTTTACGGAAGAGTTTGGTCGTTTAAGAGATATTTGTGTTGGACCGGATGGAACAATTTATTTAGCAACAAATGGAGACAGCTGGCAAAACAGTGATCCGTTTACGCATTCAATTGTGTCTTTAAAGAATGAGTCTTATGTTGAGCCGGAACCAGTAGATACTACAACAGTTGGTCTTGATAATTCATTAAATAGTAATATTGAATTGTTTCCTAATCCTGCTAAGGATATATTAAATATTCAAACTGGTTCTATTAATGTAGATCATGTCCGGATATTTTCTTTTGCAGGAAAAGAAATAATGTCATTCCAGTTAAGTTCTGCCTTAATTACAAATAGCATTAACATTGAAGAGCTTTCAACTGGAATATACTTTGTGAATATTTCTTCAAAAGATAAAGTTTATACAGAAAAATTATTGGTAAAGTAGCGGCGAATTAATTCGCCGCTATCGGTTTAGTATAACTTTTTGATTGAATACTTCTTTTTCTTTTGTTATAACTGAAATAAAATATAAGCCATTTTCATAGCCAGTCAAATCAATTATTTCATTTGCTAAGCCTGATGAAAATTTACTTATTACTGTTTGACCAAGGCTGTTATAAACTTCAATTTTTTCAACTTGTAAATAATTTAAATCAATAATTACAATACCATTTGTTGGGTTTGGGTGGATGGAAAATTGTTCGCTTTCAAATTCTTCGATGTTTACTACAGGTAAATTACAATCATCTCCAAGATTAAGTGCATCATTTCGATAGCATACATTATCGTAAGCGTTACAATAATCCCAAACGCATTGATAAGCTGCTTCATTTGAGAAATAGTTACTGGGTCCGTTTGCACCAAATTTTTCAAGTACCTTTATAGTAGTCGGTCCTTCAATACCTGTAAATGAATATTCCTGAAAATATAGTGGCTGTCCATTTACTATTTCAACACCAATGGTATCCACAATCAAAACAATATCACCTGGACATGGGCCACCTGATGGAATTACTTCTAATGTGTCTCCTATGGCTAAGTCAAAATTGTATAATATGTTTAGAGGAGCTTGATTTGTTGTGTCAAAAACTCCAATTACATTTCCATCCTGATAATAGAAAAACTCTCTGCTAAAACCGCTGAAAAAAGAAGTGTTATCTTCATTTGTATAAGGGTCTGGAATTGTTGAATAACGTTGTCTGTAAATGTCAAAAACATAGACATCATATCCATTGATAAGTGTATCTCTATCATATATTAACTTATCCCAGCCTGATTCATATCCGCCAAACATAAAGTTGCAATAAAAACTATAATGCCAGCTTGGATTGCCATCAAACCATCCATTTACCTGAGTAACCTGAGTTACTGTATCGGCAATGGCTGGAATGAAATAATTTTCACAAAGTAATGCAGTGTCACAGTCATTAATTCCTTCTAAACAAACGTTGTAGGTACTATCTCTTTCTTCAAAAGTATAGTTAAGAGAAGTTCCATCTGTAATAAAAGAATCATTTATATACCAGAAGTAGCTACAAATTGAACTGTCTTCAATTGCATTGAATTCACCGGTTACCAGAAACATTGTTGAATCGATAACAGCATTAAACATGTCAAGTACTGCAACTTCTTCGACAGTTGGGTTGGCTATTTCAGCAGAAGAAAAATTTAGTCCTTCATTAAAATCAATATCCTGTAAATAATGATATTGTACCGTGCCATAATTATCTGTTAATATTTCAGTGGTCACTACCGGAATTCTATAATCATTATTTCCAATGTCAATTACATTTTGGGATGCTGTAAAGTACCGGATTTCGCCTGCCCAGACCGGATCATTGGCGGTAAATTCTATTATTTCACTTACTGTTTGATCGTTTACATTAAATTGAATTCCTCTTAAATCTCTGTATGCTTCATTAAGTGATAAATTTAATGGTGCATCCATATAGGTAATAAATAAATCCGAACGGTCTTCATTATAGCTTAAATACATTCCGTTGTGATTACTAAAGTCAGGAACAAAATCAAGACTTTCAGGTGACTCAATGTCAGTGACTTTTATTAACTCCCAATTTTCATCGTCATTATCATAATGTAATAAGACCATTACATAAGGAGTCTGTGATCCATCAGCTGATGAATATATAGTATAGGGTTCAATGTCGGTTCCATCATAACCTAAAGCGGTAACATTTAACAAAAAGTAGGGCTCGTTTCCCTGTGCTATAACTAAATCTGCATCAAAGATACCTGCAGACAAACCTGTTTCAATTGAATTTCCAATAGTATCGATATTGAAAAATTTATAGTCTTCAATAAAGCCGGTAAAATTATTTAGGTTTATTGTTTTCGCATTTGTCCATGTTACACCTCCGTCATTCGTTTTTAAATAAGAAGGCATATATGTTTGATTAATTCCTTCTGTACAAGTTCCAATTCCGGCAATAAACATAATAAAACCTGTTTGTCCATCTTCAGACCAGGCGATATGTAATTCGCGTAAAGTAGCTTGATCATCAGCATTCATTTTAAACTCAACATCAAGTTTTCTGCTGTTAACATTAATTTCATTTCCATTCACTTCAAATTCGTAATAAATAATTCCGTCATAATAAGTACCATCAAATGAGAAGTCAACGGCTGTATATTGGCCGTTAATTCTTTCTGTAAATGATTTTAAAATGAAAACATCTTCATTATTTACAATTCCATTGCTTTCATATTGATCAATAATATTATTATCAGTAGAAGATAATCGACACATTCCGGTAACATATCCATCCCAAATATTATCGCCTGTACCGTTATGTGTTGCTCCTGCAAAGATAGCATAAGCAGAATCCGGGTTTATATTTCCCGGCGGATTATAAATTGCAACCTGAGGTATCTAGCTTGACCATTTGGTTCATTTTGTCCCGGATTTGAATTTAATGGACCAACATTTAATTTATTTTCTGACCAGTTAGAACCGGCAGAAAAGGAAATATCAAGATTAAATTGAGAACTGGTATTTCCATTTTCGGGATTTAATCCGGGATCGGCTCTATGTATAAAGACTATTGAATTTGTTTCTGCATTATAATCAAGCATATGATTATTTTCTAAGACAGAATAAATATTTGAAGACTGACCTAAGGGCACAGAGTTCTGAGCAGTTGCAAAAAAGGCAATCAGCAAAAATAACAGGGTAAATTTTATATTCATATATTCAATAATACGTAAAAATATTATCACTGAATGTAAGATTCATGT
>JAHDHT010000013.1:0-3095 GCA_020631175.1 Chitinophagales bacterium
TTTATTCATCAAGAATAGGAGCTTTTAATCGAATCTCCCTACGTAATTTCATAATATAATCTTGTTGCAACCAGTCCAAAAAGTTTTTGGTACTCTTACTAATGCAAAAAGAATAGCGACGAATACGGTCGATAATATCATCCTCCAATAAACGGGATAAATCAATTGCCCCATCGTAAGATTCAGAATTATCAATGCACATTTTTGCATGCTGTTCAATCGATTCATCTAAAATCAATCTGGAAGGCAACCCCTTTTCCTTAATCTCGTCAAACTTCATTTTTATATTGAAACTGAAATCATCCGTTTTTGCAAATTTAGCTTTGATCTCATCCGGCATTTCATAAACAAAAAAGCGCTCAATTTCTTCATCCGTTTTAATACTCTCAATAAAGAATTCAGGATTTTCAAAAATGTATTGCCAGTCCACTTTTTCCTCCCAAAGCCCAAAACGAGCCAGATTATTACCAAGATCAATTACATCAAAATCTTTCTTATTCGGTAAAACCCGGCTTCCACGACCAATCATCTGAAAATATAAAGTCATCGATCGGGTAGCACGATTCAAAATAATCGTTCGAACAGTAGGTTCATCAAAACCGGTGGTTAAAATACCAACTGAAGTCAATACAGCATCCTCTTTAGTTCTAAACCATTCCAGCGTTTCCTTCCGCAAAGCACTGCTAAATGTGCTGTCTAAATGACGAATCTCAATGCCGGCATCTTTAAACGTATCTAAAACAAATAAAGATGTATTGATGCCGCTATTGAAAATCAAGGTCTTCTTGCCTTTAGCACGCTCCATATATGCTTGTAAAAGCTTGTTTTGCATATTAGCTCGTGAATAAAGAAGATCAGAAGACTTCACCGTGTAATCTCCATTACGACCCAGTTTCAATCCACCCAAACGCACATTGTAACTAAATGTATTCGCCTTAGCCAAAAATCCATTCTCAACCAGGTAATTAATCGGAAATCCTACAATAAGCTCAGCATAAATATCCTTCATCGGTAAAGCAATATTCGAACTCAGTGGGGTAGCGGTTACCCCCAAAATAAAGGATTGTCTGAAATGCTTAAAAAGCTTTCTGAATGAGTTATAATGCGCCTCATCGATAATCACCAGTCCAACATCTTTCAACTCGATATCTTTGGTATTCAATCGATTATTCAATGTTTCAACCATTGCTACAAAAGCATCATAATCATCCTGATTCGGAATCTCTTTTACTTTGCTTTCAATAATCATATTATGAACACCAAACTCTTCAAGCATTGATGAAGTTTGACGGCTCAATTCGATACGATGCGTTAAAATCAAGACTTTCTTTTTCATCTCTTCAACATATCGCCTTGCGATCTCTGAAAAGATAACAGTCTTACCACCGCCGGTCGGCAGCTGGTATAAAAGATTATAGTCGTTCGAACACTCGCGCATCCGATTTAAAATGTGATCTATATCTTTCTGCTGGTAGTTGTATAATGTTTTTTTGCCCAAGGAATCTGAAAATGACCCGCAAAACTACAAATCATTTTCGTTTGCATAGTTAAATCAAGGTTAAATCTTTCCACAAATCTAGGTTTGATTTTCAAGGTTTTTTTTCATTTATTTTTTGTAGCGAAATTTCGCAGCTCAAATCAGCTGCAGTCTCGCTTTCCGTTCAAATGCTGGCCGACATCAATTCGACTATTCATTTTAATAATTAAACAAAATTTCAACTTGAAATATACAGCTCGAAATCAATTCCGCATAACCACTACAATCGAGGCTATTTTTAAATCACTCAGCAACTAATTAAATTCGGGTAGTTTCTGTACCTGAAAATCACTTTAAATAAGCCATATAACACACTGATTAATAAATAGATACACTAATTTCAATTCTCCATTTATTTGCCTCATAATTAATATTATGTTAAGTAGAGTTTTTGAAGTCTTATACAGCAGCCTTTCTCTTATACAAATGTCATTCTTAAAACTAAACTCAAGTTCAAATTGAAACTTATATTTCTGCGCCTACTTGTTTTGTTAAAAACGATATTATTTTTGTACAAACCCTTTACTAGCGAATTAAAAAATTGATTTTAAAATTTCAAATTTATTTTCTGAACTGAAAATCTCAGATTTATCAATTTCAAATTCAGCATTCATCCGTTCAAACTTCAAAAATGTTCTTAATTTCCTATCAACTGAACGTTTTGAAATCTTAAATTAATCTTTTAACCCTTGCGCCTTAGCGGTAAAACCACCAAGCAAGAACTTCAAAATAAGCTCCCTATCCTTCCCATAATTCAATCTCAAATCACCGTGATAAAAATCAGGTCGTAACTCAAATTGAGTCTGATATCCATTTCTTCTCAATTCTGCATTTAAAAAAGCACTCTGTTCTTCCGGTACTATCATATCTCTTTGTCCCTGAAAAATCAGATATCTTTGATCCTTTCCTGAAATTATATTAATGACTGCATTTTCGGCCTTAGAACGACTCGATCGGCAATTATACCCTAGAAAGTAGCTAATCACGAAATTACTTGCGAAAGGCAAAAATGATTGCTCAATTAATAAAGGTAGATGCGACGGACTGTAAAAACTAATCACTTTTTTAGCTTCAATCCCCTCTTCCATTACCGCTAAATTGGTGAGAAATGCACCGGCTGATACTCCCCAAAAGACTATTTCATCAGTAAAGTTTACGTTAAATTCATTTGTCTTTAAAAAGGAATAAGCTTCTTTGATTTCCTGAAGCTGATTAGGAAATTTCGCTCTTCCACTTCTACTGTATGAAACACTGGCAATTGCATAACCATGATTTCTCATTTCAAGGCAAAGCGGCTCAATATGTTTTCTTGATCCACTCCACCATGCACCTCCATGTAAAAATATTATTAATGGAACTTCACTACCTGAATCCGGTAAGTAAAGATCAAATTTGTAGGCTTTTTCTCCCTTTTTTAAGTATACAAATGTCTCACAAAATGCCCTATCCTTCCAAACAACATAGCGGGTAAATACTGCATTACAAAATACAGCCAGACCATTTAAAGCAAGCAGGAATAGTTTTTTAATCATGATTTCAAAGCGAAATTAAACTATTT
>JAHDHT010000013.1:3195-8537 GCA_020631175.1 Chitinophagales bacterium
TTCAAGTATTTTTCAGCAGCTTTCATTGGCTGATCCTCCAATTGAGTACCAAAGGTATCGTTCCATCGGTTTAAAAATCCAAACAATGAAACAATAGCTCCTAACTCCAGAATTTGTTCATCATTATAGTATTTTTTCAACTCGGTAAAATGCGCTTGCTCCACTTGATTCGGAACACATCCTGCAGCATATCCAAAACGCAAAGCCGCCTTTTCAGCATCATCAAATGCATCACTTGTCTCAAAATTCCAAATTTCTTCAAGTTGCTTTTCTTTAGCACCATTATGTGAAGCTTCGCTTATTGTATGTGCCTGGCAATAGCGACATCCAGATGCATTACTGCTAACATGAGCAACAAGATTTCTAAGATACATCGGTACCCTATCCTTCCGATTCAAAAATTGTAAAGACCATATCATATTTTGAACATTCAATCGAAAGGCTTTAAAAGGCTTTACTTTCTTCGGATCCCCGATTAAAATGCCGGATAAATTCGTAAAGCTTGCCAGTAAAGCCGGTATGCGAGCCATAACCTCCATACTGTTAGGTAAAAAGCCCATATTCTCTTTTACCATTTTAAACAAATAGTCAAATCGTTTTAAAACTTTCTTATCCGGTTTCTTTACGCTATTCATTAAACAATTTTTTCAAAGATAAACTTTACCTTCATTTAAAATTATCGCATGTCCTACAATTCATTTTTATTAGATATAAAAGACCATATTGCCACCGTCAGTATTAATAAGCCTCAAATGGCAAATGCATTGCATACAAGAGACTGGCTCGAAATGAAATCTGTTTTCGAAGAGCTGGATAAAAATGATGAAGTAAGAGCAATTATTCTTCACGGAGAAGGGAAGCACTTTTGTGCCGGAATGGAACTAGCCACTTTTATGGAACTTCAACAAGAAGTTAATCAAGAATGTGAAGGCAGAAAGCGGGAAGACATGAAAGCCTATATCTTAATGATACAGGATTGTATTAGTGCAATTGAAAAATGTAAAGTGCCTGTTATTGCTAACATTCATAATGGCTGTATCGGCGGAGGACTTGATTTAGTTAGCGCATGTGATTTCAGATATTGTACCGCCGATGCATGGTTTACAATTAAAGAAGTTGATCTTGGAATGGTAGCAGATCTGGGAACCCTTCAAAGACTGCCAAAGATTATCCACCCTGGCATAATGGCTGAGTTAGCTTATACCGGAAGAAAAGTATTCGCTGATGAAGCGGTTAAAATCGGATTGGTTAATCAATCTTTTGAAAGCAAAGAATCAATGCTAAATCATGCAAATTCAATTGCCCGGCAAATCTCAGAAAAATCACCTTTAACAATTCGTGGAATTAAAGATGTATTGCTTTATCAAAGAGATCATTCTGTTTCGGATGGATTAAAATATGTTTCTATCTATAATGCAGGTACATTATTAAGTAGTGATTTACAAGAAGCAATGTCAGCATATTTTGAAAAACGGACTCCAGAATTCAAAAATTAATCTTTATGACTCATATTGAATATTTATTGAATGATTTGGCAAATGAAATTGCTATAATTAAACATTTGCACTCCAAAATAAACGAAGAAGATTTAAACTTTAGTCCCGCACAGGGTATGCGCACAGTTCAGGACTTACTTGATTACTTAAGAGTTTGTTCATTAACCGTTGCTCAGTTTTATTTAGGCGAAGAACAGACTCCGGAGAAAATGAAAAAACAATCAGAAAAATTGAAAGCCGAAGCTATGGCCTTTAAAGATTTTGATAAGGCAATGGATTTTCAATTTGAACGAATTGAGAAGTTATTTGAAAATGTTTCTGATAAAGATTTAAAAGAAAGAATTGTAAAGAATTTCCTGGAAGAAGAGGTTCCTTTAGGAGAAGCACTGCAGCATACTGTCTTTAAATACCTTCCCGCATACCGAATGCAGTTATTTCTATATTTGAAAATATCAGGGAAATCGAATTTAAATACCTTCAATAATTGGTTAGGAATTGATCCACCTCCTCGATCTTAAAGATTTTTGTTTAATGTTTTTTATAAAAGTATTCGCAAAATAAATATTACAATTCCATTACATGTGAAATTTATTTTAGGTGGCACTTACACTTAAAGTGTAAAATGTTCATTGTTACCCATTTATATATATAAGTAATTTATTTTTAAAAGTTTTCCTTTCTTAAACAAGCAATAATTCAGTAATATTATGTTGCTCATTTTTAAAAGATACCAAAACTTTTTAGTTAATTAGGTAACATAATGCGGTCGTATTACGTAAAGAGAATCGTTTAAACAGCTTAAATACCCGCATTTAACACGCTTAACTTAACCCAATGAATGCTAAAACATCTAAGTTCCACAAAACTGTGGAACTGGTCAATGAAATAGTAATATATGGTATTGACCGTGGTCTCGGACATTTAAACACAGAGGATCTCGAACTCAATGGAAGAACTGTTGTATTAAATGGAGAAGAAAAATTAAACTTTAGTTCTTGCAGCTATTTAGGATTAGAATTACATGATGGTCTTAAAAAGGGAGCTATTGAGGCAATTGAAAAATACGGTACTCAATTTTCCAGTTCCAGAACATATGTTTCTTTAGGTTTATATAAAGAGTATGAATCATTATTAAGCCAGATGTTTGATAATGCACCGGTAATTGTCGGTCCTACCACTACCCTATGCCATCAGATCGTAATGCCTGTATTAATCGATAAAAATGATCTTTTAATTTATGATCAGCAGGTTCATTTCAGTGTGCAAAACGCCATGCACCCATTAAGGTCGAACAATACAAAGACCATTATTTTAAGACATAATGATTTAAATAGTCTTGAAGATCATTTAAAACATGAGAGTCGTAAATATGATAAAATATGGTATTGTTGTGATGGCGTATATTCAATGTATGGTGATTTTGCTCCGCTTGATGAGCTGGTTTCTTTGATGATAAAATATCCTAAACTACATCTTTATGTTGATGACGCTCATGGTATGAGCTGGATGGGTAAAAATGGTACAGGATATGCTTTTAGTAAACTGGGACGACATCCGAAGGTTATGTTAGTAACCTCACTAAATAAAGCTTTTGCTTCAGGTGGTGGATTAATGGTTTTTCCAAATAAAAAAATTAAATCAATTGTCAAAAACTACGGTGGTCCATTAACTTTTGGCGGTCCTTTACAGCCGGCAAACTTAGGTGCTGGAATTGCAAGTGCAAAAATTCATTTAGATTCAGAAATTTATGAGTTGCAATCTGCCTTTCAGGAGAAGTTACAATTTAACAGAACATTAGTTAATCAGTTAAATATTCCTATTGTTGGAGATCGGAACGCTCCTATTATATTTTGTGGAATTGGATTAACTAAAGTGGGTTATAATCTTGTAAAGAAATTATACGATGATGGATTTTATGTAAACACAGGTATTTTTCCTGCTGTTCCAGAAACATCAACCGGTATACGGTACGTTATTAATAATCATCATAAGTTCGATGATATTGAGCAATTGGTGAAGTCAATCAATAAAAATATTCCAATTTCTTTCGCAGAAGAAGATAGAACTTATAACGATATAAAAAGAGCATATCGAAGAATACCAGGATTTAAGATGCCTGAAAATATGCCTGAAATTCCTTTCTTAAATATTGAAAGAAAGGAATTAAATATTCTCGAATTTGATAGTATACATGATATTGATCCATACAAATGGAAACGAATCCACGGTGAATCACATGCTATGAATTACGATTACCTTTCGGCCTTGGAGAATATTCATGTAAATCATCAAGAAAAAGAATTTAATTGGAAATTTAAATATTTCATTATTGAGGATAAAAATAATGAAGTGATATTTTCAACGGTTTGTACAATTGTTTTGTGTAAGGATGATGTTTTTGCAAGTAGCCACATAAGTGAACATCTTGAATTGGAAAGAGCCACAAATAATGGCTTACTGACAAGTAAGACATTAATTATGGGTACAATGGGTTCTGATACTAAAAACTTTTACCTGAAAAATGATAGTGACCTCAGTGAAAAGTCATTAGAAATTTTCCTGAACAGAGTCCGTGAAATTCAAGACCAGGAAGACGTCACTAATATTATACTTCGGTCCTTTGAAAAGAATGAAAAACTATTTGAATTTTTTCATAAACAAGGATTTATTAAATACGAATTACCGGCTGATCATAAACTGTCAAATTTGAAAAATCGGTCATATGAAGATTTTTTGAAGGAAGACATCAGACATCATAAAAGATATCGAATTAAAAAGATTTCCAAACTTTCCCATCTATTTAAAGTAGAAAAGGTAAATCAGTTTGAAGACATTTCAGAACTGGTTAAATTATATCATAATGTTAGAGACCGGAATTTTGAAATCAATACATTCCCATTTCCTGATGAGTTTTTTAATTACATTCAAAAATCTCCGGACTGGGAAATTTTAAAGCTAAAATTTATTCCAAAAGGAAATGTGGTTTCAGTAGTATTTGCTCATATGTCTTTAAATGAATATACTTTCTTGTTGTTCGGGAAAGATTATGATATGGATCCTTCTTATGAGATATATAAACGTTCATTAATAATGGTTATTCAAAGAGCCATTGAATTAAATAAAGATGTAATTAATTGTGGATTATCGGCATCGCTGGCAAAACGAAAAGTTGGATTTTTAGCAGAAGAAAATTTTGCATTTATACAGCAAAAAGATGATTTCTCAAGAAATTATATTAGTAATCTAGAAACAGAATTAAAGGGTAGATTGAATTAAATCCTGCACAAGTTCTGAACTGATTTTTTCATCCTTTAAGTTCTTAGGTAAAGTGAAAAAGAATGTTGTTCCATACCCATAGGTAGAATCAACAGACATTTCTCCTTTATGTAATTCAACAATTTTTTTACAAGTAGCGAGTCCAATGCCACTACCCTTATATTCAAATTCAGAATGTAATTTTTTAAACGGTTCGAAAATTAATTTTAAATATTCTTTTTCAATTCCGATACCATTGTCTTTGATGGAAAAACGATAATGATCTTTTAACTCTTCACATAAGATAGATATATGTAAAGGCACATTATTCTTTCTGAACTTTATAGCATTATGTAATAGGTTTTGAAATAATTGATTAATCTTAACAGGAATTACATCAAGCATAGGCAATTGATTAATTTCAATACTTGCACCACTTTTGCAAATTCCGTTGTGTAGATTTTGAGTAACTTGTTTTACAACGAGATTCATATCCTGCTCTACAAACTCCTGACTCTTTTTTGAATTCAGTTTAGCATAATCTAATAAATCGCCAACCAAAGTTTGCATACTTTCAGTGCTATTGGTTAT
>JAHDHT010000013.1:8637-14658 GCA_020631175.1 Chitinophagales bacterium
GCATCGTTTCTGATCGAATCAGAGAAAAACCATTGTATCCTTCTATTAAGATCCATGTAGGTGGATTAGTGCCTTTTGGGATACGCCTTTATAAACCCTATGGTTTCTTTTTATATAAGTGAAATCTCTATATCAGACCAACTGTTAAATTTTAAATACATATAAAGTCGTAAAATTAATTGTTTACATATCGATATAATCAACATACAATCCAAAAAAATATGAGAGGCTGAAATTAAAACTGAACAGCTTTTTGAATCATATAGTCTGGTATGTTAAATGCATTAACCAAATCAGCGGACATGAAGCTCATTTCTTTACATAGTTTTTTATTCAATTTTACTAATGCAAGCGACTTCTTCGGACTTATATATTCGTGCTCTAAATACCAGGCACGATAAGCTTCCATTGTACTAAGAGCATATACATTTTTAACCAACTGAAGAGCAGTTTTAAGGCTTACATCTTCGATTGTTTCAATTTTCCGAACGAATTGTTCAAGCACTATGCTTTCAATATAGGCTTTTGCTAAATCTACAAGATGTACTTGTGTTTCAATGAATGCATCATAACTGTTTACTCCTGCTTTTATGCGCTTCGATAAACGCATTGCAACTGTCCGTAAACTGTAGCTTTCCCTATATTTAAACGCGGCCAGTTGAAAATCATCGCTTAATAAGTGTTCATCAGAAGTATTGCGGACTACAATAGGATTTAACTCGGTTAAACCGGTAGTACTGATATCAGAAATGTACTTTAACGTATCGAACCAGCCCATCCTTCCAAACCGATTTTTAAAGTATCCTAAGCGTGCTCTTGCAGTCAATTGCAATAAAACGGTATTATCTCCTTCAAAAGTGGTAAAAATATCAGAATCAGCTTTTAATTCATCGAAGTACATTTCAGACAGATAACCTTTGCCTCCGCAAGCTTCTCTGCATTCCTGAATAGTTTTTGTCGTATTCCAAGTACTTAATGCTTTCATTCCTGCCGCCAATGCTTCAATTTCCTGAGTATCTTCATTTTCGCCGGATGCTTCAAACGCTGAAATCAAAAACTGATGTGCAAAGTGATAGGCATAAGCATTAGCTAATAAAGGCATCAAACGTTTTTGATGGGTTTGATATCCCATTAACAATTGTTCTGGTTGATCTGATGGACCGAATTGTCTTCTTCTCAATGCGAAATGAACAGCGACAGCCAATGCTTTTTTAGAAGCACTTAAACCTGCCATTGGAACGCATAACCGTCCTCCAACCAAAGTACCCAGCATAGTAAAAAATCGTTTGGAGTCGCTGCTGATTGGACTTTCATATTTACCCTCTGAGTTTATACTTCCAAAACGGTTTAATAGATTTTCAACCGGAACCTCAACATTGTTAAAATGTAAAATTCCATTATCAACTCCATTCAATCCTAATTTAAAACCGTTGTCCTCAATAGTCACTCCTGAACAAGTTTCACCATCTTCGTTCCGAATAGGTACTAAGACCGCATGTACACCATAATTTTTCCCCTGCACAATCAACTGACAAAAAACGGTTGCCATTGTTGCATGTGCTGCTGCATTTCCTATGTATGTTTTTTTATCGTATTCACTTGGTGTATTTACGATTAGAACGTTATTTCCCGGTTCATATGTTGCGGTTGTTTTTAACTCACGAACATTACTTCCATGATGCATTTCTGTCATCGCAAAACAGCCTAACAGTTTTGCTTCACCCGCATCATTTAAATATTTTTTATGATGTTGTTTTGTGCCAAGCCAAAAAATACTCCCTCCAAATAATCCAAACTGAACACCAAACTTTACTGTTAAGCTTAAATTATATTTAGCTATCTCTTCAAAAACAGCGGCATAATCAGAAATTCTTCCGCTACCACCATATTTTTCCGGAAATGCCAATGCTCCAAAACCCTGATCTGCTAATAATTTTGTCCAATTTAAAACCTCTTCTCTATAGGCTTTCTTTTCTCTTGAATGATCATCAAACGCAAATGAAGAATCTTTCATTAATGTTCTCACACGTTCTTTGATTCCGGAAAAACGGTGCTCCAGAATTAAGCTCATTTGCTCGGCAGAAAAACTTTCTTTAGAATATTTTTCATTTTCTGAAAAATCAGGTCTTTCCGGATGTAATAAATCATTTAAAGCTTCTTTTGTAACTATTCCAAAACATGCTTCAACATTTTCAAAAAATTGTTTTGTTTTTTCATTGAAAAAATATCCTTCCTGATCTGTAGACATACTTTTTCCAATCTCAAATAAATTCAGTTTATCTTTTTCTTTTATAAGATTTGAATGATTGCATATTAATTCCCTCCAATAAATTAATTCAGATGCCGAAGGGGGTGATTTCGGGTTAAGCCATTTTAAAACCATAGCCCTTACCGTTTTATCTAAATCATCTTGTTCATCAAGCAATCTTTTAATCTCTTCTAATTCAGAAGGTAAAAGTGTGCCATCTGCCCAGGCAATATATAATAATGGTAAAAATGGAATTAATTCAGGATTTATCTGATCTTGTTTCATGTTGCTTATTTTTAATAGTCCCCACCTACCCTTCTATTGTTCCATTCTGAAACTGAACTTTCAGGTAAAGACATAGGCTTACTTGTTAAACCCGTAGTATCGGTTAATGTATGTAAAAAGCTTATTATTTGTGATTGTTCTTTTTCTGTTAAATGTAAACTATCTCCCGGCAATGTTTGATGTGGAAGATCCATTCCAATTCCTAATCCTCCTCCAACATTATAAAAATTAATTACCTCTTCGAGATTGTCAAAAACTCCATTATGCATATAGGGAGCAGTCAATGCAACATTTCGTAAACTCACGGTTTTAAAAGAGTTTTTATAATTTTCAAAAAATTCCATTTTACGACCATTGCCATATCTACCTATGTCAGAATCTAATATTGCTTTTGTAAGATCTTTATCAGACGGTACGCCTAACACCTCAGATTCAGATTCAATATATAAAGGAGGTACAGAACCATTAAAAGCCGGAGGAAAATGACAAGTTGCACAAGCTGCTTTTCCCATAAAAAGATTAAAACCGTGAATCGCGTCCGAATCGAGAAAAACTGATTCCCCTCTTATGTATTTATCAAAAGGACTATTAAAAGAACTTAAACTGATTATATAATTAACTAATGCATTTCCAACCGACCAGGAATTTATACCTATACTGGGATAAGCTTCCCTAAACATTTTTTCATAGTCTTCACTTTTCTTTAGCTTTTCACTTATTTGAGCAAAATCAAGTTTAAATTCATGTTGGTTAATAACGACCGTTTCGATTTGTTTAGATAACCTTCCTACTTTTAAATCCCAGAAAAAACGGTCGGCATATACGGCATCAATAACGGTAGGTGAATTTCTTTTTAATGTAGATTTAAAATTTAAAGCATCTGATTTCTTTTTACCATCGGTAAATGCTTTTTCAGGCAAATGACATGATGCACAAGCTCTTTGATTATTGACAGAAAGTAAAGGATCGAAAAATAAAAATTTTCCTAATTCTGCTCGTTCATTACTGATGTCACGTTTGTGTGTTTCTGAAAAATAATCTGCCCCGAAAAAATCTTTGTCAAATAGATAATCAGAACGATAATTTGTCGATTGAGGAAGATCGGTTAATTCATCTGTAAAAGGTAAATTAAATGTTTTATGTAGATGTTTTAAAAGCTGATAAACAGGTTGTAAATAGTTTTTATAAAAGTACATATGATCAAAATGATCAAAATCATCACATTCATCTAAATAAATGGTTGCTTCATCGATTATAGAAACGGTATGTTTCAATACCGGATCTTCCTGCTGTTTTTCTGACAGCTTTTTTAATCCATCCGATATAGAATGAAGACTAATAATACTTTCTTCAAAAACATTTAAACTGCCCGGTGTATCGAAACCGGTGAGCCCAAGTGTAAATACCTTTATAATTGTTCTTCTTGCACCAATAAAGAAATGCCTGGGGTCGAAGCTATGAGCCTCGTGTAAAGCATAAAGACTGTCAATGTTTAAGCTTAAGTTTTCCGCTTTCTCATAAAACTCAAATTTATCATCCATCCAATCATCACTATAAACAAGTTCATCCATAATCTGCAAACCTTCTGGTGGAATTAAAGTTGGTTCAAGTGCTTCGTCAAATGCTTTTGACAAAGGAGATCCATTTACATAAAATTTCACAAAAAGAGAATCATAGTAATCCGTCCATAAATCAATCTTTTTATATTGATTTCTTGTTAAACGCATTAATTGCTGAATAGAATCTTGAGTTAATTTTTGATTCTTTGTCTGATTTAGCTGTTCAACATGCCCGATAAACTCCTTAAATTCCTGCAAATAAGCAGCTTTCATTTTACCGGAAATATTTTTATCCGGCCGGTACCCATCCTTCCAACTTAAAATTAATAATCCGAGCAAGAATAAAAAGATTAAATATTGTTTCTGCATCCTCTGTAAAATAACGATTCCAAATTGTTTTTGTTCCTAAATATCACTGGCTTAGATAAACTTTTGAAATCATTTGATTCTGCAACCAGAACCGCCCGAATTTCGTCTTTAATTGTAGACGATTTATATATTTGAAAAGTCATTCAAAGCGATCAATAGATTGTTACAAAATCATATATTTTGCGTCTAACCTTTATTAGTTGAATTAAGATCGAATATGTATAAAAAATTATACTATTTACTGCTATTTATTTTAACAGTATCCTTTGCTAAAAGCAGTCAGGCTCAAGCTACAATCGGAGAGTTTGAAACGCTTGCTCCATCAAGTCAGGACGCCTTGCTTTATTTACCCGAAACACATGATTTTCAATATATTATTAGAAGAGGAGATCCAATTTCTGCAGGAGGAACAATGCCTTCAAAGTTTGATTTTACGGGTTATGTCCCTGATAATGGATCAAGCGTTAAAGGCACATTAAGCATTAATGAAGAAAATGATGATGGCGGTTTAACGATGATTGATTTAGAACTGGATGAGCAAAATAAAGAGTGGGTTAAAACCTATTCTAAAATCGTTGATTTTTCGGGTGTTGGAGGCTCAGGAAGAAATTGTTCGGGTGATGTAACACCTTGGGGAACGATCATTACCAGTGAAGAAGTGGATAATAGCAGCGACTGGAATGGAGACGGATATAAAGATATTGGATGGAATATTGAAGTGGATCCTAAGTCAAAAACGGTAATTGGTAAACTGTGGGCAATGGGCCGTTTTTCGCACGAGAATGTAAAAGTACATTCAAATAGAAGAACCGTTTATCAGGGAAATGATCAGAACCCCGGTTATCTTTTTCGATTTGTTGCAGATTGTCCGGGCGACTTAAATAACGGTAAACTCTATGTCTATAAAGGCTCTAAGAATGGAAACGGAAGTTGGTTTATGGTGCCAAATGAAACACAAAGTCAGCGTAATGAAGTTAGAGCTTATGCTTCTTCAATTAATGCTACATCTTTCAATGGAATTGAAGATGTAGATATTGATAATGACGGATTTGTCTACTTTGCTGTTAAAGGAGAAAACAGAATTTATAAGTTTCAGGACGTCGATCCAATTAACGGTACTTCAGTATTAAATATGCATACCTACGTTGGTGGTAATGTAAACTATACAATTAGTAACTCAAATGGTAATTACTCAGCTAACTGGGGATATGGAAATGATAATATAGCCTTTGACAACGAAAACAACATGTGGGTCTGTCAGGATGGTCAGTTAAAATATATTTGGGTTGTCAGACCGGATCATACTCAAAACAATCCAAAAGTTGAAATATTTGCGAGAACACCAAATGGTTGTGAGCCAACCGGTATGACCTTCAGCCCGGATTATAAGTATATGTTCGTAAGTATTCAGCATCCAAATACCGGGAACGGTACCTATCAACAAGATGCCTTTGGAACGAGTTATCGATTTAATCGTGATGTTGCCATTGTAATAGCAAGAAATGAAAATTTAAATAATCAATGCTCTCCCTGTATTACCTGCTCCGACGGAATTCAGAA
>JAHDHT010000013.1:14758-16087 GCA_020631175.1 Chitinophagales bacterium
TCTGGTTCAGGTGCTACAGATGGTATAATAAATCTTTCAATCTCTGGGGGTACAGCTCCTTACTCTTTCTTATGGAGTACAGGTGCGACCAGTGAAGATCTTACGAATTTATCGGACGGAGATTATTATGTAACGGTTACAGATGATAATGGATGTAGCATTACAAAGAGTTTTCATTTGAACAGCCCGGATTGCTCTCTTTTTTCTATTAGCTCTGAAACCACCGATGTTTCTTGCTTTGATTCAGCTAACGGTAGTGCGATGATTTTGATCGCCGGCGGAACTGCTCCATTTACATATAACTGGTCAAATGGCGGAAACAATCAACAAGAAAACAACTTATCGGCAGGTATATATTCAGTTACTGTTGAAGATGTAAATGGTTGCTCTCAAACAGAAATTATTACCATCAATGAACCCGCTTCTTCTTTATCATTAACGACTTCTGCAACAGATGAAACTGCAGATGGTGCCGATGATGGAACTGCTGAAGTTATGGCTTCAGGTGGCACAGCTCCATACTCTTATTTATGGAGCAACGGAGAAACAACAGCTTTAATAACCGGATTAAATCCCGGCGATTATAATATTATTGTTACAGATCAGAATAACTGTACTGAGTTAGCTTTTGTTACCATTAATGGTCAAAGTGCTAATAACCAATGTCCTTTTATAACAGCTACAATAATCGAAACAGATGAATCTTGTTTTGGAGCATCAGATGGTTCTTTAATTGCTATTGCTTCAGGCGGTGCAGATCCTTATACTTACGAATGGTCAAATGGAATGAATATGGCCGGTATTACTGGATTAAATCCGGGTGATTATTTCTTAACGATTACAGATGATAATGGATGTAAAGGTTATTTAACTGCATCTATTCAGCAAGGAATTCAACTATCAGGTGAACTCGTAAAAGATGATCGATCTCCACCGGCTCAGTTAGGTGAAATTGAAGCTTTTATTAACGGAGGTACCACACCTTACACTTATCTATGGAGTAATGGTGAAACGACATCTTTAATTGATGAATTATTGCCTGACATTTATTCTGTGATAGTAACAGATCAGAATGGATGTGAATTCACCGATTCCATCGAAATTAAAGATCAAATTTGTAACGACCTTTTATTAACTACAGTAATTCAGGATATCGAATGTGATGGAGATGATAATGGAATTATTATAAGCACCACATCAGGTGGTAACAGTCCTTTTACTTATTCTTGGAACAACGGTGAAACATCAACATTGTTAACAGGTTTAGAAGCAGGAACCTATACCATTACCGTTACCGACGATGTTGGATGTACCTTCAGCAGCACTGAA
>JAHDHT010000013.1:16187-18430 GCA_020631175.1 Chitinophagales bacterium
TACACGTATAGTTGGTCTAATGGAAGTACGCTCGCCGTTAATTCAAATTTAACTGCAGGAAACTATGTCCTCAGTATAACAGATTCAAATAACTGCACCGAAACAGTTTCAGAAACAATTGCAGAACCTGCACAAATGTTACTTACTACATCGGCCGGAAATGTTTCCGGTCCGGGACAAAATGATGGATTTGCTGTTGTATCGGTATCAGGAGGAACTTCTCCTTATTCATACAATTGGTCTAACGGATCAACCAATAGTGTAATTACAGGATTGTCAGAAGGTACGTATACGGTTATAGTTACCGACGCAACAGGATGTACTCAATTTGAAAATATCGAAATTTTGGGTAGCTCTTGTTCTTCCTTAACCGTAACTGCTGCTATTCAGGACATTAAATGTAACGGTGGAGATAACGGAAGTATAGTTTTAAATGTTACCGGAGGTTCTTCACCATATACTTATAGTTGGTCAAACGGTAGTACATCTTCTTTCTTAAACAACTTATTGGCAGGAACCTATGCCGTAACTGTAACAGATGCCTCAGGTTGTAATGTATTAGCAATTTACGATTTAGAAGATCCTCAGAATATTTTGATTAATAATATTTCTTCAACAGATATTAGTTATTTTGGATTAGATGATGGTACAGCAACGGTAGAAGTTATAAGTGGAAGTCCCTCCTATTCCTACAACTGGTCAAACGGAGCAACTACTTCCTCAATTAATAACTTGTCAGCCGGTAACTATACCGTTACTATTAATGATGTTAACGGATGTACAGTAACGGCTTCCGCTACAGTTAATCCGTTAAATTGTAATTTATCAGCAATTACATCAGCAACTAATGTTTCATGCTTTGGTGATGGCGACGGTTCTGTAAATATTAGTGTAAACGGTGGAGTTAATCCTATTCATATTGGCTGGAATACCGGTGATAATGGAAATACAATAAACAATCTTTCTCCTGGTAGCTATGATGTTTTTGTTATTGATGCAAATGGTTGTACTGTAAAAGATGATGTAACAATTAATGAACCTCAGCCGATTAATCTAAATATTAATAAAACTGATATTACACAATCTGGTCTTAATAATGGTACTGCAAACGCAACAGTAAGTGGCGGTACTCCACCTTATACATATAGTTGGTCTAACGGTAATACAAGTTCAGGAATAGCTAATCTTGCACCTGGTACATATACGCTTACCGTTACGGATGATGTAGGATGTTCAATATCTGCGAGTGCGGTTATCAGTGATATTGATTGCAGTACACTAAATATTGGTATTAATAGTGGCGACATTAGTTGTAACGGTCTGAATAATGGTTTTGTTAGTGCATCTCTTAGCGGAGGTTATCCACCCTATTCATATGCATGGTCAAACGGAAGCATCGCATCTGCTATTGCTGGTTTGGCTTCAGGAAGCTACAGCGTAAACATTACCGACAATTTGGGCTGTACTGTTTCAGGAAGTGCAACAATTTCTGAACCCTCAGCTTTAAATGCAACAACTTCATCAACAGACGAAACTGCATTCAACGCTTCAGATGGAACAGCTTCTGTAAGTGTTTCAGGCGGAACGCCACCGTATTCTTACAACTGGTCAAACGGTGCGACTTCGTCATTTATAAGTGGGTTATCAGGTGGAACCTATGGTTGCACCGTTACTGATGCGAATAATTGTGTAGTCAATGTCTCAGCTACTGTTGATGGTATTAATTGTGGAACTATAAACATAAATCCTTCCGTTACAAACGTTTCATGTAACGGTGAGGGTGATGGCGCTGCAATTGTAAATCCATCCGGTGGAGCTGCACCCTATTCATTTGCATGGTCTAATGGCTCAACTTCAAATTCAGTAAGTGGTCTGTTTCCGGGTACGCATATAATTACCGTAACGGATGCGAACGGATGTAGTACTTCAGAAAACATTACAGTAACTCAACCGGGAGATTTAAATTTATTATTAACAACAAATAATGAATCTGCTGCAGGTGAAAATGATGGATCAGCATCCTTAACAATAGCCGGGGGAACAGCTCCGTTTAATATTCAATGGAGCAATGGCATATCTGGTACAACAATAAATAATTTGAGTCCCGGTAGCTATAGTGTGACCGTTACAGATGCGAATAATTGTACTGAAACATCTTCTTTCACAATTTTCGACGGTGCAGTTCAATGTCTTCCTCCTACTGGTGTAATGGTTTCTTCTGTGCAAGAAACTTCAGCCGTTAT
>JAHDHT010000013.1:18530-21502 GCA_020631175.1 Chitinophagales bacterium
ATTTTAATTCAACTATAGAAAGGTCTTATTCTGCACAAGGATGAGACCTTTTTTTATGTTCATATGTAATGAAACACAAATGTGTAAATGCCGTATAATCCCACCATAGGCACTACACATAATTGAATTACTCTACCGTCACATGTACAGTTATCGCTCTTTTGGGTATGCCATAAACAAAAAACTATGGCCAAAAACATTACATTTTTAATACTACTGATTTGTATCTGTTTTAATGCAACAGCTCAAAATATTGCCGATTTTACCTCGGTTCAACCTGCTAATCAAGATACAAGACTACATCTCCCTACTACACATGATTTTCAAAAAATTATTGAATTTCAGGAACCGCTAACCGAAGGAGGTTCAATGCCGAACAGGCCTGATTTTACAGGTTATGTGCCTGTCTCAGGTAGCAGTATAAATGGAGTTCTGGGAATAAATGAAGAAAATTATGACGGCGGAGTTACTATGCTTGATTTGTTTTACGATCAAACCATTCAATCATGGATGGTGCTTCAGAGTCAGGCAGTAGATTTTAGTGGATATGGAGGAACAGCCAGAAATTGTTCAGGTGGAATTTCTCCCTGGGGTACTTTTTTAACAGCAGAAGAACTCGAAGATCATGATGATGATAATGGAGATGGTTATGGCGATTATGGATGGATTGTTGAAATTGATCCATCTACAAAACAAGTAATCGATAAAAGATGGGCAATGGGCCATTTCAATCACGAAAACGTTTGTATTCATGATAATCAACGTACAGCCTATACAGGTAAAGATTCTCAAACAGGATATCTTTTCAAATTTGTAGCCGATAATCCGGCTGATTTAAGTTCAGGGGATTTATATGTTTATTCAGGATCTAAAAATGGAAGTGGTAGTTGGATTCAAATTCAAAATGACACACAAAGTGATCGAAATTCAACTTCAGCTCAGGCTGCCGCTGTGGGCGCAACCGTATTTAATGGAGTTGAAGATGTGGAAATCGGACCGGATGGATGGATTTACTTTGCTGTTAAAAATGAAGGCAAAGTATACCGATTCTGGGATACTAATTTATTAGGTCAGGGCTCTGTTTCTATTATGCAAACCTTTGTAGGTGGAACCAGCTATCAAATTCAGCATTCAGGAGGTACTTCATGGGAAAGTTGGGGTAACGGAAATGATAATCTTGCATTTGATGGTCAAGGTAATTTATGGGTTCTGCAAGACGGAGGACGCGGACATGTTTGGGTAGTTGAAAATGGACATACTCAAAACAATCCCCAGGTGAAATTATTTGCGAGAACTCCTGCAGGAAGTGAGCCTACAGGTATAACATTCACACCGGATTATAAATTTATGTTTCTTTCGATTCAACATCCTTCCAGTGCGAATGGATCTACCTCGCAAAATGATTCGGAAGGGGAAAGCATACAATTCAATAAAGGAATAACAATAGTAATTGCAAGAGACGAATTTTTAGGAAGCACTTGTTCAAACTGCCCGACTTGTTTTGATAATGTTCAAAATGGAAATGAAACCGGAGTAGATTGTGGTGGTTCTTGCATTGATTGTGCCGCTCCTTCCTGTTCAGACGGTGTTATGAACGGCAATGAAACCGGTGTAGACTGCGGAGGTTCATGTAATCCATGTCCTTCCTGTAGTGACAATATTCAAAACCAGGGAGAAACGGGTGTTGACTGTGGCGGTCCATGCTCTGCTTGCCCTACCTGCAATGATAATATTCAAAATCAGGGAGAGACCGGAGTCGATTGCGGAGGACCATGTTCTGCATGTCCTACTTGTAATGATGGTATACAAAACCAAGGTGAAACTTCAGTTGATTGTGGTGGCCCTTGCACTGCCTGCCCTACTTGTAATGATGGAATTCAAAACGGAGATGAATGGGGAGTAGATTGTGGAGGAAACAATTGTCCGCTTTGTCCTACTTGTAATGATGGTGTTCAAAATCAGGGTGAAACAGGAATTGATTGTGGGGGTCCTTGTACGGCATGTCCGTCATGTAATGATAATATTCAAAACCAGGGAGAAACCGGAATTGATTGTGGTGGACCATGCGCGGCTTGCCCTACTTGTAACGATAATATTCAAAATCAGGGTGAAACCGGAATTGATTGTGGTGGACCATGTGTAGCTTGCGCTACTTGTAATGATGGTGTTCAGAATCAGGGAGAAACGGGAATCGATTGCGGCGGACCATGTACGGCATGTGTAAGCTGTAGTGATGGTATTCAAAATCAAAGTGAAACAGGTGTTGATTGTGGTGGCCCGGAATGTGTTGCCTGTCCAACAGTAATTCTATCTGGCGGAAATGTTAGTTGTAACGGTGGAAGTGACGGATGGATAAACAGTACTGTAAATGGTGGTGTCGGTCAATTAACTTATTACTGGAGTACCGGTGCAACAACACCCAACCTAAGCGGTGTTTCAGAAGGATTTTATATAGTAAATGTTACTGATCAACAAGGAAATACTGCCGTAGGAACAATTTCTATTAATGAACCATCCTCCGGAATTAGTTTATGGAGTAGCGAAACACATCAGACTTATGTAGGGCTTGATAATGGATCAATAAATTTATCAGCAAACGGTGGAACTGCGCCTTATTCATATTTGTGGAATACAGGTGCTACCCAACAGGATATTTCTTTTCTTGCTCCTGGTGATTATACCGTTCAGGCTACAGATAATAACGGATGCAGCGAAAGCTTAACTACTACAATTAATGCAGTTGATTGCAGTGCTTTTAGTTTAAGTGCCGTAACAAATAACACCGATTGTTTTAACAGTTCAACCGGTTCAATAAATTTATCCATAAGTGGACATACAAATCCTGTAAGTTATTTGTGGTCAAATAATGCTTTCACACAGGATTTAAACGGAATATCAGCCGGTAACTACAGCGTTACCGCAACTGATGGTAAAGGCTGTGTTAAACAAAGTACTTATTCAATAAGTGAACC
>JAHDHT010000013.1:21602-33851 GCA_020631175.1 Chitinophagales bacterium
GTTGAAACCATTTCTATTAGTCAACCGGCAGCTTTAAATCTGTCAATTAATCATACTGACATAACTTACTTTGGAACAACTGATGGTTCTGCTTCAGCACAAGTTTCAGGTGGCACTTTACCCTATATCTATAATTGGTCTAATGGATCTAATCAAGCGACAATTAATAATTTAGCGCAAGGAACATATCTATGTCAGATTGAAGATAGCAATGGATGTACAACAGCTTCAACCGTTACAATCAATGATGTGGATTGCAGTGACTTAGAATTAGTTACTTATAAAACGGATGTTTTATGTTTTGGCGAATCTACGGGAACCGCCGGAGTACTTGTCTCAGGAGGCTCTACTCCTTTTAATTACACATGGTCAAATAGTTCTCAATCAAATGAAATAAGCAACTTAAATGCAGGTACCTATAGTGTAACCGTTACAGATAACATTGGTTGTACTGTAAGTGAAGCTATAGTTGTTCAGCAAAACACATTAATGCAATTAACCGTTCAGGCTACTAATGTTAGTTCTTTAGGGGCATCTGACGGAAGCGCTGTTGCAGTAGTTTCCGGCGGTACAGCACCTTATACATATTTATGGTCAAACGGAGCAACATCTGCATCTGTAAATAACTTATCTCCTGCTACTTATTCTGTTACAATTACAGATGATAATGGATGCTCAGAAAATACTTCTATTACTATTAATGATATAAATTGTCCTGATTTAATGATCTCATCTGTTGTGAATGACGTTTCCTGTTCAGGATTAAGTGATGGTACAATTGCAGTGCTTACAAGCCAGGGTCAAAGCCCCTACTCCTATAGTTGGAGTACAGGAAATGCAGGTAATACCTTGAATAATGTTTCAGCCGGTAACTATACCGTTCAGGTAATAGATAATCAAGGTTGTAGCGAGTCTTTGTCGATTACTGTTGAAGAACCAGATGCCTTAAACTTATCATTAAATAAAAGTGATCTTACTTATCTCGATGCAAATGATGGAGTAATTACATCAACATGCGCCGGCGGAACAGCTCCGTTTTCTTATAGCTGGTCTGATGGCTCTACTTCAAGTAATATTCAAAATCTTTCTCCGGGAAATTATCAGTTAACCATTACTGATAATAACGGATGTACAACTTCTGCTTCAGAAACAATCAACAATATTGATTGTAGTACAATTTACAGCGAAGTAAGTTTTGAAGCTGCTGATTGTAACCAGGCGAATAACGGAAGCGCATCTGTATCCGTAACGGGTGGATATATGCCATACTCTTATTTATGGTCGAATAATGCGCAAAGTTCTTCAATAAATAATTTGTCTCCTGGTTTTTATACAGTTGATGTAATTGATAATTTAGGATGTACCTCTAATCAAACAGTTTTAATTACAGAACCTGCTGTTTTAAATTTAAGTGCGAATGTTACCCATGAAAGTATACCGGGAGCTAATGATGGTGTAGTTTCGGCATTTGTATCCGGTGGTACACTACCCTATGTATATAGTTGGTCTGACGGTTCGAATGGATCAGCAATAATACAAGCTGAACCCGACACCTATACCCTTACCGTTACAGATGCGAATGGATGTTCTATTTCTCAATCATTTACTATTAATGCTGCAGTAATTACCTGCGAAATTCCTGAAAATTTTGAATTGGTAAATCTCGCCGGTCAATCTGCTGCTTTTACCTGGGATGAAGTAGATGGAGCAACAAGTTATATAATCAATTATAGAAAGCTGACAGGTAGTTTAGGATGGACGTCCATTAGTTCGAATTTTAATTTTATAATTATCAATAACCTTGATCAATGTGATCAGTATGAAGTAAAAGTAAGATCAAGATGCGGTTCGAATGGAACTAGTGCTTATACGTCCAATGTGATATTTGAAACAGGAAACTGCAATGAACCTTGTTTACCTATAACGGGACTTTACACAAGTAACTTCACAGAAAGTTCAGGTATCTTGGTGTGGGATTTATATGCAGGTTCTACTTATAAAGTTAATTATCGTAAACTAGGTGAACAATGGGAAATGTACGAGAGTCCTCTCCCACTAGTTATACTTTTCGGATTAGATGATTGTAGTACTTATCAATGGTACGTTGAAGTAAATTGTCCAAATGGACAGGTTAGTCAGGCTTCTTCGACGCAGTTTTTTAACACCTCGTGTAATATGGATGGAACTGATGGAGAAGATATACGAACCTTCGGACCTGAAGAAATACTTGATTTTGAGATTACTGCTTATCCTAATCCTGCTGAAGAATTTGTTAATTTAAATTGGGAAGCATCTGAAGACGAAATATCCAAAATCAAACTAACCGATTTAAATGGGAAAGTCTTATTTGTAGAACATGTGTTTGCAGTTAAAGGACAAAATCAACTCCAATTAGATTTTAGTTCTTACTCTACAGGTATGTATTTAATTGTTTACGAATCAAATAATACTTTCTGGATAGAAAAAATTCAAAAGAAATAATTGTTGTTAGAATTCTTTCAAGTGTTGATATAGCTTCGAAACAGGTAAACCAACAACATTAAAATAATCACCATGGATGGATCGGATACTACTTAGTCCGATCCATTCTTGTATTGCATAAGCACCTGCTTTATCTAAAACTTCATAATTAGAAATGTAATATTGAATTTCATCTTCATCTAATGAATTAAATTCTACTAATGTTTCTGAAGAAAACGAAATTTCTTTAGAATTTGAATGAATATAAACTCCGGAAATAACTTTATGCTGCTTACCTGATAATTCTTTTAAAAAATTTGACGCTTGTTCCTTTGATGATGGTTTTCCTAAAATTTTGTTGTTTAAAACAACAATAGTATCGGCAGCAATCAAGATTTTATTTTCAATATCAATATTCTTAAGTACATGTTTTCCTTTAAGTTCTGCAAGATACTCAGCTGATTGCTCAACAGGAATTTGATCCGGAACTATTTCTTCCACATCACTAACGATTACTTCGAAAGATAAACCCAGTTGATTTAGTAATACAGCTCTTCTTGGTGAACCGGATGCGAGTATATATTTTTGATTAAATATGTTCATCTATAAAATGAATAATAGTAAAGACATAATTCCCATTAACATTATCAATTTTAAAAAATTACTTATAGCGCTAAAGTCTTTATTTCTATCAGCTTTAAAAATCCGGAAAATTAGTAAAGGGAAGAATAAAAAAAGAAATAATATAACCGGAATATATTCTAAAAGAGTTGGAGTTTGAATTAACTTATAAAGACCTGTGAAGAATTGAAAAATAAATAGCGTCGAAAGAACAGCTAATGCTATACAAATGTATCTTGTTGTTTTTAAACCGTATTTTATTGGAATAGTATTGCTTTTAATAATCAGATCACCTTTTATATCTTCTGCATCTTTTATAATTTCCCTTATTAAATTTACCATAAATGCAAATAAAGCAAAGTAGATGCAAATATTCTGAATATTTAAAAAAGTGGATTCGTTTAGTTGTGTTTTTAAGCCATGAGATTCATATTCAAATACTAACCAAACAACAATCGAAGTAAGTAATGCAATTAAAATATTCCCAACAATTAATTTTCGTTTTAAGTAAACAGAATAGATCCATAAAAAGAACCAGGTAAAAATGTGATATAAAACAAGATACCATTTACCTGCACTAATTGAACAGTACAAACCCAGAAGAATTCCTAGAAATGAAAAAACCACATGCACCAACATTGCTTTTCTTCTGCTTATTTTTCGTCCAATAAATATTTTATGCGGTTTATTTATTTCGTCAGTTTTCACATCAAAGTAATCGTTGATGATATATCCTGCAGCAGCTATGATTACAACACTAAATGTTAAAACAAAAAAATGAAGCTGAGATAACATTGGTTTATAAAGAATATCACCTGTTTGTGCCAATATCATCATTCTTACAAGCAACATTGTAAGAATGATAAACAGCTGATTTATCGGCCGCGACAAATGATATATGGCAGATAAACTCAAACTACCAAAGTCCTTTTAATTTCATAATCATTTCAATTAATTCTCTTACACATCCTTTTCCTCCCGAATTCTTACACACATATTTAGAAATAGCTTTTATTTCCGGGACAGCATCATAAGGACAAACAGGTAAACCTACTTTTTTCATTACTTCAAGATCTACAAGATCATCACCACAGTATAAAATATTGTTATAATCTGTTTGATTCTCCCTTAAATAATTATCTAGAACACTAACTTTGTCCATAGCTCCTAAGAATACCGTTTTGATTCCCAAAGCAGTAAGTCTTTCCTCAACAAACTTGTTCCGTCCACCGGTAATTATTATGACATTTAAATTTGCCTGAATTGCTCTTCTTAATGCATAACCGTCCCGGGCATTCATTGTTCGCCACAATTTACCATCATCTCCGGCAAGTAAATCACTATTGGTTAATACACCGTCAACATCCAATACAATTAGTTCTATTTCTTTTAATTTCTGATAAATCATTTAGTTTTTGTCTTTATACATATCAATAATACTTTGAGTCATACTTTTATAAATGCTCTCAAGATCAGGATGTTTAGTTAATATTTCTAAATGCTTCGAAATAGCTTCCTTATCATCTCTTTTTGCCGGTCCTGTTTGAATAGCGGTAGGATTTTCTTTCCTTCCGGCTAACATCGTTTGTTCCGCAATCGGGTACAGCCATTTATAATTCAAAGACTCTGCATTACAGTAGTTCTCAACTAATGCCATCAAATGATTCGTAAAGTTATTGGTAATCACTGCAGCAAGGTGTAATTTCTGTCTTTGTTCATCATGTAAAATGTGAACATTGTTTGAAATCGCAGCTGCTACCTCTTCCATAACTTCTTTAGCGGACGGAGAGCTGTAATAAATCATCAAAGGTATAGTATCATAATTTACCTCTACTTCTTTTATCAAGCTTTGAACAGGCCATAAAACCCCTGAGTTCATATGATTGATTTCAGAAATGCTAGCTGTACCACTGGTATGAGCAATTACTTGCTGTGGTTCCGGATTAATTGCCGAAGCTACTTCTTTGATTGCATCATCATGAACAGCTAAAATGATTAGATCATTATCCTGGCTTAGATCTTCAAGATTGGTTAAATGTTTATAAGCAAATGTATCAGCAAGGTCATTAGCAGAAGCTACATTACGACTGTAAATTTCAGTGATATTATGTTCAGACATTTCTAATGCTCTTGACCAATGCCATGCTACATTGCCTGATCCGATCAAACTTATCTTTAAACTCAATTGTTTTTTTTCAAAAATAAGGATTTGATTCAGCTAATATTTACTTTTAAGCACAATTTTATTCCTATGAAGAATTCTATTAAGACCGTTGCAATTTATTGCGGCGCGCAAAAAGGAAATGAACCAATTTATGAACAAGCTGCTATTCTTCTTGCAAAATTGTTGTTAAGAAGAAACTGGAACATAGTTTACGGTGGAGGAAGCATTGGAATTATGGGCATAATTGCAGATACATTTTTAAAGGGTGGAGGAAAAATTACAGGTGTTATTACCGAAAAACTTATGGACTTTGAAGTGGGTCATAAAGGTTTAACGGAGATGTTGGTCACGAAAAGTATGGCAGAACGAAAACAGAAAATGATTGAAATGGCAGATGCTTTTATTGCTCTTCCGGGAGGTGTTGGTACCCTTGAAGAAATTATTGAAGCATTTGTTTTAACACAATTAGGTTACCATAAAAAGCCTTGCGGATTTTATAATGTGAATGGATATTACGACCATTTAAGCTTATGGTTAGATCATTCAACCGGTAAAGGATTTATTAGAAAACATATGAGAGAAATGTTGTTGTTTGAAAATGATCCTGAATTATTAATCCATCATTTAGAACATCATAAGATTTCTACGATTGAAGAATTTTATATTGAAAAGAAAGATGATTAGGTTAATTCAAATGCACCTGGAGTGATTACCAATCTACCGGTATTTGATTCTATATAATATTTAGCATAATCTTTAAAACTACCTGATGATTTTTCTTTAAACGAAGCCTCAATTACAGTAAAAGCTTCCTTCCAGTTAAAAAGATCAAATAGTAAATCATCTCTTAAAACATTTATATTTGTCATTATGCGATTTTTAACTAAAGTATATATAATAATAACATTTGCTTTCTGCATTTCAATCAATCAATCTTTCAGTCAATCGATTGATCATAAAGTACAAAAGAAATCTTATAAGGCATTTAAAAAGCAAATAAATAAGACCTATAAATCAGATGAAAAATCTCCGTTAAAATCGGAAGATCTAAAATCATTCAGAAAGTTACCGATTTATAAATTTGACAAAACATTTGTTGTAGAAGCGAAATTTATTAAGTCAGAAAATGAAAAGCCCTTTAATATGCCAACTACAACAGATCGAATAGCAAAGTACCAGAAATATGGTGAAGTTCATTTTGAAATGAAAGGAAATTCTTATGCATTAAATGTATACACAAATCTTTCTTTACAAAATATTCCAATATATAGAGACTACCTGTTTTTTCCATTTACAGATGAGTCAAATGGGAGCAGCACATATGGTGGTGGCAGGTATTTAGACTTAAGAATTAATAAGAGCGGCAAAATATTAATTGATTTTAATCAGGCATATAATCCATATTGCGCTTATAACGACCGTTATTCTTGTCCGATCGTACCAAAAGAAAACCATATTAATGAAGAAATTAATGCGGGTGTTAAAGCTCCTGATAAATAATTAATTAAAACGTATCCGGCATTTTTCTCTTTTTAGAAGCCAGATTTTTAAATGCTAAGTAATCAACAAAATAAACAACTTTCAAACTTACATTGTTGTTAGAAGCAGCTTCATTAATCGTCTTATTGAAATTACGCACATAGGTATGTTCTCTTTCTTCATCACTTTGGAAAATAAAATTCTTCCAAACAAAACTCATTTCACTACCCGGTAAGAATAACCATCTATAAACTAAATCTATTGTAAAGAAATTAACTGAGTTATCGTAATTACTATCGATATCATACCTTGGCGAAGTAGATCCGTCTTCATTTAAAGTTCTGAATTCATATGGCAAAACTTTTCTCCAATAATGTCTCATTCTAAAATCAAGTGCCATAGTACTGGTGAAAATATAAGAGGCTTCCGAAGTATTAATTACGGTAAATACTTCTCTTCTTGCAAATAAAGGATCATCATCTTCTAACACATCTGTAAAACCAATTTCATCAAAGTAATCATCAATATACTCGTGTGATAAAAGTAATTTATCATTTACTCTGAAAATTGGCTTAAACCAAAAGTCATAGGTGTATTCATCTGTAAATGGTCTTCTATAAACTCCTGCACCTCCATCCAATGCAAAACGCTTTCTGTAATCTGAAGAAAACCAATAATTAAACCATCCGCCCGGATATGTTTTAAATACTCTTCCATCCACCCGTGGTTCAAAAAAATCATTTCCTTCAACTGGAGATAAACCGTAATTAATCCCCATTGACAAAAATTTATCAGTTGATAATCCATTACTTCCCCAAATACTAAAACCGGTAAATTCATTTGGATTATATAACTGATTGTAATTAAATCCCCAGTTATTCCACATTCCGTTTATTTTCCAGAATGGTTCGTTGATATTATAATTTATCCAACCTGAAGTATTTCGCTCATTGTTATTTCTCAGAAAACCAAGATCATTAGGGTTATAAGTATCAGTTTCAACATAATGACCAATTCCACCTTGTAATTTACCGCTGGTTTTCTTTAATACAATGTTATAACTCGATCCTGTAATTATATCATCAAATTTTTCGTGATTAGAATTAAACAATTGAGAATGTTTGTAAAAACCTGAAATTGCATATGTTCTCTTTTTGTTATTCAATTCTGTAATAATAGCTGTAACATTAGCATCACGATATCGTCCGTTACGGATAACGTTTGTATTGGTTAAACTTACATAAGAGTTGTTCGCCAGCGGTTTATCCATCACCACTACATTGTAATTCGTTAATGGATTCGTTAAAACGGTTCTTTCTGATCCTGTTTCTTCATTTAATACTGTTGCATTTGTCGCGGCCGTAACTGCATTAAAGAAGCCGAGACCTGAACCGTTTGTTGTTCTTCCCGAAATCTTTGTTGCATTTAACAATTGTGTTGCAATTGGATTACTTGTAATTATTTCACTGTCACTTAATCCATCTTCAACATCCCAATATAAAAGAGGTCGACCACCTACCCTTCTTGAATAAAAAATATTTCCCCTCGAAAATAAATCCGTTCCTTCCAGAAAGAAACTTCTATTTTCATCAAAGAAAACTTCAAAGGGAGATAAATTCAAAACCTGATCGTCTGATTGTACCTGTCCGAAATCAGGTATCAATGTCATATCTAATGTAAAACTTTCATTAATACCGTATTTAATATCTGCACCACCTCTTATAAATGTACTTGAACTGCGTGTCCCTTCCGGTTTGTCGTTTAAATAATCAATACCTGCAGAGATATACGGTGTAAGAGATAATCGAATTGGCGGGTCTAAATCTTTTAGTCCTTCCAGTTTACCCCACTGATTCACAAAACCCTGTCCATTCAGATCAAATCTTTGCCAACTCGAACGCTCACGGTCGCGTCTGAAGTTTCTCCAGAAATTAATCCCCCAGGTCTGAATATCTTTTTTAGGAAATCGAATTGAGTAGTACGGTATCTTCATTTCGCAATACCATCCATCTTCTGTAACCTGAGTACTGCTGAACCAAATGCCATTCCATAACCAATTCTCACCTTCACTCGGCGAATAACGTGCATCTGATTGTATATCACTAACAGACAAGCAAAAACTATAACCATTTTGACCGTCATCATAAGTGTCAAGAAATAAACACAGATAATCCGCATTAGCCCCGATTGCATCCCGATATCCTAACTGCTGAGGAATCATCTCAGGGTTTTCATCCTTCATAAAAGCTGCCAGATATAAAGCATCATCCGTATAGGCCACTTTTACATAGGTCTTATACTTTGGTATGGTATCCGGATTCGGTTCAAAAGCAGTAAAATCGCTGGCGGCCTCAATTGTACTCCACACCGGATCAGACCAATCTCCGTCAATAACAGGCGGGTTTGTAATTTTTACAGCCTGAATTCTCTTTGTAGGATATTCTTGTTCAGCTTCTACGTCATTTTGTGCAGAAGAACTTAAACAGCAAAAGAACAGGCAAAGTGCAATTGCAAGGGCGTTGTACATACTCATAACAGTGGTTTAGACCGAAACTCTTTGCAGCAACACATTGATAATCAAATTAGTTCTGCAAAATCTTCCGGAAATAAAGGAACAACTAAAAAGACAGTGAACAAAAAAAAGGGATGCATCTTGCACCCCTTTTAAAATATCTTAACATTTAAATCTTAATTCTAAAATCTATAGTTCAATGCACCGGTTAATCCAACTGTAAAGTTATTGGTCTTATCACTCGTTCCACCATTTAATAATCCGGCTAAAGCTTGTGCATCAGACGAATAAGTGCTTCTTGCTCCAAAGCTGAAAAAGTAATGATTAGTTAAGTGCATATCGTAATCTAAACCAACAACAATACCCAGATCATTTACATGATTTAAACTTGATAAAGGAACGATATTCTCGTCAACATTAGAGTTTAATGATTGAAGTCTGCTGTATTGTAGACCAAAAACATAATTCAATACCATCGGCTTTCTTGTTAGCGGTGACATTTGTTGCCATTTGTATTTAAACAATACCGGAACATGTATATACTTAAGACTTACACGGCTCTCTTTCAGTTGCTGATCTACGATATAACTGAATTTTTGATTGTGATGAGCATTTAAAAGGTAGTTTACTTCCACCCCGTATTTCTTACCAAAATCATATCCTAATCTTACCCCTGAATGTGTTCCGTAATCCATTACGTATCCTACATTTTTAAGGTCATTAGAAGTATTAGAGTTATTGTTTAATATCCAGGTATTATTAACAGCAGCAGTAGCTCCAACATGTAAACCTCTTACATCTGTAAAATTCTGTTGTAAAATGTTATCTACCATTTCGCGGTTAGATAAACCTGCTTTTTGTAATTGAGGCATTCTTCCGTCGAATGCATTTAAGATAGTTGTAGTATTCGGAAGCTTATTGATAATATCTGAATTAAAACGTTCAGATGATTTACCTCTTAATGCAGATAAGATATCTACTAAAGTAGCTTCATCGATATTTGCCAAATCTTCAGGCTGATCTACATTAGCAGCTGTAAGTACTTCGGCAATAATTCTATCACGCATATCCGCCTCATTATTTTGGCGATTGTCGTTTCTAATTTCGTTTAGAGCAGCTAACATCTGCTGAGAAGCATTGTTAGCAGCACTTTCTTGTCTGATGTCTTCAATTGAAGTTTTCAAATCATTGATTTGAGCTAAAAGAGCATCAATCAGTATCTGATCCATTGCGCTTTCAACAGGAGAAACTGTTGGTTGTGGAGCAGCTACATATTGTACTGTTTCTTTTACAACAGGAACTTCTCGAACAATTGTCTGAGGTGCCTGATTGTAAATGAATTCTGCGTATTTGTCCAGATATAAATTCTGATCTGAAGCTAATTGCTGGGATTTGCCGTTCATGCTACCCAAAGCGAATAACAAACCTAATGCTCCAAAACTGATAAGCATAAGGGCCGCAATTCCCGCAATACGATATTTCATCATCGGTCTGGATTCATCGTTTCCGAGCTGGGATTCTATCATTTCCCAGTTATGAGCCCCCGGAAAGGTCTCCAGATCGCGAAGTTTATCGCGCAGAATCTGATCTAATTTGTTGTCGTCTTTATTTTGCATACACTTTATAACTCGTTGAGAGTTCTTTAACCATTCCTTGTAATAGGTATCTTGCGCGTGCTAATTGGCTTTTTGATGTCCCTTCAGAAATATTCAGCATTTTAGCTATTTCTTTATGAGGATAACCTTCAACTACGTAAAGGTTAAATACGGTTCGGTACCCCGGAGAGAGTTGATTCACCATCTTCATAATCATTTCGGCTTCCAGATGCTCGACTGTTCGATCATTAACGATTTCTCGTTCTGTATTTCCAACATCGAGTATCGGATACATAGAAACATTCTTCCGATAGTGTTCAATTGCTGTATTAACAATAATTCTTCTCAGCCATCCTTCAAAAGAACCTTCGAATCTGAATTTCTTGAGATTTTTAAACGCTTTCACGAATCCATCCTGCAAAATATCTTCAGCACTATGAAAGTCTGAAGCATAACGCAGACAGATGGAAAACATTTTCCCAGAAAAACGCTCGTAAAGCTCTCTTTGAGCTGAGCTGCTACCCTTGATACAGCGCTTTACCAAGTTGTAGTCTCTTTCCGTTTGAGTAATACCTTTTGCCATATTCTGTTTTTAAGACGTTGACCTGTGAACAATGGTTGCGTGGTATGCACTTATTTACTACCAAATATACTACCAAAGTTTAAATTTTTGTTAAAAAATCTACTAATTGATTGATAGCCAGTCCTCTATGAGAAATATTATTTTTTTCTTCAATTGATAATTCTGCGAAAGTTTTTTGGAGTGGAGCATAGAAAAACAGAGGATCATAGCCAAATCCGTCCTCACCTCTCCTTTCAGTCAGTATCTGACCTTCCACTTTACCTTCAAAATAGTACTTTTTTCCATCCAGAATAAGCGCTATAACTGTTCTAAACCTTGCTTTGCGATCATTTTTGCCTTCTAATTCATTCAACAACTTAGTCATGTTGTCCTGAGCTGATTTTTGTGGTCCTGCATATCGGGCAGATAAGACACCTGGAGCATTATCCAGTGCTTGAACCTCCAAACCTGTATCTTCTCCAAAACAATCCAATCCAAAGCGATCAAATATCGTTTGCGCTTTAGTCATGGCATTTTCTTCCAAAGTAGCATATGGCTCCGGAATATCTTCATTAAAACCAATATCTGCCAGGCTTTTGATTTCATACATGCCATTGGTCATTTTTCGTATTTCCCTGACTTTATGCTGGTTCTGACTTGCTATTATGAGACTTTTCATTTGAAATAATCTTTTACGGTATTCCACAATAACGTTTTCTTGCTTTTATCTGCTCGGATGGATTTGACCTCCGGAAAAAAAGTAATACCTGAGTTATTGATCTGATAATGATAATGATAGCCCAAATCAGCAAATAAATTGATAGATCTTGGATGGATGCCAAAAACGAAAAGCTCT
>JAHDHT010000013.1:33951-36561 GCA_020631175.1 Chitinophagales bacterium
CAAATCAGCAAATAAATTGATAGATCTTGGATGGATGCCAAAAACGAAAAGCTCTTGAGGTTCATGCCTGTATTTGATGCTTTTAAAGTCCGGATAATCATTACAGTACAGTTGGATTTCATTCTCTGCAAGTCCCATAGCCAAAGCCATCTTCATCAACATTTCTTTATCAAGATCGGCTTCATTTGCCACCTTTTCGACAAACAGGATAACTAATTTTTTGGTATCTTTGCGCTGTGGAAAGTCGCCCTCTCTGAAATCAACACCTTCCTTCCCAACCTGTAGATCAGTCCTGATCAAACGTTTCAGAAAGTGGTTTTTTTCTGCCGAAATAATGAATGATTGCTTTTCCATGAAACGAATTTAAACAAAGCAGTCGTTTCATTATTAAATATTTTAAACATTCAAACTAAATCATATAAATGAACGAAGTATTATCAAAAGAACCCACTTTAAGTTTACCACTCACTGTTAAGGATATCGAGAATACCCGAATTAATACGGTAGATTTCGATAACATTCCATTTGGGCGTGTTTTCTCCGATCACATGATGCATTGCGATTATGCCAACGGAAAATGGGGAAATATTCAAATTGAGCCTTACGGTAATTTTTCTTTAAGTCCGGCTTGTTCTGCGCTACATTATGGACAAGCAATTTTTGAAGGAATGAAAGCATATTATACAGTTGACGGTGAAGTTGCACTTTTCCGTCCGCAATTAAATGCAGCACGTTTCAACCGTTCGGCGGTTAGAATGTCAATGCCCGAATTTCCTGAAAACGATTTTGTAGAAACGATTCGTTATCTCGTTGCTAAGGATCGGCAGTGGGTTCCGAAAGATGCCAACAAATCTTTATACATCAGACCGTATATGTTCGGGAATGATGCTTATATAGGTGTTCGAACTTCTGAGCATTATAAAATAGTAATTTTCACTTGTCCGGTTGGTGCGTACTATAGTGCCCCCGTTACTGTTACAACCGCTAGTAAGTACGTTAGAGCTTTTAACGGTGGAACCGGTTTTACAAAATGTGCAGGAAACTATGCTGCTACCCTTTATCCTGCAAAACTGGAAAAAGAAAAAGGTTATGATCAGATTATGTGGACGGATGGATTAGAGCATAAATACATTCATGAAATCGGAACGATGAATGTCTTTTTCATTATTGACAGAGTGGCATTAACCGCACCGTTAGATGGCAATATTTTACCGGGAGTCACAAGAGACAGTATTATTACGCTTTTAAAGGATGAAGGAATTGAAGTACAGGAGAGACCAATTACCATCGATGAAGTAATGGCAGCAGGTCGCGAAGGCAGATTAACCGACGCTTTCGGAACAGGAACTGCAGCAAGTGTAAGCTTTATTCGCTTATTACATCATGAAGGTGAAGAAGTAGAAGTGCCTGTAGACGGTCAGCATATAGCCACTAAAATGAAAGATCGTTTAAACAATATTAAAACCGGTCGTGAAGAAGATAAATTCGGATGGATCGTTAAAGTTTAAATTTCTTTATTCGAAAATATTTAGAAAGCCGGGAATTAATTTTTCCGGTTTTTTTATTGGGTGGCATTTCCTGCTTTCCGTTTGTACGCACGCGCCTAAACAAATCATTCGCATAGTCGCACATCGGCCTGCCGCTGTCGGCCCCTGTACTCCTTGCTCATGTATTTGTTTATTCGGGTGGGTAACACTGCAATCAGGGCCACAGATAGCACATAAAAAACAGATTTTTAGTTTTTCCGCTAAATGCCCCAGGCGTAATTGTGTACTTATGTCTTTCAACATTTCTTTTGCTATACGCCGTCTGCGTTGCAGAATGCCTTTACATTTTGGTATCCACTTTTGATATCGCTTACTGGTACCTTTCTCATACCATATTCGATAGTCGATATACCACCGGCCTTTCGGATCTCCACCACAGTCGTGGAGCTTCGGCTTAGAGAATTTCAGCATCATAAAAAGTTCTTTAGCGGCAACTACAGATCAACTTTTGAGACTGAATGTTAAAATTGAAACACCTAAAAGTTGTTTCAATTTTGGTTTTAGTACGTATAAATTATTGGTAGCCAGTAAGATGTGTAAAAAAAGCGGAGGAAGAGGGATTCGAACCCCCGGTACCTCGCGGTACAATGGTTTTCAAGACCACCGCATTCGACCACTCTGCCATTCCTCCGCTGCAAAGGTAAAAAGTCTGGCAATATTTGAAAGTTTTTTACGAATAAATTTTAAGCATTTTGCAGCCTTATCTTTGAATCAATAAAATAAAATTTTTGAGTAGCACTGTACCTTGGATCCGGTAGCACATTTTGAGTAACACAGAAACTTTGTATCTGGTAGCACAGATATTTAAGATAGCTTGTCTGTGCTTCATTGCGACCAAGTACTGTGCGACAGGTACCATGCGAATAATAACCGGAGATTGCTGTGTACTTGATATAGCCAAGTGCCCCGATTTTAAAAGGAGATGATAAGTTGATTTTGAACTTAAGACTTTACAGACGCTCAATAGATTCGAGTTCCTCTCTAGAACGATTAATGGCAATACTTGCATTCAATTCGAAGCCAATTATAACCACCATTGAGAAGATATAAATAAGCAGCATCA
>JAHDHT010000213.1:0-5284 GCA_020631175.1 Chitinophagales bacterium
GCGGGTTTTACTCCTTCCTCCAATAAAAACATTCCTTCATTGGCGAAAGTGCCGAAACATCTTGAAGTATAAAAGCCTCTTGAATCGTTTACAACAATTGGAATCTTTTTTATAGAGGTTGTATAATCAATGGCTGCTGCAATAGCTTTATCGCTCGTCTTTTCACCAACGATAATTTCAACCAGCAACATTTTATCTACCGGAGAGAAAAAATGAATACCAATAAAATTTTCTGGTCTTACTGAAGATTTTGCTAAAAATGAAATAGGAATAGTTGAAGTATTGGAAGCATAAACTTTATCCGGCGATAAAACGGCTTCTGTTTCTTTGGTTACGCTATCTTTTAATAAAGGATCTTCAAATACGGCTTCGATAACTAAATCACATCCTTCCAAATCGGAAGTATCAACAGAACAATTTATTTTTTTTAATAAAGCATTTTTCTTTTCTTCAGTTGATCTTCCTCTCGAAATTGCTTTATCTAATAACTTTTCAGAATATGCTTTTCCTTTTTCTGCATTCTCTATTGAAATATCTTTTAAAACCACATCCATCCCTGCTTTAGCAGAAACGTAGGCGATACCGGCTCCCATCATTCCTGCTCCGAGAATACCTAATTTCTTCACTTCATATCTAGCTTCATCTTTAGGCCTTGCGATTCCTTTTTTTGCAGCAGTCAGATTTATAAAACCGGTTCTGATCATATTTGCTGCTTCCTTGGTATTTAATGCTTTGGTAAAATACCTTGCTTCTATTTCCAATGCCCGATCAAATGGAACCTGAATGCCATCATGAACAACTTTCAAAATATATTCCTGATTTGGATAATTACCATTTGCGAGTTTTGCAACATTACCTACTGTTCCGGCGAAAGTCATCATTCCATTTGGAGTAAATAACCCTCCACCCGGAATTTTATATTTTTTATTGTCCCAGGGCTGAACCGGACTAGGATTTTCTTTTATCCAGTCTTTTGCTTTTTGAATTAATTGATCCTGACTATCAGCTAAATCATTTATCCATCCATTTTCTAAAGCTTGCTGAGGTCTTAACTCTCTTCCCTGTAATAAGTATTGCAAGCCTTTTTGAATACCACTTAAGTAAATTAATTTGATTGTTCCCCCTGCACCTGGCAGTAAGCCTACCTTGGCTTCAGGCAAACCTATTTTAATGGAAGGATGATTAATCGCTATTCTATGATGACAAGTTAAGGTTAACTCAAAACCTCCTCCCAGTGCCGTACCGTTAATTGCTGCCACAAATGGCTTGCCCGATTTTTCGACTGCTCTGAAAGATTGATGCATCTTTACTAAGCCATTAAAACGATTTTCAGGATCTCCACCTAAAGATTCAACCTCTCTTAAATCTGCACCCGGCATGAACATTCTTTTTCCAGATGTAAGAATAACGCCTTTAATATTATCGTCTTGTATTACTGCCTCTCCAAATTTCAGGTATGCCTGAATAAATGCAGTACTAAATAAATTTTCTGATTGTTCTTCCTGATTTAAAGTTAACAGAGCGATTCCGTTTTCATCAACTTCAACCTGAAAGTATTTTTGATCTGTATAATTCATTTTCTTTTCTTAAACGCGTTCGATAATAGTTGCGATTCCCATTCCACCCCCTATACAGAGCGTTACTAAACCTGTATTCAAATCTCTTCTTTCCAATTCATCCATTAAAGTACCTGTTAACATACAACCGGTTGCGCCCAGAGGATGCCCCATTGCTATTGCGCCACCATTAACATTTACTTTAGAATGATCAATTTTTAAACGCTCCATAAAACGCATTGGAACGACAGCAAAAGCTTCATTACATTCAAAGAGATCAATATCAGAAGCTGTCATCCCGGCTTTTTTCAATGCTTTTTCCGATGCCGGTGCAGGCCCTGTTAACATGATTGTAGGATCTGTTCCAAAAATGGCGTTACTTCTAATTTTAAATCTTGGTTTCAAGCCCATTTTGTTACCGGCTTCTTTGTTTCCAACCATTGCTATAGCCGCACCGTCTACAATGGCGGAAGAGTTGCCTGCATGATGTACATGTTCAACTTTTTCTACTTCAGGATAAGCTCTGATTGCCATAGCATCATAACCACCCATTTGCCCCATTTGAATAAAGGACGGATTTAATTCAGCCAAACCATCAACTGTTGTAGAAGGACGAATGTTCTCATCTGTACTTAATACAGGTATACCGTTTACATCCTTCACAGCTATTCTTGAATTATTAAAATATCCGGCTGCTTCAGCTTTTGAAGCCCTTTGCTGAGATTCAGCAGCGAATTGATCTACATCATTGCGATTATATCCATCCAATGTTGCAATTAAATCTGCAGAAATACCTTGCGGTACAATATTATCCGGAATCGTTAAAGCCGGATCAACGAACGGTCCGCCTCCATCCGAACCCATTTTTACTCTGGACATTGACTCTACGCCTCCGGCGAAAATTAGATCGCGATAACCCGAAGCAACATAAGCAGCCGCCTGATTAATGGACTCTAAACCCGAACCACAAAAGCGATTCAACGTAACACCACAAACATGATCACCATAACCGGAGGCTTGGGCAGCAGAGTTTGCAATGTTTGCCGCCTGATCCATAACCTGACTTACACAACCGAGAATAATATCTTCCACAAGTAGCGGATCAAACTGGTGCTTTTCTCTAAGTGTTTTCAGGAGTTGGCTGCTAAGATCAACAGGTGTATTTCCAATCAAGGCACCCTTTTTATTTCCCTTTCCTCTTACTGTTCTTATCGCATCAAAAATGTATGCTTCCATTTCTATTTATTTTTTGGTTGATAATTCGTCTTTAATTAAAAACTGTACTACGCCTGAAGGTAAAATTCTGGAAAGCCAATTTAATCTTCTCAGTTTTGCACCGGTTAATAAATAACTTTTTCTTTTTACATATGCTTTCCATACATCATCAGCTACTTCTTCTTTAGTCGTAGCAGCAAGACCTGAAAATGTTTTTACATTTTCCATATTCGCTGCTTTTTTAAACTTAGTGTTTTTTATCGCTGCAGGACATACCGTAAGAATATTTACGTTTGATTGTAATCGTTTCAATTCGTGATGCAAGCTTTGAGAATATTGCTTTACAAATGCTTTCGTACCGGAGTAAGCTGCCATTAATGGTACAGGTTGAAAAGATGTGTTAGAGCTAATATTGATTATTGTGCCCGCATCTCTTTTTATCATATCATCCAGAAATAGTCTGGTTAAGTGATATACTGACAACACATTTAAGTTGATCATATTTATTTCCTTTTCAAGAGGAATTTCCTTTGCATAACCAAATGTAGCGAATCCGGCATTATTGATTATAACATCCAAATTAACTGGCTGTGCTTTGATCCATTGATACACATTTTCTGCTCCTTCAGCTTTAGACAAATCCTGCACCAAAAATTTTACGCTTTGAGTTGGAAATTCCATTTCTATTGCTTCTTTTGCTTTTAATGCTTCTTCTTCATATAAACTTACCCAAAACAGTTGATATTTGTTTTTAGCAAAGTGTTTAGATATTTCTAAACCGATTCCACTGGATCCTCCGGTTATTAAGACTGATTTCATTTAGAGTAGGTATTTTTATTTTTTTTAAAATCAATTTCAGTTGGCCATGGCATTTTATTCTTAAGATCATTTATAAAAGAATATCCTTCATTTAATAATCCATCTTTGGCATCATGAATTCGCCAATGAATTCTGCCATTATGCATTTGTGGAGACTCCACCATTATCACTCTGAGTTCACCGGGATCAAAGTTGGCTCTTTTTTGAACTGAGGCTAATAATGTTTCAGAATGTAAATGTCCATCCCCAAAATTCCAACCCAATACTTCACCGCCAATTAATTCACCATCATACCATTGATAATCTTCAATATTTTGAACTGCTTTAGGAATTACTTCATGTAAAGCTCGACTTGGTAAATGCATAAAACGAAATGCAATTACTCTTGAAAGCATTTTATCTACTTCTTCTTCATCAATAAATTTTATTAATTGTTCCCGTACATCTTTTGAAGAACAAACAAGATTGGGTTTTAATTTTTCCTGCTTTGCATTTCCTTTAAATAACCAAATGGAGTAAGGCCATGTACCTGCATAATAGCGCATGGATAATAAAAAGGAAACATATTTTGGGAAAAAATTTCCTATGATTGGAAGGATAAAAACACTTGTAATAATAATTAACCAAAGTAGTGAATGTTGAATATCAATTGGTGTGGAAGGAGAATAGGCAAACAAAAGCCATCCGCCATATACCATTATAACATTCCATTCCATAGGGACACCCATGGGGATATTGAAAAATATAAATGCGTGAAAGGCCGTCATTCCTACTAATAAAATACACATTACAGAAAAGGGCCATTGAAAAATGGTTCCGGCCATTAACAAAATTGGTAACGAAAATTCGACTAAGGTTCCAAAGTGTGCGATATATTTTGAAGCATCGCTCATCCTTAAATCTTCCGGATAATCTTTAAATAACATTTTTCTTAATCCTTTCATTTTGAAGATCGGACTATTACAAACCATCGCTCCTACTACTGAAGTAAAAGAGGGTGTTAGTTTTGAAAAGGCAGCCCAAAACCAAACTCCAAACCAGAGCATTTTTAGAGCAGCAGCAGATTGCAAAGGAAAAAGTAAAACAAAAATAGCAGGATACCAGACGTCTCCTCTTGCTGCTAAAAATATTTGTTTATCAAAAATTCCAAGTACAGGTAAAATAATTACGAGTGGTAAAATTTGTGAGGGAATTAAAGATGTGGAACATAATGCAATAATTGCAAATAAAACAAGTGCTATATATAAAAGTACATCCAAAATGTTTCTTTTATCATTCCCCAATAATGGCATTTTTGGAAATAAGGGAGACTTAATAGTTCCTGGTCTTAAATAATAAGTGCATGCACCAATTGGAGGTAAATATCTGCCACCTAAAGGACCGCTTGCTCCTCCAAAGCCAAGCACTTCAAATAGCATTGTCCAGATAATTGCTTTTCCTAATGCTTCAATATTAAATACCCACAAATGAATTTCACTTAATAAGCCTAAATCCGTAGAGAATGAACAGAAAAATATCCATCCAAAAATATATACTGCGATTTTAAAAAAATAATATAGAATAACACCGGTAGGCGTACCGTATCCTTGTAAGCCCCAAACCTGACAGACTTTTTTCACTCTTTCATGAAACGGAAGTTTTTTCCATTCCTGAAAATCGTAAGGCAATTCAGGGCCTTTAGTGAATATGTCTAT
>JAHDHT010000213.1:5384-6526 GCA_020631175.1 Chitinophagales bacterium
ACTTCAGGACATCTTGCTCTGACTTCTTTTGTGATACTTTCAAAAACTTCCGTTCGCCAACTTGGCATGCCGTCATCTTCTCTTGCATGAATATGAACAATTGAGGCTCCTGCATCAACGGCCCTTTTTGCTTCTTCTGCAATTTCAACGGGTGTATATGGTATATATTCACAATGCGATCGGTTTGTGGCCGCGCCGGTTAATGCGGCTGATATTATAATTTTATTTTTATCCATTATTGATTGATTTTAAAATCCTACGTAGTTATTGATATCTGCATTAAAAGATTTTCCCAATTTTTTGAGATAATCATCGCCAAAAAATTCTCTGAAACCTTTAAGTCCTTTATCAGTAAAATGAGGCAGCAACATGCTCCACATTTTCATTTCACCTTCATTGTAATCTTTATCAGATTTTTTACCCAAAATCATTTGTTGATTTAGCCAGTAAAATGAAACCATCCAAATATTAAAGGCCAGATTATGATACATGCCTTCATATGGTTCTTTATGCATTGTTCCTCTTGAAATCGCAAGAGCAAAAGTGGCCTCGCTATCTTCGATTTGTTGCCTGGTGAATGCCCTGAATTGCTGCTTAACTATTTTATGATTTAAGACATGATAATCTAAAAAAATAAAGGCATATTCTTTTTGAATTTTATAATACCGCTGCGCTTCATTATGCAAATTTTCAAAACTTGGAAATTGCATTGACTTTGCTCTCCCTTCATTTAATGCTTTCCATAATTCGTTAACGATAGTTTCTAATAAAACATCTTTATTTTTGAAATGATAAGTGAGGTTCCCTCTTGTAATATTTAACTCACCTGCAATTTCAAACAATGAAACTGCAGCAAAGCCTTTTTTATTGAAAAGCATTACTGCTTTGTTTACAATTTTATCTTTCGTATTTAACTTATTACCTGCCATTGACTTTATTTATTCATCCAGCTTCAATAATAAAAATCCGGCTTCTACATTCTGTCCTTCTTTTACATATATTTCACTAATCTTTCCATCCTTATCAGCACTAATCGTATTTTCCATTTTCATAGAAGAAATAATCATTAAAGGATCTTCCTTTTTAACCACTTGTCCGTCTGTAACTAAAATCTTTATAATTTGAGAAGGCATTGGAGCTTC
>JAHDHT010000214.1:0-2839 GCA_020631175.1 Chitinophagales bacterium
GGCGACCAGTTTTTGAACCAACTTCATTTTATGATCTAAAGGCAATTTTAATCGCTTGAAAATTTTAGGCACCATACGCGCACCGACTACTTCATGTCCGTGAAACGTCCATCCATGTCCTTCTTCAAAACGCTTAGTATTTGGCTTAGCAATATCATGTAAAATTGCCGCCCATCTTAACCATAAATCTTCCGTTACTCCGGCAAGATTATCCAAAACCTGCAAAGTGTGATCATAGTTATCCTTATGTCCTTTTCCATCCACATAATCAACCCCTCTTAATTTTTCAAATTCAGGAAGGATATGTTTCAATAAATGCGCATCCGATAAGAGATTAAATCCACGGGATGGCGGATCGGTACAAATGATTTTATTTAATTCATCCGCAATTCTTTCTTTACTTAATATCTCTAAGCGCTTCGCATTATTCTGAATAGAAGCAAAAGTTTCCGGATGAATTTCAAAATGTAATTGAGATGCAAAACGAATGGCTCTTAACATTCGTAAAGGATCATCACTAAAAGTAATATCCGGATCAAGAGGTGTTCTGATTATTTTACCGGCTAAATCTTCTTGTCCGTTAAAAGGATCAATCAATGCACCAAATCGATCTTTATTTAAGCACACCGCCATTGCATTAATCGTAAAATCACGTCGATTTTGATCATCTTCCAAAGTGCCATTTTCAACGATCGGCTTTCTTGAATCTCTTTGATAAGATTCTTTTCGGGCACCAACAAATTCAAAAACTATTCCGCCATGTTTTAGCTGAGCCGTTCCAAAGTTTTTGAAGATTTGTACTTTTTTGGTCGGACTAATATTTTTCGCCCATGCTTTTGCCAGTTCAATACCACTGCCAACACAAACAATATCAATATCTTTTTTGAAATCACGATCGAGCATTCGATCGCGTACATATCCACCTACGACATAACAATCATAACCTAATGCATCTGCAACAGATCCGATGGCTTTAAAATGAATAAGATGCTCCTCAGCTAAAAACAACATCCTTTGTTAAATAAAAAATGGTAAAATTAGTTCCGCTCAAAAATTATAGTCTACTCAAAGAACATCGGATCATCTTCGCCCGATTCTTTGATTTTAACTACATGTTGTTCTTCAATATCCAAGATCAATTTAAAATGCTTGGCCGCACAAATTTCAGCTTCCCAGTCAGATGCTATCAACTTGATATTCTTATAACTGCTCGCTCTTCGGCTCAAATCATTTACCTGCTTAAAATAAAATGAAGTGTTTTGTGGGTCTTGAGCGATTCGGATATCATCATCCGCTTTAAAATCGACAATAACCTCCCCATCAAAGATCAGTTTGATTATCTGACAACGAAATGGTAAGACCAATCTGTTGCCAATGTAAAAACCATCTGAATTATTTTTTAAAGCTTGTTCTATTGAATTTGCCATATCCTGATTTGTTGCGCAAAATACTAATTTCTTTGGTTTATTTGTTCAGGAAGGATGGATGGACTTTTCTATTTTTTAAAGCATTCAAAACAACAAATACGACATTTTTCCGTATATTTAAGACAATTTACCTTATGTCGACAGCCACTTTAGATAAATCATTAGACAATTCTGCCCAACTGTTAGTGATCGCCCGTAATGGAATCAAGTATAAGCTATTTGAAGAAATAATGAAAGCAAGTCCTTTTTCAATGAAGGAATGGAGCCGTTATTTACATTTAACTGAAAGAACCATACAACGATATAAAAACGAAAATAAAAGTTTTGAAATTATACAGTCTGAAAAGATAATCGAACTTTCAAAAATGCTCAAAAAAGGAAATGAGGTTTTTGGAAATACAGATAATTTCAAGAAATGGTTAAACACAGCAATTATAGCTCTTGGAGGAGTGATGCCTAAAGATATTTTAGACAGTTCATTTGGAATTGATATGGTTATGGATGAATTAGGGCGAATTGAACACGGTATTCTTGCATGATTACCTTTCGTTTAACTTCAAAAAAGTATTTAAATGATATTTCCGGAAAGGGAGCAGAATTACATGGAGGGAGATGGAATTCAAAAGGAATAAGAATACTTTATACAAGTGCAAATATTGCTTTATGCACTGCTGAAGTTGCGGTTCATTTACCACTGGGAATTTTACCGGAAAATTATATTCTTCAACACATTGAATTTCCAAGCAAAAAAATAAAAGTTTTAAACGAATCTGACCTGCCAAAAAACTGGAATAAATTTCCGTATGATTCTAAATCAAGAATAATAGGTGATCAATTTATCGATAACAATAAATTTTTAATCTTAAAATTGCCTTCAGCTGTCGTCCCGGGAGAATATAATTACTTAATTAACCCCTTTCATAATTTATTTAAAGAGGTAAAATTAATTAAGACAGAAGATTACGACTTTGATAAAAGGCTATTTATACGATAAAAAATCACTCCCGTATCACCTCAACTTCCCCACTCTCCGACAACCGAATAATTCTTGAAGCTTTTGCCGATCCTTCCACACGCTGATCATCAATAATTAAATCAACCTTTTCTTTAACCTGATCATCAACCTCAGACAAGCGCTGCACAGCCGGCGCACCACTTAAATTAGCAGAGGTAGAAATAAGCGGAAAATCAATTGCCTTAAATAAATCTTTCACCCAACCCGAACGGGGAATTCGAATCGCAAGACTTTGCTCAGGCATCCGAACTAAATGTTGCAGCGAAGGATGTTTACACGTACAAATAACAGTCGTAGGTCGATCTTCATTCATCCATTTCAACACTTCTTCATTCAAGGTACAATATTCATTAGCCATGGCTTCATCACGCATTAAAACAATGTAATTTTTACCCTC
>JAHDHT010000214.1:2939-6499 GCA_020631175.1 Chitinophagales bacterium
ATTCCTTCAATATTCGTATCTAACTGCACTTCATGGCTTTTTTCAATACTTGATTTCAACGGTAAATCAGGCGTTTGCATATTTATACGCATCCATTCCATCTGATCTTCCATACTTGAATACAAACCACTACTGCCGTACATTGAAGCATAATTATAATTCTTGGCATCACCTCCATTAAACAAATAAGGTTTCGACAAACGGTTCAACTGTCGGTCGTTTAATTCAAGGCTTGTATTTTTCAAGCCTAAAGGACGAATGATATAATCAAAGTATAATTCATTCAAACTTTTGCCTGAAATATTTTCAAGTAAATGTCCTAGCAATCCATATCCAACATTTGAATATTTAAAACTACTGTCTTTCTTCTTTCTCTTTTTATTTCGAATAAAAAATACTTCGAGGTACTCATATAAATCACTCAAATTATAATGCGCATAAGGATCTTCGTGATCTTTAATCGTTAGACTTAAATTAAAAGGCTTTCTGGGCAATTGAGATTGATGCGTTAATAATTGATAGATCGTAATCGACTTTAATAATTCATTTTTTTCTGAAATACTATCCGGTAAGAAATTCGTAATTGGATCGTCGAGACTGAACAATCCTTCATTTGCCATTTCTAAAGCGACCACCGAAGTAAATGTTTTTGTTAATGATCCGATTTCATAGATTGTCTGATCTCCTGGTCTTAACAAGGTATCTTTATCTACCGTACCATAAGGGATAATCGCCTCAGAAGTATCATCAATAATGCCGATAATTAGTGAGGCATTCGACCGGTTACCGATATAATCACCGGCAATTTCATTGATGATCGTTTTGAGATCAACTTCTTCATTATTTGGAATGCGTTGCGCTTCGGTATTTACAAATACCGATAGACAGATAAACAAGGCAAAACCATATGTGAAGAAGGTCTTCAAATCCATTCTTTAACGATGAAACTACAAATTATTTTCAGACCGCAACATTGAAATCACGTAAGGCATCATTTAATGAAGTCTTTTTGTTGGTACTCTCTTTTCTTTTACCAATGATTAAAGCGCATGCCACCTGATATTCTCCTGCCGGAAACGATTTACTATAAGTTCCCGGAATAACAACAGAACCTGCTGGTACTCTGCCTTTATACACCACCTCTTCATCACCGGATACATCAATAATTCTGGTACTTTGAGTCAATACAACATTTGCACCAAGCACCGCTTCTTTTTCAATGTGCACACCTTCCACAACTATCGCCCGCGAGCCTATAAAACAATCATCTTCAATGATGACCGGCGCTGCCTGAACCGGTTCTAAAACACCGCCAATACCAACTCCGCCGCTTAAATGTACATTCCGTCCGATCTGAGCGCAACTACCTACGGTTGCCCAGGTATCTACCATTGTTCCGGAACCTACCCATGCACCGATATTCACATAAGAAGGCATCATAATCACCCCTTTTTCTAAAAATGAACCATGTCTCGCAATCGCATGTGGCACTACACGAACACCCTGTTCAGCAAAGTTCTGCTTCAAAGGAATTTTATCATGAAATTCAAAAGGGCCAACTTTAATCGTTTCCATCTGAGCTGTTGGAAAGTATAAAATAACGCCCTTTTTTACCCAATCATTAACAATCCATCCGCTTTCGCCGGGCTCAGCCACTCTGATTTCGCCTTTATCTAATTGATCAATTAAGCTTATAATGGCATCTTTAGTAGATTGTTCGGCTAGTAAAGCTCTATCATCCCATGCTGCCTCTATGATATTTTTTATGCTGTTTTCCATATATATTTGTGTTCAAATTACGTTAGTGCTTTTATGAAGGGTATAAAGTTTTTTTCAATTGTTTTGCTTTGCATCTTATTGATTTCGGCATGTAAAAGTAATAAAGAGACAGTGGTTCAAAAAACCTGGTTTGATGAAGAAAAAAAACAGCTGAAAATGGTAGCTGAAGTCATGAAAAATGATACCAGCATTAAAAACGGTCCTTTTCTAATGTATCATCCATCCGGCAATAAAGCTTTAGAGATTACCTATAAAAATGGTCTCCGGGAAGGACCTGGAATCATCTACAATGAAAAGGGTGGCATCAAAGAAAAAGCTTATTTCATTAACGACGAGTTAAACGGTACAAGACAATTATTTGATTCGGCCGGACAAATCATTATAGAAGAGAATTATGTCGCCAATGAATTTGCAGGGTTGTATAAAACATATTACCCCAACGGAAACGTAAATGCAATAGGCATGTATATTGACGGAAAAATGGATGGTGTTTGGAAATATTATTATGAGAACGGTGCAATAAAAGAAGAAGTTACATTTAAAAATAACATGGAAAACGGTCCGTATAAGGGCTATTATGAAGATGGCAAAATAAAAGCAGAGGGATTTTATGAAGACGAACAGGAACACGGGCTTTGGAAAAACTATCATCCTAATGGTGTTTTAGAAGAAGAAGCCAATTATGTGCATGGTTGGGAAGAAGGAAAAATTGATGTTTTTGACGATACCGGAAAAAAGATAAAAGAGATAGAATACAAAAACGGCAGAGTCGTAAAATTTAAAGAGCTATAAGTTCCTTTTTTCTTGGATGGATGGATGAACTTTTCGTTCAAAAAAAGCTTATACTTGTAAAAATATATAGATATGCATCCTTCAAGAGCAAATTTGATCAATAGTGTTGTTTTAATTGTAGTCGGTTTATTAGGAGCCTGGGCAAGCAGTTTTGCTTCTCCAACGGCATTTATCGCACCTGGAGTAGGTTTAATTTTATTACTGATGAATGGCGGAATGAAAAATGACAACAAAATTATTTCTCATGTTATTGTATTATTAACCTTATTAATGACTCTTTCTTTATTTATGCCATTAAGCAAGCAATTACAAGGTGGGATGGATTTAGGATTATTACGAGTAGTCGTTATGTTCTTGAGTTGTGTTATAGCTTTAGTTGTTTTTATCCGTTATTTTATTGCACAGCGAAGAGCTAAATAATTAAATGTCGTATTCCAGTGTAGATTTAATAAAGGAGTTAAATGACTTTATCACTGTTCACGAAGATGAAGTTGTTTTTATAAATCGCACCATTGCCTTAGCTGAAGCTTCTGAAAATTGTTTTCATAGAAATCATTTACCCGGTCATATAACTTGTTCGGCATGGATTACCAATCCTGAAATGAATCTGGTATTGATGACCCATCATAAAAAACTGGGTTATTGGTTTCAGTTGGGTGGACATTGCGATGAAGATACCAATGACATTCGTATTAATACAATGCGTGAAGCTAAAGAAGAATCCGGCTTAACTCAAATTACTTTTGCAGACCCATATATTTTTGATTTGGATGTACATCGTATTCCTGAGTCTTCAAAAATGCCGGAGCACTATCATCATGATATACGGTTTTGGCTGTTTGCCAATCCGGATGAGAAAGTGATTGTTAGTGAAGAATCAAACGACGTAAAGTGGATTCCATTAGAGGAAGTTCACAACTACAATGCCTACCGTTCGATTACGAGAATGGTGGATAAGACTTTGTTGAAAAGGTCTTTGATGTGATTTT
>JAHDHT010000215.1:0-3508 GCA_020631175.1 Chitinophagales bacterium
TTTTTAACAGATGATTTTTTAAACAATGTTTTAAATCTTTCATTAAGTACTGATTTAAATAAAATTGAAATCCCTGTTTTATTTGTTTGGGGGAAGTATGATTTAAAAGTTCCGCCTTCTTTGGGTCAGTTTGCATATGAAGCAATTTCATCGAATGATAAAACATTTAAAATATATGAGCATGCGGGTCATTCAGCTATGAATGAAGACCCGACTCAATTCATTAATGATGTAAAAGATTTTATTAATTAGCTTTTATTTTTTCCGGCAAGATAAACTCCGGCCAAAATAAGCAGCATCCCAATTAAGTGAATCCATCCAATATACTCTCCATCCAACATGCCCCATAACAAAGCCACAATAGGAATTAAATAAGTAACCGTGCTTGCAAAAATGGCATTTGTTCTTTGTGTAAGGCGAAAGAAAACAAGATTGGCAAATGCGGTTCCAATAACGGATAAGGTAAGGATAGAAAAAATACTTAACCATTTATCCGGTGAAAATTGAATTTTACTCCAGGGATCATTTATTAGGAAAAAAATCAATGCAGGTATACCAACAAATAAAAAAGAATAAGCGGTTATAGTAATCGGGTGAATACCTTTTAAATATCTGTGAATAATATTTACACTGGTCGCATAACACATGGTAGCTAAAATAATAAAGCCGGCATATCGCATATCTCCTCCTCCGGTATTTCCGGATCCTAAGCCAATAATTGTAATCGCTCCTATTAATCCTAAAACTACCCCGGCTATTTTATTTCTGCTAATACCAGACTTAAAGAAAAAATAACCTAATACTAAAGTAAAAAGTGGTGTTAATGCGTTTAAAATTCCCGTGAGTCCGCTGCTGATTTCTGTTTGTGCTATTGCAAATAAAAATGGCGGTATGCCACTTCCGAAAAGCCCTACTCCAATTATCGGTAATAATTTGTCTTTTGGCAATGGTTTCCTGCTGACTAATAAAATTGGAATCATTACCAGCATACTTAAGAAGATTCTTAATGCGCCAACCTGTTCATATCGAAAACCAAGTAAACTCTTTTTGATTAATATAAAAGAGCTACCCCAAATTAAGGCAAGTAAAGCGAGTGACAACCAACTTTGCAAATCCGTTTTCTGCTGATCCGACATTGCTGCAAAGATGAATGAATTGTAATTAAAAAAGAGTCTTTCATGTTTATTTATTTCATTCCGACATGAATAATAAACTTATTCTCAAAATGATCAATTTCAGGAAAGTAATTTTGCAAGGGTACTTTCTTCATTTTGTTATTAATGGTAGCCAATTCCATTTTCAAATCCCCTCCTTTCAAGGCAATAATTCCATTTTTGAAATCAACATCCCGCTCACTCTTTTTAAATTGCTTTCTTGTCCATTTCATCAATTTTATCATTGGTGCCACAGCTCTTGTAACTACGAAATCCCATTCTCTGTCTAATTCTTCCGCACGTGATCGGATGACTTCGAGATTTGGTAATTTCATTTCATCCTGCATATTTTGAACTGCCTTCATTTTTTTGGCAATAGAATCAACCAAAACAAATTTGGTTTCAGGAAAGAGAATGGCTAATGGAAAGCCGGGTAAACCTCCTCCCGAACCCAAATCCATTACTTGCTGATTTGAATTAAAGGTATAAAAGTGAGCAATAGACATTGAATGCAAAATATGATGCACAAAAATTTGCTCCTTAGTGTCCTTTCTTGATACTAAGTTGACTAATTGATTTTGTTCAATCAATAAGTCCCGATACTTAAAAATCTGATTTCGTTGACTTTCACCTAAGTCAGGGAAATATTTTTGAAGCAGTGCTTCTTCATTCATTGCTAATATTCACTTCTGTTTCTACGAAGGATATTATACAACAATTCTTTGGCTCTGAATAATTGAGCTTTAACTGTTCCTAAGGGAAGGCTCATTTCAGTAGCAATTTCATCATAACTATACTCTTCAAAGTATCTTAATTGAATTAATCGCTTATACTTTTCCGGAAGTTTTTCAACTACTTCCTGTGTTAGTGATTTACGTTGCTCTTTAATGTATTTTTCTTCAGGATCTAAGGTTGCTGCCTTAATGTTGTATTTATAATCTGAATTTTCATCGTTGTTACCAACCGGGCTATCCATCGAAAGTGTTTCTAATCTTTTCTTACGGATAAAATCAATACAGTTGTTCACTGCTATTTTAAACAGCCATGTACTGAATGCATAGTTAGGGCTATATTTCTCTATGTTGCTAAACGCTTTACCGAAAGCTTCAATGGTTAAATCATCAGCATCGTCTCTGTTGTTTACCATTTTCAATACCATAAAGTAGATTGAATCTTTATAGCGTTCCATCAATTTAGCGAATGCTAATTGATCTTGACTTTCCACTGCACGTCTGACCAGTTCCTGATCTTCTTTTGCCCGTGATGGTTTTCCGTTACCGTCCTCAGAATTTGTACTCATACTTTTGTCCTTGCGATCCTCATTTACTCTGTTAGAATTGGGTGGTTTTAAGTTAGCGCTTTTCTCCTGGTTCGTTTTAGGCGTTCTACTGCTTAAGTCGCTGTTATGTGGGTTCACTTCCATGGTTTTTGTTTAGAGGTGAAAACACCCGGTAAACTTATGAAATAATAACATATAAAAATAATGTCATATGAATAGATTACCGTTGTCAAGTCTTTTTCACCGAATTTTAATAAAATGGGTTTCAAGATTCCATATCGACTTGCACAATTTACCGCCATTAGTGATACGGCAATAAGCCAATAAAAGTTGCTGAAAAGCAGGAGAAATGCGGAAAAAAAGAAGAAAAAATGAAAAAACACATATAAGGACAAAAGCAATTTATGTTTCATTGAGTAAGAAGTCGATGTGCTAACATGACGTTGTTTTTGATGTATATAGGATTTCCATGATGTTTTAGCTTTTGAATAACAAAAGGTTTCGGGCGATAGCTCAAGATTTACGCCATCTGTTAGTCCGGCTTTAGCAATTAGTAAATCATCATCACCGCTGGCAATATGCTTGTGATCTGAAAATCCGCTTTGTTCAACAAAAAATGATTTCCGATAGGCTAAATTCCTTCCAACTCCCATATAGGGCATCATTTTAAGTGCAAAAGACATATAGTTGATGGCGGTTACAAAGGTTTCATAGCGAATAAACTTGTTGAGAAAGGTATTATCCGGCATATATGGGCCGTAGCCCAATACCACTTTTGTGTTCGGATCGACGAAGTGTGCGGTCATTTTACTTATCCAATAATCAGATGCCGGTTGGCAATCAGCATCAGTGAAGAGCAACACTTCATATTGAGCTTGTTGAATAGCAAATGTGATAGCCGCTTTTTTGCCCGGAATATTATCAAATCCTTCCGCTTTCAGGGCTTTAAGTCTCGGGTCTTTTATCGACGAAATAGCTTCATAGCTTTCATCTTCAGAATAATCGTCTATTACAATTAACTCGAATAATGGAAAATCCTGATGAAGGATGTTTTGGATGGTTTCCCTTATTGTAG
>JAHDHT010000215.1:3608-6472 GCA_020631175.1 Chitinophagales bacterium
TATCATCTTTACCTAAGACCGGGATTAGATATTATTCAAAAAGCGGGTGGATTGCATGGTTTTAACACCTGGAATAAACCTATGCTAACCGACAGTGGTGGTTATCAGGTTTATTCATTAGGAGACCGCAGAAAAATTACTGAAGAAGGGGTTAAATTTCAATCTCATATCGATGGTTCTTATCATTTTTTCACACCGGAAAGTGTGATGGATGTTCAGCGTAGAATTGGTGCAGATATTATGATGGCTTTTGATGAATGTACGCCCTTTCCATGCGATTATGATTATGCTAAAAAAAGTATGGAAATGACGCATCGATGGCTCGACAGATGCATACATCGATTTGATAATACAGAACCAATATATGGTTATGAGCAAATTCTTTTTCCAATAGTTCAGGGTTCCGTTTATTCTGATTTGCGAAAAATTTCAGCAGAATATATCAGTTCGAAAGAAAGAGATGGCAATGCGATCGGAGGATTATCTGTAGGTGAACCGGCAGAAGAAATGTATGCTATGACAGAAGAGGTTTGCCAATGGTTGCCAAAAGATAAACCACGCTATTTAATGGGCGTCGGAAAACCGGAAAACATTCTTGAATCGATTGCTTTAGGAATTGATATGTTTGATTGTGTTCTTCCTACAAGAAACGCCCGAAACGGTACTTTATTTACTGCGAAAGGCGTAATCAACATTAAAAATAAAAAGTGGGCCGATGATTTAAGTGCTATCGATGAAGACTGCCCTGCAGCTACAAGCAGAAATCACAGCAAAGCATATTTAAGACATCTTATCATTTCAAAAGAAATATTAGGCGCGCAAATTGCGTCTATACATAATCTGGCTTTTTATCTTTGGTTGGTAAAGGAAGCCCGGAAACAAATTGAAGCAGGAACATTTTATTCCTGGAAAAACAAAATGGTTGAACAGGTACAAGAGCGATTATAATATGTTTAAGAAGCTTGACATGTATATTATCAAAAAGTTTTTAGGGACATTCTTTTTCTCTATACTACTTTTTGTTTCTATTGCTATTGTAATTGACCTTTCTGAAAAGATAGATGATTTTGTAGAACATTCTGCTTCAATTAAATCAATCGTTTTTGATTATTACATTAACTTCATTCCCTATATAGGCTTTTTATTAAGTCCACTCTTCATATTTATAGCGGTAATCTTTTTTACTTCAAGACTGGCCTCGCGTTCTGAAATTATAGCTTCATACGGTGCGGGTATAAGCTTTTACAGGATATTATTTGTTCCCTATTTAATTTCGGCTTTAATTCTTACCGGTTTACAATTATTTGCCAATCATTATTGGGTGCCTTCATCGAATCAGAAGCGTTTAGAGTTTGAAAATGAATACATCAATAATACTTATCGTTTCAGAGAACGAAACATTCATTTTCAAGTTGACAAAGACACTTATGCCTATCTGGAAAGTTATAATACAAGAGACAGCACGGGGTATAAATTTGCATTGGAGAAATTCAAAGACCGACAACTGGTTTATAAAATAAGATCTGATAAAATCACCTGGAAAACGGATCACTGGGAAATATATAATTACTATAAACGGCACTTATATCCATCCCCCCAAAGTGAAAACGATTCTTCCTCCGGAAATCCTCTTGCTCTGCTGAAAGAAAAAATTGAATCCGGTGTTAAAATGGATACGATTATCAATTTAACTCCGGAAGATTTTGGAAGGAAGTTTCAACTTAAAGAAGCAATGACAACGCCTGAGTTGAAAGTATTTATGGAAGAAGAACGAAAAAAGGGAGCGGCCGGATTAGCCTTTTTTGAAGTGGAAGTGCATCGGCGAACAGCCGTTCCGATTGCAACTATCTTTTTAACGTTTATCGGTTATGCCATTGCTTCGAGAAAAGTACGGGGAGGTATAGGGCTGCATTTATTATTTGGTATAGCGCTAAGTGCGATTTATGTAATGTTTCTTCAATTTTCTGCTACATTCTCAACAAAAGGAAGCCTCCATCCATTTTTAGGAGTATGGATTCCTAATTTTGTTTTTGGAATAATTGCTGTCGTTTTAGTTATAAGAGCACATAAGTAGAAAATTGCGCGATCAGATACACTTACATATCATTGTTATCATTCTTGGCTTTACTGCAATTCTCGGTAAACTCATTAGCTTACCTGCTCTTGAATTAACCACAGTACGAATGTTTATTGCTGCTGTAGGAATATTTTTGGTACAGGCATTTATCCCAACGAAAGGTAATCGAAGAATCAGCAGAAAAACGTTTAGTCTAATTATGTTAACAGGCTTTATTGTTGCCAGCCATTGGGCTACATTCTTTTTATCGATTAAATTATCGAACGTTGCTGTAGCCTTAAGTTGCTTTTCAACCACTACTCTTTTTACAAGTGTTTTAGAGCCACTTATTGAAAAACGGAAAATCTGGTGGGTCGAAATTGTAATCGGTTTAATTATTATTCTTGGATTAAGTTTGATCTTCTCGTTTGAACTCAGTTATACAAATGGAATTATTATTGGAATTATATCTGCTTTTTTAGCCGCAGTGTTTTCGGTTTTGAATCGCCAGCTTGTAAAAGAATACGATCATTATATGATCAGTTTTTACGAACTGGCAGCAGGATTCGTGCTGCTATTAAGTATTTCAATGCTAAATGGAACACATATTGGATTTGGAGACATTTCATCTAAAGACTGGATGTGGCTTTTAATCTTAGGAGTTGTTTGTACCACTTATGCTTTTACAGCTGTTATTGAGTTAATGAAGCGGCTTAGTGCTTTTAATGTTAACCTGGCCATAAACCTTGAACCGATTTATGGTATTATTCTCGCATTTTTGATCTTTGGTGATTCTGAGAAAATGAGC
>JAHDHT010000216.1 GCA_020631175.1 Chitinophagales bacterium
GAAGTCAATTTCAATTGAGAAAGATTTAAAAGAAAACTCCTTAATGATCTGTATTGCTCATCCGAACTAAACCGAAAAAACCTTAATTCCTTAATGGTTCAAAAACGAAGGCCGATAAGCCTTAATGTTCAAGCTATAATAATCCTTTATATTCTCTATGGTGAAGGTTAAAGAAATTAGTATCTTCCCTTAGCTATGGAATTTAAAAAATTACTCAGAGTTCTCGGCCCGGGAATACTCTTCGCAAGCACAGCAATTGGAGTCTCTCACTTAGTGCAGTCAACAAGAGCCGGAGCACAGTTTGGCTTTGCCTTACTATGGGCTGTACTTGCAGCTAATATTTTTAAATATCCATTTTTTGAATTCGGAAGCCGCTATGCAAATGCAACAGGTGAAAGTATTATTGATGGATATAAAAGACTGGGAAATTGGATGCTTATTTTATATTTCATTATTACCCTGGCGTCTATGTTTTTTGTAACGGCTGCGGTAGGGGCTGTTACGGCAGGTTTTATGGATAACCTATTTGGGATTTCATCTTTAGCTCCTTCCCTTAAAGTGTTACCGGCATTAATCGTATTCACCGTTTGCGTCGGAATTTTGTTAGCAGGAAAATACAGCGCATTAGATAGCCTCATAAAAATTGTTGGAATCGTATTATTAATCTCCACATTAATTGCTTTCGTATTGACACTTTTTCATGGTCCCGAACCTAAAGTAGCAGGCTTCATAAAACCTGAAGTGTGGGATAAAAAAGGAATTTTGTTTTTAATCGCATTAATGGGATGGATGCCTACAGCTGTTGATCTCAGTACATGGAATAGTTTGTGGACATTAGAAAGAATTAAACAAACCGGATACTATCCAAAATTAAGGGAAACACTTTTTGATTTTAATTTTGGCTATTGGGTTTCAGCAGGACTCTCGATTTGTTTTGTAACATTAGGAGCATATCTAATTTATGGTACCGGAGTTGAAATGCCAAAATCATCAGCTGCTTTTGCGAATAAAGTAATTGAATTATATACGACTACAATTGGAGAGGTTTCATACATAATTATTGCCGCCGCCGCATTCTCTATTATGTTCGGAACCTCAATGGGAGTTTTCGATGGATATGCAAGAGCACTTGAACGAAGTACGGAATTATTATTTCTAAAGAAACAAGAAGCTACAGAAGCATTAAACAGCAGTAAAATTTATAATTGGTCCCTTATTGTTTTAGCCATTGGAAGCTTTTCAATTATTTATTTCTTCGCTAATCACTTACTGACGCTTGTTGATCTCGCAACAACAATTTCATTTTTAATTGCCCCAATTATTGCTGTCGTAAATTATAGATTAGTAACAGGAGAATACATAAAAGATGAGGCCAAACCAGGTTTATTAATGCGGATTTTAAGCATTGCCGGCATACTATTTCTGAGTGGATTTAGTTTATTCTTTATCTATGTTCGATTATTTCAAAATACTTAGTGCAGTTTTATTATGCCTTATAGTTGGGTTAAATACAGAAGCTCAAACTACCTTTGAAAATGATGAGCTAAGTCTTTACCAAAGTAGAATATTTCCCAAACGTTATGTTTTTTTATCTAAACAAAATGGTTTAACACAAAAGTCAACCGGAAGATTTTATTATCAAATAAAAGGAGATGATAACTATTACAGAATTGGTTTTCACGGAAGAAAACTAAGACCTCTTTTTAAAGACTGCGAAGGCTGTAACATTTATCTGAATAAATACAGGAATAACAGGATAATGAGTTTTAACTCTGTAGTACTCACAACGGTATCTTCTTCACTTTGGTCTTTCTTCTTCATCGAAAATGTAATTAATGGCCATGCTATCGGTAAAGCAGCAATAGGGAGATTAAATGTCGGACTTTCATTCGGAGGTCTAGTATTGAGTTCTATTGGAATTGGCTATTTTGCTAATAATGCTCAAAATGCATTAGTCGATTCCGGACTTGTTTATAATGGACACATGCCTCAATATAAAAAATCCAAAAAGATACCTCGAATGGAACTTGGGATGCAGCAAATTAATTTGCCGCATTATCAAAATGAAAGCTATGCAGCTTTATCCTTGAAACTATCGTTGAATCGCTAAATAGTTTGATAGTAAGAGGTAGAGTTTTGTTCTTTCTTTAATTATCTTATTTTTGGTAATAACATTATAATTATGGCCATCAGAAAACCATTCAACCTACAAGCCTGGATCGATGAACACAGAGATGAATTAAAACCACCTGTCGGTAATCGGAATTTGTATAAAGAAGCCGGAGATTATATCGTCATGATTGTTGCCGGACCAAACGCCAGAAAAGATTACCACTACAATGAGACTGAAGAATTGTATTACCAGCTTGAAGGTGATATTGTAGTGCGCATTCAGGAAGACGGAAAAGCAGTTGATGTGCCTATTAAAGCAGGTGAAATGTTTTTGCTGCCGGCCAAAGTTCCACACTCGCCGATAAGAAGCGAAGGAAGTATAGGCCTTGTCGTAGAATTAAAACGGCAGGAAGAAGAGCAGGATGGATTAATGTGGTTCTGTGATAATTGTAATAATAAATTACATGATACCTATTTTAAGCTGACCAATATTGAAAAAGATTTCCTTCCAAGGTTTAAAGAATATTATGGTTCAGATGAAATGCGAACCTGTTCAAATTGCGGGGAAGTAATGGTAGCCGATAAAAGGTTTGTAGATTAATAAAAAGCCTTATTTAAATTTATATTTCAAGCCAAAGGAAATCATATAATCAAATCTAACTTTGTCTTCAGGAAGTATTGCGACTTTACCACTGTAAAAATGAGCAATACCATATCCCGCTTTAACATCTATGTTAAGCCTGTTTGTTAATTCAACCTCTAAACCTAAGCCAAAATAATGTTCAAGTGCAAGTACTTTATCGGTAATTATTTCCTGAAAAACATATGCGCTATCTCCCATAAATAAACCAATATAAATATCATCTGTCGATCTGGTTTGACTATAGGAAATTTGATTGGTATTAAAAACGTATAGCCTCGAAAATCCCTCTTTCTCCCAAAGTGTATAGTTGAATTCTAATTCTGCTCCAAAATTTTGTAAAAATGACTCGGCATAAAATCGATTTCTGAATGCAGAAATTTCATTGTCATTTCGTAAATCATTGATGTGGATTTTTAATCCTGTTTTTATGTGAAACTTCGAGTTTATTGGAAAATCTATTCCAATACAAGTATTTTTACCAATGTAAACATCATTGTAATTAAAATAGGCCGACAATTGACTGTAACTCAAAAATGGTAATGCAAGTAGAGGTAATATTAATATTAGTGTTTTCTTTTTCATTTAATTCTACATTTAAGTGAAAGACCTGAAGAAAAAGTCAGTGCCCATAAGTGATAAGGAAACCTATCTTGATAATCGAACCAATAATTTGTTATACCTGCTCCGGCTTTCAATTCTAAAAACCAATTATTTAGGATAGCTGCATTGGCACCCACGCCTATTGTTTTTTCAACCGCAAGGGCATGTGGACGGACATCTGTAGTTAAGGTATAAAAAAGAAATCCATTATCATCCCATCCCTTTATCAATGTTTCTCCTTTCGTTCTCGCATAAGTCGTTTGTACATCAAAAAAAATAAAACCTTTCCCTTTATTTTTAAACGATACTACATCCAGGAATAAATTACCCTGTAAACCTATAAAGTTTTCTAAACGATATGCATGAAATCGATTATAATAAATATGCCACTGATTATCATGATGCTTAATATTATTTATATGAATTTTAAATCCGCCCGCTACAGAAAATTTATTTGTTAAGTATTTCTGATATGTAATCCCAATATTTCTACCGGATGAAGAATCATTAAAATTTAAATTGGCAAACTCTTGTCCATATATGGTAGTTGAGCATAAAATCATACTCATAATCCAAAGAGCTTTTAAAAAATAGTTAACCCTCATAAAAAAAGCATTTTAAACCGGACCCTTTTTAAGGATCCGGTAATTACTGATTTAAAATTGACTGATCATTTTTCCTTTCGAATGATCATACATTGTATGTAGTTCCTCCTCTGTTGGAAAAGGAAAACTGAATTCATAAGTCAGTGTATATGGATGAAATTGTTTTGACTCTTCATTGGAAACAGTAGTTCCTGTAGGATCAAAAGCATACCATTCATCAAAAAATTTCCGTTTTCCCTCGATGAAATGTTCCGCACCGTATGCAACCCCTTTACCTAAAGATTTTGGACTTGCATACCAATCGTATTCAAAAGTATTAAAAAGAAATCGATCTGTATCGAATAATAAGTTAATATCTGCTACAACTAAATCTACAGTTTTGAAAATGGTATTTCCGATATCATCTTTGTGAATCTGATCAATTAATAAATCATCCCATGATTCTTGAACACCCGGAAGACCCACAATATTTCCATTCGGAAAAATCTTTGCACCTGCAAGATATAACTCAGATTTACCTGTTCTTTCATATCGATGATTAATTTTGTATTGTTCTGTTCGTATAGTTTTTAAAACCGGTAGAACAGTATTAGCCGAAATACCGGTTTCATTAATTGCACTTTCATCTGTACGTTCAGTAAAATAATGCTGCATATGTGGGCAAACCACAAACAATGGCTCAGAAGCTCCATTATTTTGACTTTCTCCGATTCTTACTTCATATTCTAATCCGGTAGAATTATAATACCAGGCGAAAATTTCATCATAAATTCCATTAGCATCATCATCATTTATTTCTAAGCCTGGAGAAATTAAATATGAATCTTCAGCAGATGCACTTTCCCAATTAGGAACATAAATAACAGGATAATATAAAATCCCGGATTTCGACATAGTAGCAGATAATGCATCAATAGAAGGTGAAATAATATGATCATAAATATTGCGCTCAACAGATTCAAACTGATTAATAACATCCGCAATTAATACAATCCCATTTTGCAATTTTGCCTGGTCTAAAATCGTTTTTCTCACAGCAGGATCTTTCAACGGAATTCGTAAACCATTGGCAATAGGATATAAAATATACTCATTAATATAGGCATCTTCAACGTCAGACTCATTCTTAACCAGGTTTACTGGATTATGTGTATAAAGAAAAAAATCATCTATTTTTTCAACTTCCGTTTCCAGTGATGCCGGTATGTCAGAATCTGTTATTAAATCTTCCTGTTGACATGCATAACTCATCATAATAAAAAATAAAGTAAGCAATAATAAAAATGATCTATTTTTCATGTTTTAAAAATTTAAAAGTTTACAAATGATACATTTCGCCTTACCCTTTGTGTGATGTGCTTTTAAATTCCGAGTTCTATTTTTAATTGATATTCCAAATGTATAACCGGATGCAGTTAACCACAAATACAAAAATGTTTCTTTGTCACTTCTTTTTGGGCGACCGGGCGGGCTTTCCGTTGCAATCTTTTGGCTGTAAACAAGTCTTGCTAAGCCTGCTGTAAGCTTCCGCCGGTCGCTTCCATCAAACAAGCAAGCCTAAGTTTACAGCCAAAAGTATTTCCACTGCAATCCCTGTCGCAATTTTTATCTAACTTAAAGCACCTTGAAAAAAATAATGATCATCGGTTCAAGTGGCGCAGGGAAAAGTACCCTGTCTATCTGGTTAAGTAAACAATTAAACTTACCTCTTTATCATCTTGATAAATACTATTGGAAAGCAGGATGGGAAATGACACCTAAACCGGAATGGAAAGAAAAAGTAAAAGAGCTAACACTAAAACCGGAATGGATTATCGATGGAAATTTTGGAAGTACAATGCATATAAGAATGCATGCCTGTGATGCCATCGTCTTTTTAAATTACAATCGAATAATTTGTACGTATAGAATTCTCAAAAGAGTCTTAACCTCCTATGGCACCGTTCGAACAGACATGGCCGAAGGCTGCCCTGAAAAATGGGATTGGGAATTCATAAAGTATGTTTGGAACTTCCCAAAAGAAAGAACTCCATATACTTTAGTTCTTTTAGATAAATTCCGCAACAAGAAAAATATAATCGAAATTAAAAGTCGAAAAGATTTGAAAGCATTTAAGAATTATATTTTACAATTATCTGAATGAATTTCGATTCTATTAACCTATTTTAGGTACAAGGTACAAGGTACAAGGTACAAGACACAAGGTAAAAGGTGTAAGTAGTTAGGTGCAAGTGATTTTTGAAACAAAAATATTCTAACTAATAATTCTCCCGAGCAAAGCCGAGGGAACTTTCGGTTCGACATACATTAGGCAACTTATATACTATTAAACTTAAAATGCATTAGATTTCTCGACAATGCTCGAAATAAATCTCTGCGATCTCTGCGTTAAAAATCTGAACAAACGAAAATTTTAAATTCGAAATCAAAAATCCTCCTCCCTTAAAATCCTCAATCCTCAATCCTCAATCTCAAATCAAAAAATCCTTCCTGCGTCAGGA
>JAHDHT010000217.1:0-2566 GCA_020631175.1 Chitinophagales bacterium
AGAAAAAGGAGTATACTGGTTTGGAGCTTGCGGAAAAACAGTATTGCGACTATTTTCTGCCAGCTTTAAGGCAATACTTATTTGAACGGATAGCCCGGTTTTGTCGTCTTTTTTTGCTTTTGAAAAAAGCGGAAAAAAAGACGACAAAAGCTGCCCATAATAATCGATCTTTACATTACTTGAACCGCGCCATCTTTTATATGATTTTCGCCACTTTGTGTTTTACGGCACAAAACTCAGCTATACGCTTTGTAGATCATCTGGAAACGACTCAGTTGGTATTCTTCCGATCTTTTGGTTCAGTAATTTTTTGCCTTTTTGTTTTAATTCGAAACGGTATACCTATAGGAGGAAATAACAAGAAAATTTTACTGCTTCGTTCTGCTACAGGCTTAACCGGCATGTTTTTATTCTTTTATGCCTTACAAATTATGCCAATGGCTTCTGCTGTTTCGCTACGATATTTATCGCCCTTTTTCACTGCTTTATTTGCCATGTGGCTTTTAAAAGAGCGGGTGATAAAATGGCAATGGCTTTGTTTTTTAATTGCATTTATAGGTGTAATTATGTTAAAGGGATTCGACTTAAGAATAAGTGCTGTGGGCTTAATAGTTACTTTAAGTTGCGCTGTAATTAGTGGATTGGTTTATACAATCATTCGAAAAATAGGTAAATCGGAACACCCGGTTGTGGTAGTTAATTATTTCATGTCTTTTTCGGCTATTGTTGGAGGAATTGGTTGTCTGTTTTTCTGGAAACAACCTGAAGGCTGGGAATGGTTAGCATTAGCATCACTGGGTTTGTTTGGCTTTTTTGGTCAACTATATATGACAAAGTCTTTACAAAATGCAGAAGCAAATCTGGTGACACCTTTTAAATATGCAGAAGTTATTTTTACCATTATTGCCGGATGGATGATTTTTAGTGAATATCAAACCGTCTGGACAATCTTTGCTATGTTGATTATTGTGATCGGATTAGTTTTAAATGTTTATGTAAAAGAAAAATTTAAACAATGAATATTAATAATACTGTTTTACTAAAAACGGATGCTTATATCGGTGGAGAATGGATTTCTAAATCTTCTAAATTTCCGGTATATAATCCTTTCGACGGCAGCTTGATTGCTGAGGTAAGTGATTGCGACCGTGATGATGTACGTTTGGCAATTGATAAAGCTGCAGATGCCATGAAAGTCTGGGCTTCTTTTTCAGCTTCTAAACGCAGTCGTATTTTAAAAAACTGGTATCAACTGCAGTTGAAAAATTCAAAAGACCTGGGTCATATTTTAACGGTTGAACAAGGTAAACCCATCGCTGAAGCTATTGGAGAAATTAAATATGGCGCTTCTTATGTTGAGTGGTTTGCTGAGGAAGCACGACGAATATATGGCGACGTAATTCCCGGTCATGCTTCTAATAAACGTATTACCGTAATTAAACAACCGGTCGGGGTAGTGGGCGCAATCACACCTTGGAATTTTCCGAGTGCTATGATTACCCGAAAAATTGCTCCTGCATTAGCTGCAGGTTGTACTGTTGTAATTAAGCCTTCTGAGTTAACTCCCTTATCAGCACTGGCATTAGGCCAACTTGCTGAAGAGGCAGGTTTTCCACCTGGAGTAATTAATATTGTTACAGCATCTAAACCTGCAGAGATTGGTGAAGAGTTGACTTCGAATCCTAAAGTGAAAAAGATTTCCTTTACCGGTTCTACTAGAGTGGGCAAGTTATTACTAAAGCAAAGCGCTGATCAAATTAAAAAAGTATCACTTGAACTGGGAGGTAACGCTCCATTTATAGTATTTGATGATGCAGATATTGACGCTGCGGTTAAAGGCTGTATCGATTCTAAATTCCGAAATGCCGGTCAGACTTGTATTTGTACGAACCGGATATTTGTTCAGGATGCTGTATACGACAAATTTTTATTGGGACTTGAAAATGCCATTATGCAATTGGAGTTGGGTAATGGTCTTGAAGAAGGAGTAAATGTTGGACCGATGATTACAAAAGCGGCCGTTCAAAAAGATATTGAACTGTTGAATGAAGCTGTTGATGGTGGAGCTGAAGTTCGTATGGGAGGCCGCGCACTGGAAGGACAGTTTATGGAACCCACTTTAGTTTGTAATGTAAAACCTTCTATGCGTTTGTTTTCTGATGAAATATTTGGTCCTGTTGCAGTTATGTATCGCTTTGAAACAGAAGAAGAAGTTATTTCATTGGCTAATCAAACAGAGTATGGTCTGGCCTCCTATTTTTACGGTCGTGATTATGCGCGCATCTGGAGAGTCGCCGAAGCTTTGGAATATGGAATGGTTGGCATCAATACAGGAATGATCAGCACGGCAGTCGCACCGTTTGGTGGTGTAAAACACAGTGGTTTCGGACGGGAAGGTTCTAAATATGGTTTTGAAGATTATTTGAATATTAAGTATATGTGCTGGGGACTTTAAAATCCACCCTCGGATTACTTCGTTGGATCCACCTCGAAAATATATTTACATCTCGAACATATATGCTCTCGCCCGCAAGCGGGACATTATTTAATCTTAGACTTAAGTTTA
>JAHDHT010000217.1:2666-6452 GCA_020631175.1 Chitinophagales bacterium
ATTGGATAAAAAGAATCATTCAAACCATTTTCGTCAGGTGTAAATATATTAGGGAAATAAATTTCACATAATTCAACCGGCTCAGCAGGAATTACAATTACCTGCAACGAATCAATATCCGAACAACCGGTCACACTATTGGTTGTTGTTAAAACGTAAGTTACATTTTGTATTCCGTTTACTTGTGGATTAGGACAATCGGCGCAAGATAAACCACCGGCTGGTGTCCATTCATAGACAAAATCTATGTTTGTTCCGCTTAAATCTACAGCAAATGAAGTACCTTCATCGATAGTAATTTGAGGAGCATTGTTTATAATAACTTCAACGGGTTCGAATTCAACAACTTCAAAAGTTGTATCTACTTCACATCCTTGATTCGTTTCAACCTCTACCAATACCGTTTCGCTGCTGTCAAAGGTTTCCGTATTATTTCCTTCCACGCCATTCCAGCTTATAGTATTGAAGCTTCCATTTATTGTTATGTCTGTTGATTCACCCGGACAAAAACCAAAGGGACCTGAAATAGAATTTATTGCTGCGGCTGAGGCGTCTTGAATTTGAATGATCGTATCCAGCGAACAATTACCTAAAGTGAGGCTTATTTCAAGCGGACCTGCTTCATCGGTTTCAAAGGTGCTTCCTCCGGGCTGACCGTTCCATTCTATGCTGTCATAATCTCCATCTAATTCCAGCGTAATCGATTCTCCATCGCAAAAAACTTCATTACCGTCGATTGCGTTTATACTTGCCGGTAATTCTTCATTGATTTGAATTAATGTGTCGGCAGAACAGTTTCCATTTACAATTTCAATTTCGAGCGGTCCGGCTTCATCTATAGTAAAACTTGATCCACCCAAATCACCATTCCAGTAAATCTCATCAAAGGTACCAGAGATTTCTATCGTTGTTTCATTTCCGGGACAAAAAGAAAAATCTCCATCCAAAGCATCTATCAAAGCTGCTCCGGCAGATGTAATATTTATTATTGTATCAGTTGAGCAATTACCTGAAACAACCTCAAGGCTTACCGTTCCGGTTTCGTCTGTGGTAAAGTTTTCATTGCCTAAATTTCCGTTCCAGTAAATTTCATCGAATGTTCCGATGGCGGTTAATGTCGTGAAATCGCCGGGACAAATTACTGTATCACCCGACCAATCTAATGAAACGGCACTTTGATAAACAAAATCAACTTCATTACTAAAACCACATTCTGAACCATTGTCATAAACTACGCTATAGGTACCGTTCGTTTGACCGGGTTGATAAATGGTGTCAGTAGAACCAACAATTGCTATTCCATCCTGATACCATTGAATATCAAAATCTTCTAATTCAGGAGCTGTCAACGTAAAATCTCCGCAATCCCCTATCAGATCAATTTGTGGTGCTGCAAAAGAAACCGAATCTGAGAGATTTAATCCATCCAGATACATATAATAAGTATCTCCGTTCGTATCAAAAGAACAACCGGGGCCAATTATAATGGTATTAATATCGATATCAGGTGTAAAGGTAAGTTCGGTTGCTACCCATTCATCATTACCGCTAACTGTTTCGCAAATTAAGGGTTCCCAACCATTAGATTGCGGACAACCATAGCCATAAAAGGGCAATTCATTACAATCCGGATTTCCAAAAATACAGATTTCGAAATCCGGGGGTGATATTAAGTCGCTACCATAGTATCCATAAGGATTTACTCCCGGGGTACCGAATCCTACAAAAAATTGTAATGTATAAACAGTATCGGCCGACATTACATCAAGCAAACAAGCGCCAACATATTCGGCATAGGGTACTCCATAATTATTTTGTAAAGCAAAACCGACAAAGCCGTCTCCATCAGGTGGAGGTAAAGGCACTTCTGGTAAAACGAAACCATAGCCAGAACCGGTAAATCCATCCATATGCAAAAAATCAGAAGTAGCACCAGAAGCCTGAATCCAGGTATCGGCACAATCTAATTGCGAAAAAGTATATGGAATACAGGAAAAATCTTCAAAGGATGGATTGGGAATTAAAGAGGAGGGTTGTGATGTAATTTCAATGATACATTCGCAATCATCGTCATTCAGATCGATGAGTCCATCCATATCATCATCGATAGCATTGTTGCAGATTTCTTGTGCGCTTACCGCAAGGGCGCTAAATACGAACAGGAAAAATAAAATGCGGGCTTTAAACATAGTTTATTCATTTTCCCCCTTTTCTGTCTTTAATTTAGTTTAAATTTTTTTAATTGGGGTTAAATGAATGTTAAACAAACTTTTTTGACGAAAGTTTAGTGTATAAGGTCATTTAGGTGACGAGGCTAAAGACGCTGTCTCGTAATTTCATAAAACAATACTCCGGCTGCTACTGAAACATTCAACGAGTCGAACATCCCAATTTGAGGAATATTTATTTCTATGTCTGACAAGTTCAATAATTGATGATCTACCCCTTTATCTTCAGAGCCCATAATAAGGCAGAGTGGTACATTTAAATCTACTTTGTAAACATAGTCAGCTTTAGTAACTGCTGTACTTACTATAGTTAAACCGTTATCTTTTAAATACTGCACTTCATCTTTTAATGAAGCTGTTCTGCAAATCGGAAAACTGGTGAGTGCGCCTGCTGATGCTTTAATAGCATCGCCATTTACAGGGGCAGAACCTGCTGAAGGAATAATAATACCATGCGCATTAAAGCATTGAGCTGAACGAACAATAGCTCCTAAATTTCGAACATCCATTACACCGTCTAACACGATAAAGAAAGGCATTTGACCATGTTCATATGCCTGAGATAAAAGATCTTCTGTTTTGTAATATTGTATTAAGGAAAGAAACCCTGCAACACCCTGATGATTAGCATTCGTTAACCGTTTTAATTTTTGCTCCGGAACAGATTGCACTTCAATACCCATTTCTAAGGCCAGTTTTCGAATTTCGATTAAAGCTTCACTTTTAGTTGCGCTCATAATAAAGAGCTTATCAAAAGGCTGACCGGCATTTAAGGCTTCCATGATCGGATGTCTTCCGTAAATTAAATTCCTTGGATTTTTTCTGAATTTCACTGCTTTATTATTTTGTCTACATCTCCGTTACGCCAGACTGCAACAGCCTTATACCATACCGTTTTGTAATTTTTATTTCGTTCTAAGAAGAAATCATACATACCGCTTTCAAACTCGATTTTTTCAAACAAAAACCCAATTTTATCTTCACCGGTTGTATAATACCATTCTTCCTTATCATCAAAGATAAAAACCAGATCGGGCTTACCGAACAAAATATAAATCATTCCGCGATCTGTTTTCCATCCTTCCTGCAATTCTGTGAAAAACACATTCGCCAATTTGACTTTTTTATAAAAGGTTTTGATTAACAATCTGGCCTGACTCAAATTTTCATTTCTTGCTTTCCAGAAATTATCCAATGATTTTTTAGGGTCATCGCTTTCCTTCATCGAAGAAAATTCTTCATTTTTGGAAATATATCTCAACGGTTCCATTAATGAAACAGGATTTTTTATTTTAGGGAAATCATCATCGACTTTAAGGTGAGCTGTTTTATTAAAATAAAATAGTCTGCCTTTCCTGTTTTTTGAAACATTAAATTCAACATCATCATCTTCAATATATGCTGCTTTTGGATAAGACCAGTTTACCTCATAACGAACCGCTTCTTCAAAGCGATTTTCTTTTTCTGTGAAACCAATACCCGGCTCTAAATTTTCAATCTTCGAACTTACTTCCGGTTTACCTAAATACTTATGCAAATAAGCTACTCCGGAAACCTG
>JAHDHT010000518.1 GCA_020631175.1 Chitinophagales bacterium
TACTCTGATCTTCATCGGCAGACACTCCTTCTTCATTGAAAATGAAATTTGTTTTAACATAATTATCAAAAGCAATAATAGATTTTTCATTATCTGAAGATTTAATCCCCTGCTTTTTCAATAACTTTTTTAATTGTTTTGATTTTTCACCCGTATAAATTCCGGGCATCATTCTGCTGACAACACTTGACCAACCCATTACATCAGCACTAGAATTATCAGTATTCGCCTGTAACCTAAAAGCTACTCTTTGAAGTCCATCTCTGAAATTTGAATAATCTTCTTCATATCTGGCATCAATATGTTCTGCTTTACTTACATAAACATTATTCGACATACTATTTTCAATCGATGGAGTCGGAAAGCCATGGTAACCTTTTAATTTAAAGGTTAAATTTTTTGGTGCGATTAAATAGAACTCAGCATTATTTACCGGAACACCTGACTGATAGACTTCAGAACCAAGTGCCATAAAATTTTTAACAACAGTGTACATATATTCTACATTACCGTTTTTCTCCACCCCTTCTATAGCAAATATTTTAAAATTCCCTTTTCCATCAAGATTTTCTAATTCTTTAATATTATCCTGATTTAAACTGGTAACCTTACCGTTACTGTTTACTGATCGTGCTTTAACTTCAGCAAGATGCTCATCTTCACGAATTGGTATGTAAACTTTATTGTTTAATTCAACTCCCTGATCATTATTAATGTGAGAGAGTTTATGCATGGTTTCAAAAACAATAACTCCTGCGCCCGGAATCACTTTGTATTCAACAATTCGAACATCTTTTAAAACAACAGAAGCGTGCTCTTCATCCCCTTCTTCAACTCCGATATATTCAGGATCTAGATCCCAATCATAATTTTCATGCCCTAACTCCTGGGCATTTAATAAAATTGAGAAACTAATTCCAAATAGTACTATTAAAGCTCTTATCATCATCTATTTCGTTTTTATAATTATACTTTCTTTATATACTTTCTTCAATTCCCTAACTAAAGAATTCCATTCATCAAATAAATCTTTTTCAACTGTAATCGTATCCACAA
>JAHDHT010000519.1 GCA_020631175.1 Chitinophagales bacterium
AGCTTTCTGTATTGCTGTTCGGATCATTTGGATTATAAACCGGATAGTTACCATCTGGATAGCTTTCTTTAGCTCCAGGCCGATCTACACTTACCGGACTTTGATCATAACGTGGATTTTCACTATACACCGGTCTTGAAGTATTTTGAGTACTTTCTTCCACTTTATCCGGCTCTTTATCAGGCACAGGATTTTTGACAGCACCACCATTATTGGCAGCACGCGATGGATTCGTTACGACGGGTGATTTATAGGGTGTTTCCTTAAACAGTCCACATCCGCTAAAAAGCAGTCCGGCAAAAACTAAAAGCAGTAAAAATTTACTCCCATTCAATAGTGGCCGGTGGTTTGGTACTGATATCATATACTACTCTGTTTATTCCTTTGACTTCATTTATAATTTTAGTGGAGATCTCTGCCAAAAATTCGAAGGGCAGATGACTCCAAGTAGCTGTCATTCCATCAATTGAATTAACAGCTCTCAATGCTACAACTTGTTCGTAAGTGCGTTCATCTCCCATAACACCAACAGATTGCACGGGTAATAGAATAACGCCTGCCTGCCATACCTTATCATACAATCCGGCAGATTTAAGACCATTTATGAAAATTGCATCGGCTTTTTGCAGAATTTCCACCTTTTCAGGGGTAATATCTCCTAAAATCCGGATCGCTAAGCCTGGTCCCGGGAAAGGATGTCTCCCAATTAAAGACGCAGGAATACCAAGAGCGTTTCCGATTTTTCTAACTTCATCTTTAAACAGCCGATTTAACGGCTCGAGCACTTTCAAAGACATTTTCTCCGGTAATCCACCTACATTATGATGAGATTTTATGGTAACACTTGGCCCATGAACTGAAACCGACTCGATTACATCAGGATATATAGTACCCTGGCCTAACCAAACAGCATCATCATAAGCTTTCGCTTCTTTTTCAAAAACTTCAATAAAAACTCTACCGATCACTTTTCGTTTTCCTTCCGGATCGCTGATATCCTTCAATTCTTCGTAAAATTCCTGAGATGCATCAACACCTTTAACATTCAATCCA
>JAHDHT010000218.1 GCA_020631175.1 Chitinophagales bacterium
AATCCGGTTTGTCTGTATTGTAATGCTTCATATGGACAGCCAATATATTCCGGAAATCTTTTTCCTTCCCATCGATCTTTTTCCGCTTCTAAAGCCTCTTCAAAAGAGGCAATATTTTCATTTCCATTATAGAGTTGCTCGCTATGCAAACTGTAAATCATTTCATCCGGTGGACGAAGCATAATGATTATTTTTGCATCAGGATTGTAATTGTAAATTTCCTGTGCTGCAACTTTTGAATATAAATACCATACTGAGGCATCTCCTTTGTATTGTCCGTCCAAAGCTTTGTCAAAAAAACTTTGATAATATTCAATACTTGTACGTTCTTCCCTGAAAGTGAGATCTTTTATAAAATAATATTGTTCTTTTTCTGCGATGAATACATCCGGATGCTCATTTAAATAAGAGGTCAATGCAGTTGTGCCACATTTTGGTGCGCCAACAATAAAAAAGTCTACTTTGTTTTCTGCAGCATTCATCTTAGAAAATAGATGCGTTAATATTGACCTTTTGTTTTACAGCATACCACATTAATACATTCCAAACAATAGTACTTACACCTGTAGCTATAGCTGCACCGTTAATCCCCATTGATGGAACTAACAATAAATTTAAAATGATATTAATAATAAGACTTAAAAGTATAATTCGAAATGCAGTCTTCTCATTTCCTGTCATGGTAAGAATATTACCAACTGAACCTAACATTACATTGATCAACTGAACAACAATCAGAATTACTAAAACCGAATAGCCTCCCGCAAACTCTTTACCAAATAAAGCCAATAATATCGGACCACCAATACCTAGAACGATTGCAATCGGAATTGAAAGAGCGAATGTCCATCGAATCGATTTTTTAATTAATCGTTGTAATTTATCATGTTCACCGTTTTGAAAAAGTGCGGCTATTTCAGGAGCAATTACTAAGTTGACAACAATTAAAACCACTCTAACCAAATCCGTTATTTTATATGCGATTGAATACACTCCAAGATCAGCATCTGTTGCGTATTTTCCGAGTACTAATCCATCCACCCGGCTATTAATAATAAAAACACCACTAACTAACCAAAAAGTAAAAGCAGCACTATTCCATTCCGCCACAGGATGTCTTTCTGTGCGAACGGGACGCATAGCAGGTTCAGTTCTATAAAAAGAAATCATGGTAATCAACATCACACTAAACATGGTAAAAAAGAAACACCATAATAATACTGCAGCATTTATTTTACCCATAATTGCCAGGCAACTCAAAAACAGAACGAAAAATAATGTTGGTTTGATTAAGTACTCCGGAAGCATCCCGAGAATTACATGCTTTGATCCTTTTAATAAAGCCTGGTAAAGGAGAATATAAGTCCAAAAGGGAACAGTTAGCATACCTATTCTCAATAAATTATGATACTCCGGCTGTATTAAATTAAATTGTGTGATTATTATCCATCCGATAATGCTAATGAAAATTGAAAAAGAACCGCCAAGCCAGAAAATGTAATCATGTAAAATCCCAATAGAACGATATTGATTACGGCTGTTTAACTTGGCTACCTCACGAACAATTAATTTAGGAAAACCGCAGGCACCCAATACGGCAAAAATGGTTATCCAGTAGATGATCAGTGTATACTTTCCATACACGGCTGCACCTACTATATTTGTTAAAACCAAAGAACTGATAAATGTAAATGCAATGAAGTAGGCTTGTAAAATAAAATTTCCTCCTGTACCTTTTACCAGATATTGAGCTAATTTACTTTCAGGGTTAAGTCCTAATATTCTATAAAGTGATTTGATCGTTTATTTCTATTTAAGCGCCAAAGGTACAACAATGAAAGCTTGTATTTATTGCAGCTTTAAACTGCATTTTTCAATGAGCTCCTTCACCGATATTCCGGACATCGGATAATAAGCAGAGCATTTTTTTGGTAAATTACTTTCATTAAATGCTTTGAAATTTCTTTTTGCCTGAAAATATTCTGTTTTAGAAAATAGACAGCTGGCATTTGGAGATAAGGGTCTTACACGTAAATAATCACTTGGCCCGAATAAAGCGATCATTGGAATATTAAAAGCATTGGCCAAATGCATTACACCCGAATCATGACAAACAACAAGTGCTGAAAAATTAAGTATTTGTTTTAATTCTTCAATGGAGGTATGACCACAAGTATTTACAATCCGCTCATCCGTCCTGAAAAAATCAGCTATTGGTTCAACATTTATTGGATAATCGTTTTTATCTCCAACCAAAACAACCTGATGCCCGAATCGATTCAATAAGTCCTTTATTAATAAAATAAAATTATCGGGTCCCCAGCATCTAGTATTTTCTGTTCCATTCGCCACACCTGCCTGAATAACAATGTAAGGTGATTTCAAATCGTAATAGTCGATTATTTTTTTGCCCGGTTCAAGAGATACCATTGTTTTATAAGACCGTGTAAAAGCAGTATTAACTACAGGTTTTATCAAATCGTAGTTTAAATCAATTTCATGATAATCCGCTTTTGTCGATATCCAGCTTGTATTTCTAAAACGCTTTCGTTTTAGGCGCTTGAAATTATTTTCATCTGGATGATAATGTCGAACAAAAGATTTTATCCTTGTATTGTATAGTTTAGTAGTAAGAGCTGCTCCTTCTGTATCGAAAGCAATCAAACATATATCATGGTTTAAATCTGTTTTTATCGCTTCAAAAGCTTCTTTACTATCTGCGATATACTCCTTATTAATTACAGCATCATCTTTAATTATATGCCTTGCTCCATATTTATTTTCTGTAATAATATCAATTTCTGAAGAAGGTATTAATTCTTTTAAACGGTAGAGCATAGGTGTTTTCATTACCATATTACCTAAACCGGTCGCGGCGTTCACAAGAATTTTCAAGCTTAAACTTTTTGTGCTTTGAAGCGAAGAGAATTTCCAATTACAATAACATCAGAAAAAGCCATAGCACCGGCAGCAATCATTGGATTTAAAAAGCCAAGTGCAGCAAAAGGAATCGCTATTACATTATAAAAGAAAGCCCAGAATAAATTTTGACGAATTGTTTTTACGGTTTTATTGCTAATTTTATGCGCCATAATCAAGCGTTCAAACTGCTCTTTCATAATCACCATGTCAGCTGATTCAATAGCGACATTTGTACCTTCAGCAACAGACATTCCAACATCCGCTTTAACTAAAGCAGGTGCATCATTAATACCATCTCCAACCATTGCTACTTTCCCATCCTTTTGCCACTCTTCAATAAATTTCAGTTTGTCTTCAGGTAAGGTTTCTGCATAAACTTCTTTTATACCCAGTTCTTCAGCAAGATATTCACAACGATGTTTTTTATCACCACTTAAAATAACGGTGTCTATACCGGCTTCATTAAAATAATCGATTATATCTTTTACGCCATCTTTTTGTTGGTCTTCAAGATCTATCCAACCTATAAGCTGATCGTTTTTTACAATATAAATATTATGCTGATCGTCTTCGGTTAAATGCTCAGCCATTTTGTAAGAACCTAAAACAAATACATCCCCTTTATCATTTTTACCCATTATTCCCATGCCGGAAATTTCTTTCACATCTAAAAACTGATAAGGTTCTGTTTTGTCCAGATGTCTTAAAACAGATTGTGCCAAGGGGTGAGAGGAATATTTTTCAAGACCTGCAATTATTCTTTTAATTCGATGCAAGGAAATATCAATCGCTTCTATTTTCTGGACTTTAAAATCTCCGCTTGTTAAGGTACCCGTTTTATCAAATACGATTTTTCGAATACCGGCAAAATTTTCCAAAGCACTTGCTCCCTTTACTAGAATACCATTCTTAGCTGCTTTCCCTAATCCAACTACCACAGCAGTTGGGGTGGCTAAGCCCATAGCACATGGACAAGCAATTACTAATACAGCAATGCTATTAATTAAAGATTGCTGAAAACCATTATTTAAAAAAGAGAAGTTCAGAAAGAAAGTTAAAATAGCCAGACCAATTACAACCGGCACAAATACCGCACTTATTTTATCTGCTAATCTTTGTATTGATGGTTTATCTGCCTGAGCTGTTTTCACCAGATCAATAATTTTATTCAATACACTTTCATCGGCACGAACAGTATTTTTCACTTTAATATTACCATTGTGAATCGTTGTACCGCTATAAATCATATCTCCAACCTGCTTTAAAACCGGTAAACTTTCACCGGTAAGCATCGATTCATTGACTTCTGCATGTCCCCATTGAATTTCTCCATCCAACGGCACCTTATCCCCACTATTCAACAGAAAATATTCACCTTTCTCAACATCCTTGTAATGCACCACTTCCAGACTTTCATCTTCAGCTCCATAATCAAGGATTAACTTGACATCTTCCGGTTGCAGATTTTGTAAGCTATTCACTGCCGAAGTAGCCTGTTTCACAGCACGTTTTTCTATCCAGTTTCCTAACAGAACAAGGGTGAAAATAGTGGCCGTTGTTTCGTAAAACAGAAAATCAGGACCCAATTGCTGAATGGTGCCAAATAAACTATAAGCAAAAGCGGAAACTCCTCCCAGCGTTATAAGCACATCCATATTCGGAAATCCATTCTTCAGCGAATAAAATGCACTCCTTCCAAAATGGTAAAGACCTAATAGAAAAACCGGCAAACAAATCGCCAATTGAACGAAAGGATGATTTAAGAATGAACCTTTAAAAAACATCGCTAAAAAAAGCGGTAAAGTAAAAATGAAGGAAAAAATTAGTTTGTTTTCCAGTTTTTGCAAGGCATCCCAGCTTCTGCCGATGAAACCACGATTATCAGTAGAATTGTATATAACCGTTTCATCTTCAACCTGAAAGCCAAGTTGCTCAATACCTTTTATGATCTTTGAAAGCGAATGATTGCCATCCATCTTAAAGGTCGCTTCTTCCGTACCCAGATTGACTACCACATCTGTTAATCCGTTCTTTTCCAGATATTTATTTACGCTTTGAGCGCAGTTATGACAAGTCATTCCTTCGATATGGAGACTAACCCGCTCTTCTATTTCAGGTGTTTTTACCATACATCATCTTTCCGTGCGCAAAAATACGCAATTTGATTAAGCATTTATATGCACATTAACGTACAAAAGATGCTAAAAAATCCCTAAGCTTAATATGCCCAAATTGTTATATTTTTGAACTAAGCGCTTTTACAAGCATTTAACATAATGAAAACGAATTCTATGAAAAAAATTGAGTTAGCAGCCATACTATTTTGCTTTCTGTTTATGGCTTGCGGTGGAGGATCCACTGAGCAATCGCAGAAAGAAGGAGATGATCAGTACAATGAACTTTTAGATGAGCTCGATGATATGGTTTCGGGAGATAGCGGAAAAAAGAAATCCACCGATAATCAGAAAAAGTCAGCAAGTCAAAAAGCTGAAGGAGCAATTACTGTAAACGGCATTACGCTCACACCTGTTAAAGATTCTCCCGAATTTGCCGATGCAGAGCTGAAGCTGAAGAGCCCGTCTACTAATACTGTAAGACCTGGAAACACTATGTTTTCTTATGAAGTCAAGAACTACACTTTAGGAAATCAGACGCCTGATGCCGATGCAAAATTATGTGCGAACAGTGCAAAAGGCCAGCATATTCACTGGATTCTCGATAACCAACCTTATAGTGCGCATTATACAGCCGATTTTGAGAAAGATATAAAGCCTGGGCATCATGTCTTACTATCTTTTTTAAGTCGATCGTATCATGAAAGCATTAAAAACGGTAAGGCTTATACTTTAAGTCAGTTTACCGTAGGAAAAGGTCGCCCACAAGCACAGGATTTATCTAAGCCACATATGTTTTACAGCCGTCCGAAAGGCACCTATATCGGAAAACAGAATATCGAAAAAGTAATGCTTGATTTCTATCTGGTTAACGCCGATCTCGCTCCGGACAGCTACAGAGTGCGTGCAACGATTAATGGAAATGCTTTTGTACTAACCGATTGGGTACCTTATATGATGGAAGGATTAGGTGAAGGCGAGCATACCGTTAAGCTTGAATTATTGGATAAAGACGGCAAATTTGTGCCGGGTCCGTACAACTCTGTTACCCGAAAATTCACATTGCTCGAAGATGAGCCTTTAAAGAACTAAAATGCTTTAAAAAAGCTTTTACAAATTATAAAATTGGGTATCTTTGACGCCCAATAGAGCAGGAGGTCTGCTTACACGGTGGTTGTAGCTCAGTTGGTTAGAGCGCCGGATTGTGGTTCCGGAGGCCGCGGGTTCAAATCCCGTCTTCCACCCATCAGTAGGGGCGAATTTATTCGCCCCTTTTTTATTTAAGTAATCAGTCTTCAGTCTTCAGTCATCAGTCCTTCTTTTTTAAAAGTTACCAACGACTTACACCTTTCACCTAACGACTTTTTAAAAA
>JAHDHT010000219.1:0-3924 GCA_020631175.1 Chitinophagales bacterium
ATTTTTTGCAGGGAGGAAATAAAGCCACTTCCCAGTTTAAACTCTTTCGTCATAAAATGATTTCCCTTTTGCGTTTTTATAGTTGAGAATCCATAAACTTCTACCTGACGGAAGTAATCAAAAAATTGCTTTGCTTTTAATTCAATTTGATTTAAAGCTAATTTGTGTTTTAGTTTTAAATGAATATGTGTTTCGTTTTTTGATTTATCCTGACTTGTAGTTCGACTTAAAATTTCAACAGGTACTTCTTTTTGTTTCGGTTTTTTATACTCCACTGCATCAACAGCGTAAATCAATAATTTATCTGTATATGGATAGCTGATTCTATAATATTGATATTCCGAATTGTCGAAATATAACTCACTAAAGATATAACCTGCATTAGGTTTATTGGGAACACTTAAACGTGAAATCCGATATTTGTCTAACAGGGTATACCAATCTCTTTTGTTTTGACTTCCTTCCAGTTTTACTTTTAAATCAAAATCAGATCCTTTAATATCCAGTTTTAAATAATTAAGTGTTACGCCTTTTTTCGATTTAAATGTTACAAAGTTGCGATTGTCTTTTGTACTTCTATTAATGATGGATACATTTTGAATAATCTTCTTTTCCTTGTTTTGATAACCTTGAATTTGATAGATTGCTTCCAATGTATCCTTGTTTTCTTCGATTGCCAGGATTCTTATATCACTCAAATCGGCATTCGATTCCTGAAGTATTTCATCAGTCAGATTAATTTTATTCCATCCTTTTTGCAGGGTGCCAATAGGAGCTTTGTAAGAAAAGTTTGATGCGAATGTATTGAAACAAATCAACAAACCTATAAAAGCAATTCCTGTTTTAACGTTCATCATAGAGTACGCTTTTGTATTTGTTATAAAGGAAGGAAATAATAAGTAATAAAATTCCTAAGGCTACAAAAACAACTGTTTTTGACAGCGTATTTAAATGAGCTATATCGTAAACGAACAGCTTAATCAGAGTGATGGTAAATATAACAATTCCGAAAACGCGCAGATATGTTTTTCTTTTCCAGATTCCGAGAACAATTATAAATAAGGAATAACAACCCCATAAAATGCTTAAGCCTAATTTGTACATATTTTGTGTGTCGGCAAAGTCAAGCCAATGCAACAGTTCTGAACTTAAGACCCATAAAATGGCTGTGTGTAATAATATACCCGGAACAATTTCAAAACGGTTTTCATAAAATTTACTTTTTAAGAGTCTCCATAAAATTAGCAGCGATGCTGTAAAAATACCAATTGAAATATATCGAATTCCGATGTGATATGGACCTACTTTAAATACATTACTTAATGCTTCACCAAGATAGCTTTCTCTTAATTCAGAAATGATAAACAGACCAATGCAAAGAAAAAACAGGGAAACAAAAATATGTACGATTACATTTACAATTCCAATCTGTCGACTTTTGAAAACAACTAAGTTAAGAAGTGTGAGCAGGCTCGCAAAAATTAGAGAATAATTGACCATCCATACAACACCAAATTGTCGATAGTCTTTAAAGTATTCAAGGTTGTTAAGACCTTTATTGTCTTCGAGCATTAATCCAGATGCCTGATATTTGTTTTCCCAAAAATTTCCAACTTCGAGGATGCCTCCAAAATAACCTACAATAATTAAGCACATAACTAAGGCAACACTTAGCATCGATGGAATAAAATATAATGAAGCTTTATCCACCACATATGCTTTCTTATGGTGATAATAATTGATGAAAGCTAAAACTAAAATACTAAATCCGGTTCCTAAGAAAGCGGTATTTAAAAGGCTCGGAACTTTTATTCGCTCCATGTCGAACGGATGATCGAGATAGACTTTTACCCAGTCATGTATCAGACTTGAAATACCTATTATTATTAATACATATGAAATACTTTCAAATAATTTAATATTCTGTCGTCGGCCAATCCAGAATAAAATAGCCGCTTCTGCCATCCAAAGCAATGTAACCCATGAGCCGTCTAATTGAACAGGTATAGCAATAGTGGCGAACGCAAGTGCGAGAATACTTAACAAATAAAATAAGCGTTTGTCTACCAGCTTTTGAAAATAGACAGCTAATCCTATCAGCAAATGGATTAATGCATTGAGCAGTGTGAATAGGCCTAGATAATTTGAACCGGAAGCATTCTGGTCAATTAAAGTATATCCAATTCCGTAAAAAATAAATGCGTTTATAATTAATAAAATGGCAAGACCCGTATCAATTTTTTCCTTCCTGATAAATTTATAGGCAAGGAATGTAATATAAAACAAAGCAAAAAATAGGGTGCCGAATATCCATGCTGTACGTTGATGTCCTGGTTCACCGAGTTCTGAACCAAACCATGAAAGGAAAATCACCCATGTAAAGAAAAATGCGATATAATTTAGCCAACGCCAATATTTAATAAATGCAATAATTAATATCCCCGCATTAATTATTGCCATGTAGGTGAATAGAAAATTTACTCTTCCACTGTCCTGACTTAATATAAACGGTATGGCATAAGCACCGACTAATCCTATATGTGCTATAATTTGCCGGTCGTACTGAATAGCAGAGAAAACGGTGAATGCAGTAAACAATAGCATTAATGCAAATGCGACAGCTTGCGGAATAAGTTGATAAAAATCAAAAGCGGCATAGGTAATGAAATAGAATATTGCCATTGCGCCACTTACTAATACAGCACTAAAAGCGCTGTAATTTTTACGCACTAACATTCCTGAAATTAAAAGCCCCAAACCAGTAGCATATCCTAATATGATTCGCAGTTCAGGACCAAGTAGATTGTTATCAATAGAATATTTTGCGCCCAGAGCAACACCAATTATCGTAATTAGTATTCCAATTTTATTAATCAGGTTTTCACCAATAAATTTTTCGAGAGATGTTTTATTAACATTTCTTGCTTTCTCAAAACTCCGCTTCTTTACCGGAGGTTTTACAAGAGTCGCATCTTCAGTTTTTTGGCCTGAAGGCTTTTGGTTTGAAGTTTTTTGGCTTAATGGTTTTTGGACGGAAGGATTTACGTCTTCCGCTGAAACTGACTCTTCAACAGCTGCTACTGCTTCTTCAGGTTCAACTTGATTTTCAACAACACTCTCAACATTTGAATTTTCTTCGGTACCTGAAAAATTTTCAGCCTTAAGTTTGCTGAGTTCGTCTTTTAATAGTTTGATTTCTTCATTAAAGGATTCCTGCTTTTGCAGCAGTGCTTCCATTTTTTGAAGCAGGATCTTATACTGTTCGTTTTTATCCGCCATATACTACCAATTAAATTATGCAAAATCGGGGAGTATTTTACCTGAATGATGTATTAAAATTTCTTATTAATGCATCAAGAGCAATAAAATCAGCTGTCGGTAAAAATTAACCTTGTACCGCTATGATGATTGTAAAGACAGATGCGAAACAAATGATTTTGAAGCTATTGTTGCTTGCAATAGATTTTTAAGACATATTTCGGGTATAAGCTTTAAGCTTACTAAAGCGAATAAACAACTAATATTTCATCTTATGTGTTAAGGAAGATTAAATAGCAATTACATCAAAACGCCATCAACAGCCTCAATATTAGGAGGTAAATCTTTTTCACCTAACATTTCAAGTAAATCGATTTCGATTACACGGCATAAAGAAAGCATTGGTATATCATTGCCTAAACCTTCGAAGGGATTTTCAGAATAATCCCCGATCAATTCCATTAATAAGAATACAATCGCTACTAATGCTGAAAATGGGATGGCAAGCCAAACAATGTAGTTTTCATGGTTATGAAATTCACCAACCATCGCAAAGGGTAATAAGAAAATGAAAATGCCGGTAAAGATCATACTCATATTTCCATATTGTCTTGGTAATGGAAACTTTTTAATACGTTCACATTTACCCTGATGAACATAGAAATC
>JAHDHT010000219.1:4024-6405 GCA_020631175.1 Chitinophagales bacterium
GCTAATATCCAAAGCAAATGACCTCCGGCGAATCGCCAGAGGCCTTTTGCTGTAAAATTCTTACGTATGTACATTTAGTAATTTGTAATCTTAAAGAAAATCTACTTTACCACTATCCAGATTGTAGTAAGCAGGAACAACTTTTACTTTTCCGGAGTCAACTGCATCTGCGATAATTGAAGATCTTGTTTTCAACTCTTCTACGGTAAGTTGAGCGTTCTTTTTAACTACGTCGTTTACTTCGGCCCCTTCACCTGCTGCACTGATTGCAGGAGTGATATGTGCTAATAAATGATTGATGTTATAGCCATTATCACCGCCACCAATAGCGGCTGTAACAGCACCACAACTTTGATGGCCAAGTACAACAATAACAGTAGATCCGCAGTGAGCAACAGCATATTCAATACTGGCAATAGAAGAACTATTGGCTACATTTCCTGCTACTCTTACGACAAAAATTTCACCTAAACCGGTATCAAAGGCTAATTCAGGAACAACCCGACTGTCAGCACAGCTTAAAACAATTGCATAAGGAGCCTGACCTGATGTCAATTCATCTCGTCTTGAGCTATCCTGTAATTTTCCATCTAATTTGTCTTCAACAAATCTTTCATTTCCAGCTTTCAGTCTGTCAATAATTTCTGCTTGAGTCATGTTTTTAAATGATTTTAAATGTTTAATATTTGTTTAATGATTGCAATGTTTTAAACACAAAATGTCAACTTTTGTTGAACAAACATAGCTTTAATTTATCTATGAATGGTCGATAATGGTAATAATCTAAAGCAGAATACAATGAAACTATAATTAGATTCTTGCTGCTATAATTGAGCTTATTTTTTCTTGATATTTTTCTCGTAGGTTTTAATCCAGTCGTCAACGGTATACTTGGTCATCAACTCGCCAATTAATTCGTAAGGAATATCATCAAGTCGTTTAAATCGAATACAACTCTTACCCATATCCAATTTATATTTAGCGTGTTTTGGATATTCTTTTACAAACCAGTCATGCACCTTCTTCTCCGCATAGACACCGCTATGATATAATGCTACATATCCTTTCTGATTGCCGATATTGATAAAGGGTAGGGGAAGTTTAGGATCGCAATGATATCCGTCCGGATATAATTTATGCGGCACTACATAGCCGATCATATTATAATTAATGCATTCCTTGAAACCCTTAGGTAAATTAGCTTTGATTACTTTTCTAAGTTTCTTAAAAACCGGTTGTCGTTCTTCGGGTACCTTGCTGATATATTCAGTAACGCTTTCTGCTTTAATAACCATAGCGTAAAATAAAATGAAAATTAGAGAATAAAAAAAGCCGGATGAAATTTCATCCGGCTTTAACATTTATCTTAATAAGGTAACATTACCTTTCATATTTTCTATCAATCTTCCATCCAGTAATTTAGCATTCAACAGATAAACAAAGACATCCATTTCATGGTCTTTACCTCTGTATTTTCCATCCCAACCAACATTTTGATCGTCGGTCTCAAAAACTAATTCACCAAATCTATTAAATACTTTAAGTGTAAACCATTCAATGTTTTCACCCTTTACAAATAATATATCATTTGCCTGATCCCCATTTGGTGAGAACGCATTTGGCACTCCAATTGTCGATTCTGTTTCAACAATCACTTGACTACATGCAATGTTCTCACATCCTTGTGGTGTAGTTACCGTCAAACAAATTTCAAAACTACCATTCTGATTATAAAAGAACGGAGGTTGTTCTTCATCATTAATTACCGTACCATCTCCAAATGTCCATTCTAAATTAGCATTTGAAGCATTGCTGAAACCCAATTCAACCACTTCATATAATTCTAAATTCGGATTACCAACGGTAAAGTCAGCGTCCGGCTGATCGATTATTGTTACTGTTGCCTGTGAAGAACTGCTGATATTACACGAAGCACTGTCAATCACAGTAAGATTAACGGTGTAAGTACCGGCTGCTGTGTAAGTATATACAGGATTTTGTTCTGAAGCAGTTCCTATTCCATCCCCGAAATCCCAAATGTAATATGGAGCCTGAGAATCAGTACTGAACTGTACCGGTGCATCAGAACATTCATCGACATCCGGTATACTTAATACAGCTTCAATTGGACCGTCATATGCTATTATAGAAGTTGTAGTTGCAGGATTAAAACACCCCTGCGAATCGGTAACTGTTAAAGTAACGGTATAGGTACCGGGCGCAGTGTAAATATGTGTTGGGTTCTCATCTGTCGAACCGGCACTTCCATCCCCGAAATCCCAATCATAAGTGTCACCTATTAATGTGGTGTTCGTAAATGCAGCTTCTAACTCTTCACATTCATTATCTTCTATTTGAGTAAAACTCGCAGACATATCATC
>JAHDHT010000220.1 GCA_020631175.1 Chitinophagales bacterium
CAACTCTTCAAGAAAAAACTTGAATTTGTTCCGAATACCAATTTGTTTATGGCCTGGGGTGGATTAAGAGGTGGAATTTCTATAGCGCTGGCGCTTACTTTGACTACTGAAATGCATCGGGATTTGTTTTTAACGATTACTTATGTAGTGGTTGCTTTTTCAATTATTATTCAGGGCTTAACAGTAGGACCTTTGGCGAATAAGCTATTAGGTGAATACAAAGAAGAGCATACTGACGGGCACCATTAAGAACAGGTATTGGTTTTTTTGAAAGTTATTTAGTTCATTTTTTTGCTAAACAGCAGTAAGAACTTGCAAAATATGTCGTCATAAATGCCTGATTAGCTTTGCTATTTCTGTATTTTTATGTCTTCAATTCTTGTATAATGCGAAATTTATTTTTGACCCTTATTCTATTATTTTCAAGCACTTTTGCCTTTTCTCAATCAGGGCTCCAAATTTATGATGATACCCGTTCTTATCCGGGTTACACCTTATGGCCTTCCGGCACGAATACCTATCTGATTGACAACTGCGGAAAAATAATAAACCAGTGGACTACTGATAATACTCCAAGTCTTGCTTCCTATTTAATGGAGGATGGTAATTTATTATTTATGAGTCGTCTTACTTCTAACAACACCTTCAATGGTGGCGGTGGTGGCGGCGGCCGTCTTGACATTTATGATCCGAACAGTAATTTGGTTTGGCGATATGACTGGTATGTAGCCAATGATTACGCAGTTCATCACGATGTTGAACCGCTGCCAAACGGAAATATCCTTGCTATTGTATGGACGGAAATATCTTCAACGCAAGCAATTTCACTGGGAAGAAACCCGGCAAATGTTGGAAATGAATTATGGTATGAAAGAATTGTAGAAATTCAACCTGTTGGCTCAAACCAGGCGAACCTTGTATGGCAATGGGATATGATTGATCATCTTGTACAAGACTTTAATGCAAGCCTTCCAAATTTTGGTGATCCTGCAGATTTTCCAAATAAGATTGATATCAATATCGGCTCCGGTGGTGGCGGATTTGGCGGTGGTGACTGGATGCATGGAAATGGAATTGATTATGACAATGAGTTTAATCAGATTATGTTAAGCTGCAGATGGTCTAGTGAAGTGTATGTAATTGACCATACTACGACTACCGCTGAAGCAGCTTCTGCTAATGGTGGAACTTATGGTATGGGTGGAGATATATTATATCGCTATGGTAATCCTCAAAATTATGGAGCCGGAACAGCAGCTGATAAACGATTACACGGTCAGCATGACGGTCGATGGATTGAAGAAGGAGTTAATCAGGGAAAATTTACTGCATTCAATAATGATGGAGGATTTAATATTGGTACCGGAAACAGCACAGTGGATTTAGTTACTCCTCCAAGAGATGCTAATGGCTTTTTCACACAACCTGCTGCTTCGGGAGTTCCATTTTCTCCGGTTGAGCCAGATGTAATTTATTTTAATGGACCGGGCGGAGAATTCCAAACAAATAATATGGGAGGCGCACACGGTCTGCCTAACGGTAACATCTTAGTATGCCCTACCGATGACGGAGATTTCATTGAATTAGATGGTACAACTCAAGACATCGTATGGTATTACAGAAATCCTAACAATCAGGATCCATTTAAAATAACACGTTATTCAGCAGATTATCCGGGTCTTGCCTTTTTAGATTTAACTCCCGGTTCAACTGTTGAAAGTCCTTCAAGTTTAATATCTACAAATTGTGTTGTTGATTATACCGAAGACTGTAATTTAGTAGTAACGATTTCAGGCTTACCAAGCACAACAGGCAGCTCTTCATCAATCGCATTAACAGGTACACCGGCAGGTGGAACATTTTCCGGTCCGGGTGTAGTGTTTAGCGCTTTTAATCCTTCCCTTGCAGGGCCGGGGCAGCACACTATTGAATATACATACGATGACGGTAACGGTTGTGTTGAAACAGCGTCTGATGCTATTCTTGTTTTTAGTTTAACTTATAACTTCGTTAATTATAATTTAGGAACGATTTCACCTGAATAATGCGACAGCTTTTATTTGTATTAGTTTTAATTTCTTTTTTTACTAAAGCAAATGCTCAGGTAGGTCTACAACTTTACCAAACAAACGCTGCCTATCCCGGTTATACTTTATTTCCGACTGCAGATGCAGTTTATCTAATTAATAATTGCGGGCAAGTAATCCATTCATGGAACACTACTGTTAATTCAACTGCAGCTGTTGATATCATGTATGATGGAAGTTTACTTCGATTAGGAAATGCTCAAAACGGCACATCAGGAAATCGTTTTGAATTATATGATTCAAACGGAAATTTGTTTTGGTTTTATGAGTATAATATTTCAGGTGAACGTGGTCTGCATCATGATTTAGAACCGCTTCCAAATGGAAATTTTCTTGGTTTATCATGGGTGGCTTTATCCGTTCCTCAAGCTATTGCAGAAGGCAGAGACCCTTCACTGTTAACCGGAGATCAATTTTTATATGAACGGATAATAGAAGTAGAAATCCTTCCGAACAATCAGGCAAATATAGTTTGGCAATGGGATATGATTGATCATGTAGTTCAAAATATTGATGCTTCAAAAGAAAATTTTGGAGTTATAGAACAAGAACCAAGAAAGTTAAATTTGAATTTTACTCCTTCCGTTTTTAATCCGGTTGACTGGTTACATTTTAATGGTATTCATTATAATTCAAATCTTGATCAGATTATTGTAAGCTCGAGAAACTCGAATGAAGTCTATGTAATTGACCATTCAACAACTACAACAGAAGCCGCTTCTGCAAATGGTGGAAATTCAGGTCATGGAGGTGATTTTCTATTTCGATACGGTAATCCTTCCAATTATACATTAGCATTAATTGAAAACAGGGATTTTTATTTCCAGCATGATTCGAGATGGATTTTGGATGGGCCTTTTGAAAATGGTTTTACCGTTTTTAATAATATTGGAGGAAATGCAAATGGAGATGTTTCAAGTATCATAAATATAGTTCAACCTCTTAAAGATAATATCGGAAACTATGTTATAGCTTCAGATCAGGGTGCAGCTTTTCAGGTAATTACCGATGATATTGAAATTGATAACGGTCCGGGTGGCAGCTTTTTTTCAGCAAAGATGAGTAGTGCTCAGGGATTAAGTAATGGTAATGTATTAATTGCACCAACTGAAGCAGGTTCAATTTTCGAAGTGCATCCAATAACACAGGAAATTGTCTGGCATTATAATATTCCGATAAGCCCTTTTCCATTTAAAGTCAATCGTTATTCAGCTGACTATTCGGGTTTAAGCAATTTGATTTCATTTCCATCCGGAACAATTGAAAATCCTTCCAGTTCATTATCTGAATTTTGTATAGCTGAAACAGAGATATGCAACGATCTTGTTTATATTGAAAATTTGCCTTCAAGTACAAATACAGCGGCTAATTCTATCAGTTTATCTGCTTTTCCGGCAGGAGGAATATTCAGCGGCCCGGGTGTTTTATTTAGTGCTTTTAACCCAGGCTTAGCAGGTCCCGGAAATCATATTATTGAATATGGCTATACAAATATGGACGGATGCCTTACAAGTGTTACAGAAAATATCTTAGTAGTATCAATAAATTATAACTTCGTGAATTATAATTTAGGTACTATAAGCCCTTAATATGAAAAAATCACTTCTTATTACTATTGCTGTTCTAATCGGCATTTCAGGTTTTACTCAAAATGGTTTACAAATTTATGATGACACGCGAGCATGGCCGGGTTACACTTTGTTTCCCAATGAAGATGATGTTTATCTGATTGATAATTGCGGGAAATTAATTCATGAATGGAATTGTGATCGACCGGCAGGATTAAGTACTTATTTAATGTTTGACGGAAACTTACTGCATGCTGAAACTATTGGCGGTACTTCTTTTGGTGCCGGAGGAGTTTCGGGAGGTTTGGCCATTTATGATCAGAACTCCAATAATTTATGGTCTTACGATTACTATTCACCTAATCAATGGTGTAGTCATCATGATGTTGAGCCATTACCTAATGGAAATGTTTTAGTTTGTGCCTGGGAAGAAATGAGTGTAAATCAGGCGATCGCCCTTGGTAGAAATCCGGCCAACTTAGGAAATGAATTATGGACTGAGCATATAGTAGAAATTCAACCCATTGGTTCCGGGCAAGCGAATATTGTTTGGTCGTGGCATATGAAAGATCATCTTGTTCAGGATTTTGATGCTTCAAAACCCAATTTCGGAGTCATTACCGACCATCCTGAAAGAATGGATTTTAATTACATTCCGACAGGAAGTTTTGGTGGAGGCAGCGGAGCAGACTGGATGCATTTAAACGGTGTCGATTATAATGAAGAATTTGATCAGTTGTTATTAAGCTTCAGATGGACTAGTGAGATAATGATTATTGATCACAGCACGACAACCCAGGAAGCGGCAGGAAGCACCGGTGGAAATTCAGGTAAAGGAGGAGATATTTTATGGAGATGGGGAAATCCTGCTGCATACGATAGAGGAACCGCTGCAGACCAGCAACTGTTTGGTCAGCATTGCGGAGAATGGGTTCGGGAAGGATCTGTAAATGAAGGATGGATTACTATTTTCGATAATGACGGAGGAGCATCTTCTTCATTTGGAGATAATTATGCGACTGTAGATTTAGTTCAACCACCTGTTGATGCGAACGGTAATTATACTGCTCCCGCACCTTCACAACCATTTTTACCATTTACTCCAAACCAGGAATATTCGAATGGACCAAACGGAGGTGTCTTTGATAGTTTTTTTGAAGGAGGAGCTCAGGCTTTACCAAATGGGAACATATTAGTTTCACCTACAACAGACGGCGACTTTTTTGAATTAGATGGTACAACACAAGATGTTGTCTGGCATTATTTGCCTCCGGGAGGATTTTTTGGTGGAGGTGCTTTCAAAATTCATCGATACGCTCCTGATTTTGTTGGTTTGAGTGGATACGATCTTACTCCGGGAAACACAATTGAAAGCCCTTCAAGTTCATTATCTGTAAATTGTGTTGTCGAATATCCTGAAGACTGTAACCTGACCGTTACCCTTGACGGGCTTCCATCTACAACAAGTTCAGCTACATCCATTGCTTTATCAGGAACACCTCCTGGCGGCACATTTAACGGTCCGGGTGTGGTGTTTAGCGCTTTCAACCCGGCACTTGCAGGACCCGGAAATCACACTGTTACATATACCTATGATGATGGTAATGGGTGTGTAGAAAGTGCAAGCGATAATATTCTAGTAATTAGTCTCACTTACAATTTCGTCAATTATAATTTAGGTACGATTTCTCCTGAGTAATTTTGAAGAGGCATTTTGTATCTTTCAGGATGCAAAATAGAATAACAGAACTATTTAATATTAAATATCCGATTATTCAAGCGGGTATGGTTTGGTGCAGTGGCTGGGAGCTGGCTTCTGCAGTTAGTAATGCAGGTGGATTAGGGATAATAGGTGCAGGCTCTATGTATCCGAATATTTTGGAAGAACATTTGCAAAAATGTAATGCTGCTACTGAAAAACCTTATGCTGTTAACTTGCCTTTATTATATCCTGATATCGAAGCGCATTTAGAATTAATAGAAAAGTATAATGTACCTATCGTATTTACCTCGGCGGGAAATCCAAAAAAGTGGACCAGTTGGTTAAAGGAGAGAAATAAAACGGTTGTACATGTGGTAAGCAGTGCGAGGTTTGCAATGAAAGCGCAAGATGCAGGAGTGGATGCTGTTGTTGCGGAAGGATTTGAAGCCGGTGGGCATAACGGTCGTGATGAAACAACTACGCTTTGTTTATTGCCCATTGTAAAATCTGTTATTGATATCCCATTAATTGCTGCGGGAGGAATTGGAAGTGGTGCTGCAATTTATGCTTGTTTTGCATTAGGTGCGGAAGGAGTTCAGATTGGAAGTCGCTTTGTTGCCAGTGAAGAATCGTCGGCTCATATAAATTTCAAAAATGCTGTTGTTGATGCTAAAGAAGGAGATACAATGCTCAGCATGAAACAGGTTATTGCTGTTCGATTATTGAAGAATAAATTTTACGATGAAATAAAAGCGCTGGAAGAAACGGGTGACGTGGATGGTATGGTGCGTCACTTAGGAAGAGGGCGTGCTAAGAAAGGAATGTTTGAAGGCGACATGGATGAAGGTGAATTGGAAATTGGCCAGATCTCCGGAGCAATAAATGAAATAAAACCGGCAGCAGAAATTCTGGAGCAACTGATAAGGGAGTTTAATTTAACTAAACAGTGTTTGGGGAAGATGGAGGATTTTTGAGATGACCGCAGGTCATCCTGACGCAGGAAGGATTTTTTGATTTGAGATTGAGGATTGAGGATTGAGGATT
>JAHDHT010000221.1:0-2843 GCA_020631175.1 Chitinophagales bacterium
TAAATTCGGTAAAACTTTCCTGCTCTAAATGATATGGATCAGTTTCTAATTCTTCTATTTCTAAGACAGGAGCAATACATACATCTTGTCCGCTAAATTGTTCCAGCCAATCTTTTTGTGTTTTCGATTTAAATAATTCAACTACTTTTTCTTTTGGAAAATTAATATTGAGTAATTCTAAAGCATTCTTTCTTTTCCAATCTTCTTTGCCTGCTACTTCACAAAATCGATTCCAAAACTTAATTTCCATTGCAGCTAAACTAATCCACTTTAAATCTTTGCATTGATAATAAGCGTAGTTAACTGCGGTTTTACCGTTTAAAATATTAAAGTTCCGATAATCCATTTTACTTTGATGCAATGCAAATGGTATACTTAAAAATGGAAGCATAGATTGGGCCAAGGAAAAATCGATATACGCTCCCTTTCCATTTTGGAACTTTTTAATTATGGCCGATTGAATTGCAACAATAAGCATATAAGCGCCACTGATGTCTGCAAATTGCGTTTCGGGAACTACAGGCTGATTTTGTTCATCCCGAATCATAGTAGAAATACCTGAATAAGCAAGATAATTTAAATCATGTCCAGCTATATTTGAAAAGCTATTATGCTGACCGTAACCGGTAACAGAGACATAAATTATTTCCGGGTTTATTTTTTGTACAGACTGATAATCTAGCCCCCAGGCTTTCATGGCTCCCGGTCGAAACTGTTCGATTAAGATGTCTGAATTTTTAATCAATTCTTCTATCTGAGTCTTACCATTTTCAGATTGATAATTAATAAATCGTATTTTTTTTCCATTATTTAATTGATGAAATATAATTCCTGCATCATCAATTTTTTTTCCGACAAAACGAGTCAAGTCTTTTCTTTCAGGATGTTCAATTTTGATTACATCCGCTCCCATTTGTGCCATTAATTGAGTAGCCAAAGGGCCGGGTAACATTCTTGTGAAATCTAAAATTCTAATTTGATCCAGCAAATTCATATGCTAAAATTAATAATCGTTTTTAATCAAGCTTAAAAACTAATAACAGAAATATTTAAATCTTAATCGATTATCTTGAACTAATGACTAATCTTAAGCTTGAAGTACCATTAGAAATAAAATAAATTCCTGCATCCAGGTGACTTACATTAATGCGCATTTTATTATTATAAATTTCATCAATAAGCAAAGTTTGTTTTCTGCCGTCTGCACTAAAAAGACTAAAATTTTCTAGTACATTTATTTTATTAGAAGTAGTTATCTGTACCCAATCAGTAGCCGGGTTCGGTAAGATTGTCCATGAGAGCGCATTATAATCAATTACATTCACCGGTTCCGGTTCCTGCAATTCAATAATTTCGGTCATATCAATTAATTCATCTCCTTCTTCATATTCGGAGTAAATAAAATAACACAAAAACATTTCATCGGTGGTTCGCAAACCGCGATAGACATCGACAGGTGGATTGTTTGGATTATCGTGATTTAACAGCGTATTATCATACACACCTTCACTATAAATCCATGAGCCCGCAGGAATCTTCAAAGGATTAATGTAGGTATAAAACTTTTGCCAGTGAATATCCCATTGCGGAATATCGATTAAAGGAATTTCATTTCCATCCGGATCAACAGCCCAGACTTTATACGACTTTCCTAATAAATGCATATGTGGACAAATAGAAATTAAAGACCAATCTGTTGCTAAAGGACCTCTCTGCTGATGAAAAGTTTTTACTTCATAGGCGGGTATTTCTAAAGGTCCATCGGTTAATACAGGAGCACTATCGTAGAGATACCATTGATTAACGATTTCACGGATTTCATTTTCAGGAGTGTCTTTTACAAATTGTAAATTCATAAAAGTACTATCTGTTAATCCAATACCACCTGGGCCGTAGTGAATCTCAATAATAAAATATGATCCGGGATCAACTCTAATACCCCAACCCTGAGGGTAACGTGCGATACCTCCTCCGGGCTGCCATGCATTAATCTGATACGAAACAGACGGTCCGCCTACACTATTATTAAATCCGGGAAGTGGATCTGCTAAATCATTATTGTAAGAATTGGTACTTAGATCTACATTTAAATCAGCATGATGCACTACTTCCGGTAAACCTGCCATAACTTCTACCTTGTTCACATAAACGGTTTCATTCAAGGGATTCGGAATAACGAACCAGCGATATTCATCTAAGTTGCTTTGTAATGTATAGGGTTCTATTGCAACTGTTAAGTCGATGGTATCCAATAAAGAACCGGTTGGCTCAAAAACAGGAGGCAAGGGTGCAGCTGCTAAATTACCTTCGGGTGTTCCATTGTCGATCCAATCAATAACCAATTGTTTTTCAGTATCACTCAATATCTTCTGATTGGCGAACTCCCGATAATCCGGATCGGCAGGCCATGGAGGCATTTCATTTTCTTCCAATACATGTTTGGTTGATTCGGCCCAAACGACTGCATCGGTATAAGACATCAATTCGAATGGAGCGATAGAACCATCATGATGGCAGGATGAGCAATTCTTGTAATAAATTTCTGCTATATCATCCGACCAGGTTGGTGTTTGAGCAATACTGCTCATGCTGCAAAATAATATAATAAGGAGTGTACAGGGTTTCAACATACTTAAAAATACAAAACATCCAGCCATTTACAATTGCGTTCAGGATGAAAAAGTGCTGTTCAAACAAAAAAAATAACCATTCACCCGTTTTCTTGATTTGAATCATTTTTTAGGCTTTAAAGCAGCCGCATCTTTGTAAAAAGAAATAATCATGAGAACAATATTCATTTTAACCACTTTAATTTTTTCAATTATGTTAAATCATTCAAATGC
>JAHDHT010000221.1:2943-6396 GCA_020631175.1 Chitinophagales bacterium
GCATGGTCATTTTTGTATAGAAATTATATAAAAGCACTTTCTAAAAATTACCGATGTATTGCCATTGATCATCTTGGATTCGGTTTATCTGAAAAACCGGAAGATTTTGAGGGAACACCTCAGGCGCACAGCAAAAATTTAAATCATTTAATTGAGCATTTAAATTTGACCAACATCACTTTAGTAGTGCATGATTTTGGTGGTCCGATTGGCTTATCTTATGCCATTGAAAAGCCGGAAAATGTGAAGCAGATCGTTTTATTTAATACCTGGTTATGGGAAACTGAAAACGATAAAGAGGCGCAAAAAGTCGATAAAATATTACACAGTAAAATCGGGAATTTCATTTATCTGAACACTAATTTTTCTCCAAAGTTTTTATTTAAAAACGCTTTTGCCAATAAAAAGAAATTAAATAAAGAAACGCACAAGCATTATTACAAACCCTTTCCAAATAAATATAGTCGTTATGGTTTATTAAAGATTGGGAAATCACTGGTAGGCTCATCAAAATGGTATGCTGAACAATGGAATAAGATCGAGCAAATAAAAGATAAGCCGGTATTGATTTTATGGGGTGATGAAGACCCCTTTATCAAAGAACAACATCTGAATAAATGGAAGAATACCCTTACTAATTATGAATTACATCAATTTGAAGCCGGTCATTTTGTTCAGGAAGAGGCTTTTGAAGAAAGCTTTGAAAAGCTGCAAAATTGGTTAGCAGGCAGATAAACAACAGCATTAGATAATGTGATAAACCGTAAAAACGACGATATAAAGCGGACCAAAACAACTGGTCCGCTTTTTTTATTCATTCCATCCTTACTCAAGCTTCCTTATTCAAATTCTAATTTTCATCCCTGCACCCGGCAAACTAACCTTGATTGCAGCGGATACCCGGCTTTGTTGAAGTGCACTGAAGCAGGTTTTGGCACAGGCTGACCAGCGGGAAGACCAGCCAAAAGCATGCTGAAGCGTCTGAAACGGAGGCGCGTAGCAGCGGAAAGCAAGACTGCAGCCGGATACGGCAGCCCGAAACTATCGTTTCAAAAAATTAATAAAAAGACTTGTAGCGTTGAAATAATGTTTAACAAATTGGAAATGAAGCAAAAGTGAGCAGCAGATGACAAAGTTAAAGCGTAACTTTGCTGCTTAATATCAACTTTTCTCTTATTTTAGTATTAGTTAGAAGAGGGGTATTTTTTAACTAAAAACAAACGACATGTATCGAGTTTTTCGAACGCTTATCTGTCTGGCTATCCTGCTAGGTACATTTGTTCATTCTCAAGCCTCTGAAACGGCCGGTTCTGAAGCATCTCCAAGACTGGAATTCATTATGAATATGAATCAGTTTCAGGATAATGTTAACTACCGAGTTGAGCTGGACAAAGGATTTTTATTTCTTGAAGATCAGGCTTTTACTTTTCTATTCAGAGATACTCAAATAGATGATCTTTTACATGCGATGACTTGTAAAGATCATGCTCATTATCATGATGATATTGATATTTCGGGCTACGAAAGTATTGATGATCTGGTTATTGACTGGCATGCTTACCGTGTTAAGTTTGCAGGAAGTAATCCGAATCCGGTATTACAGCCTTCAGAGCGCTTAGGGCATTATTTCAATTTCTACATTGGAAATGATCCTTCTAAGTGGGCCAGCAAAGTGCCTGGTTTCAGAACGGTTGACTATCAAAACATTTATGACAATATCGACCTGAGTATTTACAGTTCTGCTTCAAATTTGAAGTATGATTTCATTGTAAAGCCGGGTGGAAATTATCAGGATATTGCTTTAGACTATGAAGGTCAGGATCGTATGCGTCTTGAAAATGGTAATTTGATTGTGGAAACAAGCGTTCGTGAAATTACTGAATTCAGACCTTTTACTTATCAGATTATAGATGGTGAAATTCAGGAAGTGGCTTCAGCTTATGTATTGGACGGAAGTGTTTTACGTTTTGATATCGATGAATCTCAAATTACGGATGGATATGATTTAATCATTGATCCTGTATTGGTTGCAGGAACTTACAGTGGTTCGACAACAACTAATTACGGTTGGTCTGCGGCATATGATTCGGACGGAAATGTATATTCAGGCGGACAGTGTTTCGGTTCTGGTTTCCCTGCAACAGTAGGTGCTTTCCAGACAGTATTTAATCCGAGTGCGGGTGGAGGTTACTACTATGGTGGAGTTGATTTATGTATTACAAAATTTACACCTGATGGTACGGCTCAAATCTATGCTACATATCTCGGTGGTGAAGGATATGATGTGCCGAACAGTTTGAATGTAACCGATGATAATGAATTAGTAGCATTTGGTTCTACGTCATCTGCTAACTTTCCAATTACGGCCAGTGCTTATCAGGATGCTTTATCCGGCGCAGGCGGTGGCGGCTATTATGGTGGTGGACAGGATACCTATATAACCCGCTTTACTGAAGACGGTTCTGCATTAATTGGTTCTACTTTCTTTGGAGGAAGTGGTTCTGAACCTGCTGATAGTCGTGGTGATATCGCGTTTACCAGCAATGATGAGATAATTGTTGCATTTAGTACGAATTCGGATGATTTACCTACTTCTGCAACAGCATTTCAGCCTAATTATGCAGGTGCCGGTGGCGGTGGTGGATATTATTTCGGTGGAAATGATGTTGCGATAGCCCGATTTAACGGTTCTTTAAGTGCTTTATACTGGTGTACTTATTATGGTGGTGATCAGTCTGAAAGTGGTTATAACATGGTATTGGATGATAACGATGATATTTATATTACTGGTTTTACGAACTCAGCTGACCTTCCGGTTACAGCGGGAGCTTATCAGGAATCAAGCCTGAACGCCGGTGGCGGAGGATGGTTCCAGGACGGATATATTGCACATATTAGTGGTGATGGTACCAGTCTTTTAGCTGCAACTTATATTTCGGTTGCCCCAACAGGAGGCGGATACGGATATGGTGGTTCAACAGTTCCATATTTTATCGATATGGATACGGATGGATCTGTTTGGGCATTTGGTACCGGATCAGCAGATTTCCCTGTTTCACCGGGTGTATTTAATAATCCAAACTCAGGTCAGTGGATTGCTGAGTTCAATTCAAGTTTAACTACAATGACCAAGTCTACTATCTTCGGAAGTGGAAACGGATGGTCTGATATGACGCCTTCTGCTTTTATGGTGGATGTGTGTAATAATGTATATGCTTGTGGATATGGACCAAGTTCTGGTATGTCGATTACAGCTGATGCCTATTCTTCAACTTCTCCGGGAGGATCCAGTTCATTCTACTTTATAGTACTTGATTCTACTTTAGTTGATCTTAAATACGGTACTTATTACGGCTCTACAAGTGGCGACCATAATGATGGTGGATCATCGAGATTTGATAAGCGTGGTATCGTTTATCAGGCGGTTTGTACTTCATCAAGTGATGCCCCTAC
>JAHDHT010000222.1 GCA_020631175.1 Chitinophagales bacterium
AACGACTTCCTGATTATACGTATCAATTACTCCACTTGATTTCTGGTCTTTTAATAAGATGCTTAATTTATCTTTTAAAAGATCTTCAAATTCGTTAAGTTTTTTAACGTGAATCTTTTCTAATTCTTCGATCTCTTTCTTTTCTGCAGCTTTTTTATTCTTATCTTTTTTAGCTCTTGCAAAAAGTTTTTTATCGATTACAACACCTTTAGTAGAAGGAGAAGCTTTTAAAGAAGCATCTTTTACATCTCCGGCTTTATCACCAAAAATTGCTCTAAGTAGTTTCTCTTCAGGAGTTGGATCAGATTCACCTTTAGGTGTGATTTTACCTATAATAATATCTCCTTCCTTAATATGAGCTCCAAGACGAATAACACCATTGCTATCTAAATCTTTTGTCGCTTCTTCACTTACGTTAGGGATATCGTTCGTTAACTCTTCTTCACCTAATTTAGTGTCTCTGACATTTAAATCGTAGGCGTCGATATGAATAGATGTGAAAACATCTTCTTTTACAATTCTTTCAGAAAGTACGATTGCATCCTCAAAGTTATATCCTTTCCAAGGCATGAATGCCACCTTAAGGTTTTTACCTAAAGCTAATTCACCTTTTTCAGTTGCATAACCTTCACATAAAATCTGACCTTTAACAACCGTATCACCAACTCTAACAACTGGTTTCAAGTTGATACAAGTACCTTGATTAGTTCTTCTGAATTTAATGAGGTTATATGTTTTATCATCTTCATCAAAAGAAATTAATCGTTCACGATCAGTTCTTTTGTATTTAACAATAATTTTATTGGCGTCTACATATTTCACTTCACCCTCTCCTTCCGCATTAATCATCATACGAGAATCGGTTGCGACTCTTTCTTCGAGACCGGTACCAACAATAGGAGAATCTGTGATCATTAACGGAACAGCCTGACGCTGCATGTTAGATCCCATCAATGCACGGTTCGCATCATCGTTTTCAAGGAACGGAATTAATGAAGCTGACACCCCGACAATCTGGTTAGGGGCAACATCCATATATTCGATTTTTTCCGGTTCGTAAACAGGGAAGTCACCGTGTTCACGGCATTTTACCATCTTGTTTACGTAATTTCCTTTATTGTCGATAGGTGCATTTGACTGAGCTACAATTTTCATATCTTCTTCCTCAGCAGATAAGTATAAAGCATCTCCTTTAAGATCAACTTTACCTTTATTTACTTTTCTGTAAGGCGTTTCAATGAAACCCATTTTATTGATCTTTGCGTGAACGCAAAGCGTTGAGATTAGTCCAATATTCGGTCCTTCCGGTGTTTCAATTGTACATAAACGACCATAATGAGAATAGTGAACATCACGTACCTCAAAACCGGCTCTTTCTCTCGAAAGACCACCAGGACCTAAAGCAGAAATTCTTCTTTTGTGCGTAATCTCACTTAATGGATTTGTCTGATCAAGGAATTGACTCAACTGACTTGTTCCAAAGAAAGAATTAATTACAGAAGAAAGTGTTCTTGCATTAATTAAATCTACTGGTGTGAATACTTCATTATCACGAACATTCATTCTTTCACGAATAGTTCTTGCCATACGCGCAAGACCTACACCGAATTGAGAATATAACTGTTCGCCTACAGTACGTACCCGACGATTAGACAAGTGATCGATATCATCAATTTCAGCTTTTTGATTACTTAAATTGATTAAGTATGTAATGATCGCCATGATGTCTTCCTTGGTCAATACTTTTATTTCATCCGGAGTTTGGAGTTCCAGTTTCTTATTGATTTTGTATCGACCTACTTCACCAAGATCATATCTTTTATCAGAGAAGAATAATTTTTCAATGATACCTCTAGCTGTTTCTTCATCAGGCGGATCAGTTCCTCTTAATTGACGATAAATATGCTGTAAAGCTTCTAGTTCTGTATTAGAAGTATCCTTCTGAAGGGTATTATAAATAATGGCAAAATCAGCAGTCAATTCTTCTCTTTGGATAAGGATCGTTGCCGCACCTGTATCTATGATCAGTTCAATATGCTCTTCCTCAAGAATGGTATCACGTTCCAGAATGATTTCGTTTCGTTCAATAGAAACAACTTCACCTGTATCTTCATCAACAAAATCTTCAATCCATGATTTTAAAACTCTTGCAGCCAGCTTTTTACCAAGATTGGCTTTAAGGTTTTTCTTATTCACTTTTACTTCATCAGCAAGATTGAATAAGTCAAGGATATCTTTATCATTTGCATATCCGATTGCACGAAGTAAAGTGGTTACCGGAAACTTCTTTTTACGGTCGATATATGCATACATAACATTGTTAATGTCAGTAGCAAATTCAATCCAGGCACCTTTGAATGGAATTACTCTTGCAGAAAAAAGTTTTGTTCCATTCGGGTGGAAACTTGTTCCGAAGAAAACACCAGGCGAACGATGTAACTGAGAGACGACTATTCTTTCTGCACCATTCACTACGAAAGTACCTTTTGGTGTCATGTATGGTATGTTTCCTAAGAAAACATCCTGAACGATAGTCTGGAAATCGACATGTTCTTCGTCGTTACAACTCAGTCTTAACTTTGCTTTTAATGGCACTGCATAAGTCAGTCCCCGTTCGATACATTCTTCGATGCTATATCTTGGAGGATCGATGTGATAATCGAGAAACTCCAGTAAGAAGATATTTCTTGCATCAGTAATCGGAAAGTTTTCACTAAATACCCGGTGCAATCCTTCATGTCCACGTTCATCCGGAGTTGTATCAATTTGAAAGAATTCTTCAAAAGATGCAATCTGGATGTCCAACAGGTCAGGATATTCAACCGTACTTTTTATTTTGCCAAAGTTGACTCTTTGGCTACGTTTTAAAGCCTTTTGCTCCATATTGGGCATTATGATTAAGTTAGAATTATAAAAATGCGTAAAGGCTTAGAGGAATTTCTTCCTTAAGCCCATACTAGTTATTTGATATTGAAGAGGTTATTACTTAACCTCAATCTCAGCTCCTGCTTCTTCAAGTTTAGTTTTGATTGCATCAGCTTCGTCTTTAGGAACACCCTCTTTGATTGCTTTTGGTGCACCATCAACGATTTCTTTTGCTTCTTTCAAACCTAAACCTGTGATCTCTTTTACAACTTTTACAACTTGTAATTTAGCACCACCAGGAGATTTTAAGATAACGTCAAATTCAGTTTTTTCTTCAGCAGCTCCTCCGCCACCAGCTCCGGCAACCATTACAGGTGCAGCAGCAGCAGCAGGCTCGATACCGTACTCTTCTTTTAAAATGTCAGCTAACTCGTTTACTTCTTTAACAGTAAGGTTAACCAGTTGTTCTGCAAATTCTTTTAAATCAGCCATTATTAATTAATTTACTTATGATTAAATATTATTTATTTCTAATTAAGATTCTTTTTCTGAAAGGGTTTTAAGAAGTCCTGCAAGCGTACCTCCACCAGATTGAAGTGCTCCAATAACATTCTTAGCAGGCGATTGAAGTAAGCTGATGATTTCTCCAACTAATTCTTCTTTCGACTTTAATGCAGATAAAGCTTCTACCTGATCATCGCCGACATAAACATCAGAATCGATGTAAGCAGCTTTTAAAACAGGCTTTTCATGCTTCTCTCGGAATTTCTTTATTACTCTGGCAGGTGCATTAGCTGTTTCACTGATCATGATAGCTGTAGGACCTGCTAATGATGGATATAATTCTTCATAATTTCCATCTAAGCTTTCCAAAGCCTTCTTTACTAATGTATTCTTTGCAACTTGTAAAGAAACACCCTGATCGAAACATAACTTTCTCAGTGAATTTACTGCTGCTACAGTTAGTTCAGATGAGTCAGCGATGTAGAAAGAGTTTGCATCCGCAAGCTTTTCTTTTAGCTGTTCTATTACTTGTGATTTATCTTCTTTTCTCATCTTAAATTCCTTTTACCGATTTAATATCCACTTTGATTCCTGGGCTCATTGTTGAAGCCATGGTTACACTTTTAAAGTAAGTACCTTTGGCTGATGAAGGCTTCATTCTTGAAATGATTCCTAACATTTCTGCAGCATTTCCTTCAATTTGTTCAGGAGTAAAAGATACTCTACCTATGGATGTATGAATAATTCCGAATTTATCTACACGGAATGAAATTTTACCTTTCTTCACCTCTTTAACGGCTGTTGCAACATCAGGAGTAATTGTTCCTGTTTTAGGGTTAGGCATCAGGTTTCTTGGACCTAAAACACGACCCAGTTTACCAACTTTTGCCATAACATTCGGAGTCGCAATTACCACATCAATATCAGTCCAACCACCTTCGATTTTAGAGATAAACTCATCTAATCCAACATGATCAGCTCCGGCTGCTTTTGCTTCTTCTTCTTTGTCGGGAGAACATAAAACCAATACCGTTTTATCTTTACCTGTTCCGTTTGGAAGTGAAGCGGTTCCTCTTAGTGCCTGATCTGCTTTTCGTGGATCGATACCAAGACGAATGTGTAAATCAATAGATGCATCAAATTTTGCAGTATTGACTTCCTTTATCAATTTAGAGGCTTCACTTAATTCGTACAGCTTTTCGCTATCGACTTGTTCGTTTGCCTTTTTTCTTTTTTTAGTTAGTTTCACTTTATTCGCTTTTTAAAGATCCGTTAATTAATTCCAGGGTGCATCACCTTTAACAATAAGGCCCATACTCCTGGCTGTTCCGGCGACCATCTTCATTGCTGATTCAATTGTAAATGCATTTAAATCCGGCATTTTAACTTCAGCAATTTCCTTTACCTGATCCCATGTCACATTTCCAACTTTAGTTCTGTTTGACTCAGGAGAACCTTTTTTCAACTTAGCAGCTTCTAATAAAAGAACTGCAGCAGGTGGAGTTTTGATGATGAAATCAAAAGTCTTGTCTTTGTATACCGTGATTACTACCGGTAAAACCTGACCTTGTTTATCCTGGGTTCTTGCATTGAACTGTTTACAAAAGTCCATGATGTTCAAACCCTTCGCACCAAGTGCAGGACCTACAGGTGGGGATGGATTAGCCGAGCCGCCTCTAACCTGTAACTTTACGTAACCTTCTATTTCTTTCGCCATTATATATTGAGTTTATTATTTCTAAGTTTTTTCTACCTGCATGAAATTTAATTCAACAGGAGTTCTTCTACCGAAGATTTTTACGATCACTTTCAATTTCTTTTTCTCTTCGTAAATTTCTTCAATTGTTCCGTTGAAATCATTGAACGGTCCATCAGTTATCTTCACGGTTTCACCGATGATAAATGGTTCGTTCATGCTTTCTCCGGCTTCCTCCATCTCATCTACTTTACCGAGAATTCGATTGGCTTCTGCTTGTCTTATTGGAGTCGGATTTGTTCCACCCAAAAAGTTAATAACGCCAGTTAAGTTTCGGATCGTAGTGATCATATCTCCACTCATCTTTCCGGTTAAAGCTTCTATTAGAATGTAACCCGGAAAGAAATTACGCTCTTTGATAACTTTTTTACTTTGTTTGATCTGGTACACTTTTTCAGTTGGAACCAGAACCTGAAGTATTGTTGTATTCCATCCGGAACGATCTACTTCTTTAGTAATATATTCTTTAAGCTTTCGCTCTTTCCCGCTAATTACTCTTAATACATACCAACTGCTGGACTTTTCTGCCATTCTGCTGTCGTTTAAAATAAATTGTAATAAGCAGTGAGAATCACGTCTGAAATCTTATCCATCACAAAGATGATCAATGCAAAAATGATGGATCCGATGATCACAAGCCTTGTACTGTTCTGAAGCTCAGTCCATGTAGGCCATGATACTTTGTTCATCAATTCATTGTATGATTCTTTAAAATATAGGACAAGTTTTTCCATGCTATTATTTTCAAAAACACGGGAGGAGAGACTCGAACTCCCGACACCTGGTTTTGGAGACCAGTGCTCTACCAACTGAGCTACACCCGTAAAAACAGGTGAGGCATAAAGCCTCACCTTATTCTAAATAAATTTATTACTTAATGATATCTGTAACCTGACCGGCACCTACCGTTCTACCACCTTCACGGATCGCAAAACGAAGACCTTTCTCCATTGCTACAGGATAGATTAACTTAACAGTTAATGAAACATTATCACCAGGCATCACCATTTCAACACCATCAGGTAATGAAATCTCACCAGTTACATCTGTCGTTCTCATGTAGAACTGAGGACGATACTTATTAAAGAATGGAGTGTGACGACCACCTTCCTCTTTACTTAAGATATACACCTCTGCTTTAATTTCAGTGTGAGGAGTAATAGAACCAGGCTTCACGATCACCATTCCTCTTTTGATCTCAGTCTTATCGACACCTCTTAGAAGAATACCTACGTTATCACCAGCTTCACCTCTATCTAA
>JAHDHT010000223.1 GCA_020631175.1 Chitinophagales bacterium
CGGCTCAACTTGAAATAAGTTATATCGGTTATGAAATGCAAACAATTGATGTAAAGAATACCACTCCTCTTAATATCCAAATGCGCATTTCAAGTAATCTATTAGGAGAAGTGGTTGTAATCGGTTATGGGAAACAAGAAAAACGTGTGGCAACTGGTGCTATATCAAAAATTGATTCACGGGATCTTGAAGGAATCGCAGTTCCGGATGTTACCGGAGCAATGGAAGGTCAAATGGCCGGTTTGATAGTAAACGAATCAAGCGGGCAGCCCGGCTCTTCAAAAACGGTTCTTATCAGAGGTATCAGTACAAATGGAGACAACACACCGCTTTACATAGTAGACGGGTTACAAGTTGATAATATTGATAATATTAATTCTGGAGATGTCGAATCTATTGACGTTTTGAAAGATGCAGCCTCAAGTGCAATATATGGTGCAAGAGGTGCTAACGGAGTTGTAATCATTACTACTAAAAAAGGAAGTGATGGCGCAGAAGGAAAAGTTACATATGAAACCAGTTTTTTAAACTCCCGACCGTGGCGATTGCCTGAAATGATGAATGCTGAAGAATATATCGATATCACCTGGGAACGTTTTTCAAATAGTAATCAAACAGGTGCTCTTGAGCAATTGGGTTTTCCAAATATCGGAGACCCTTTAAATGCAAATACAAATTGGATGGAAGAAATTTTCCAACCTGCTAACTTAATAAATCATCGTGTTTCGGCTTCTATTGCAAATGCTTTTTTATCTTTCGATTATTGGGATCAAAATGGTGTTATTGGTGGGGATAAATCGAACTACAAACGTTATGCCCTCCGTTTAAACTCAACAAAAGAAATTAATGATTATATAACTATTGGTGAAAATATTTATTTAAATCGAACAAGTAATAATAATATTGGGACCAACAATTCTTTTGGGGGAGCGCTTGCAGATGCCTTTTCATACGACCCAATTACGCCCGTATTTGATGAAAATGCACAGTTTGGTTTTGCACAATCTCAATGGGTACAAAAAGAATACATTAATCCTTTAAGCAGACTATATATTTTAAATGGTGACAATAAATCAGATCAGATTTTAGGTAATGCTTATCTGCAAATTGAACCTATAGAAGGAATAAAATTTAAAACAGATATTGGTGCTTTAACAAGTTGGTTTGATTTCAGAAGTTATACACCGGATTACTTTTTTCATGATGCTGCATTCAACATAACGAATGATGTGGCGCAAGGTGCAGGAAACTTTCAGGGATTACAATGGGAAAATACTGTAAATTTCAATAGAACTATCAAAGAAAAAAACAATGTTGATGTAGTAGTTGGTACTTCCTATCGAACCACACAATTTCGGCAACAAGGAGGTTCAACATCCAACATACCAAACGATGTACAATCAGATCCTAATTGGCAATACTTAGATGCAGGTCAAGATTCACTTGATTTAACTTATGGTACTGCTTCAGTTGATTATGCATTAATCAGTTATTTTGGACGAGTACAATATGACTTTGATAAAAAGTATTTATTTACAGCTACCCTGCGAAGAGATGGTTCATCTAATTTTGGTGCAAATAATCGTTGGGGTAATTTTCCATCTTTTTCTGCAGGTTGGGTCTTAAGTAAAGAGCCATTCTTTAATACCAACTTTGTAAATTATATGAAGATCCGGGCCTCATGGGGAATAAATGGGTCAGATAGAATTTCACCATTGAGTTTTGCTTCAAGAATTCAAAATGTTTACACCTATTCATTCGGACAAGATGATCAGACTTTATCAACCGGTTCTGCATTAGGTGCGCCTCCTAACCCGAACGTTAAGTGGGAAGAAAGTGATCAAATAGATATTGGTTTAGAACTAGAATTACTTGAAGGTAAAATAACTCTGGATGCAGATGTTTATCGCAAAACTACCAAGGATTTATTAATGGAAGAATCAATTCCCGGTTTTATCGGAGCTACAAATAATCCGATTTCGAATTTAGGTGAAATCAGAAATCAGGGTATAGAAGTGTCATTAGGCCACCGTTATCGGGTCAGCAATTTTAAAATAAATACAAGCCTGAACTATACACACTTTACTAATGAAGTTACAAGTGTGGCAGGTGAAGCGGGATTTTTAAGTGGTTGGTCATGGCCAGTCAGAAATACTCCAATTACAAGAATGACAGAAGGATTTCCTGTTGGTCATTTTGTTGGCTATCAAACGGATGGCATTTTTCAGACGCAAGATGATATATTCAGTCATATTAACGGTGATGGAGATTTATTACAACCAAATGCATCACCAGGTGATTTAAAATTTATAGATACGAACGGTGACGGTATCATCAACTCTGATGATATTACTCACATAGGAAATCCATGGCCAAGACACATTATTGGCTTAAGCAGTACAGTTAACTTTAAAGGTTTTTATGTTACCGGTATTTTGAATTCTCAAATCGGACATGAAATATTCAGAGCATATGAACGCTCAGATGTTACCTATACCAACTTTCAAAGTTTTTGGTTAGATCGCTGGACGGAAGAAAATCCGAGTCAAGATTTACCTAGACTAACAGTTAGTGATCCAAACAATAATCAAAGACCTTCTGATTTTTATTTACAGGATGGAACATTTTTGCGTTTAAGAAATTTTCAAATCGGATACAATGTTCCTGCTAGATTTTGTGAGAAAATAAAGATGAAAGATGCCAAAATTTATTTAACTGCAAACAATTTAATCACCCTTACAAACTATGTCGGATTTGACCCGGATATCGGAACAAATGGATGGATATTAGATACCGGAATAGATAAAGGTTTTTATCCAAATAACAGATCAATTGGTGGTGGGTTAAGAGTTTCATTTTAAAATTTATTAAGATGTTAAAAAAATATACAGTAGTAATCAGCATAATTTTATTGATAATCGTTTTATTTCAAAGTTGTAGTAAAGAACGATTAGAAGTAGAACCGGTAAATGAATTTTTATCCAATAATTTTTTCGCTTCTGAAGACCAGGTTGCTTCAGCCATTATAGCGGTTTATGATCCACTTGGTTGGTCGATGGCATATGGACAATGGATATCATATGTAATGTATGGTGAAATTCGTTCTGATAATGCAAACGCAGGTGGAGATCCGTCCAATAATGACCAACCCGGATGGCAGGAATATGATGATTTCACCAATACTAATACAAATGTAGTAACACAGCCATTATACCGAAGAAATTATATTGGTATTGCAAGAGCTAATAATATTCTTGAAAATACAATGATCGAATCACCCGCTGTTGATGTATTCTTAGCAGAAGCTAAATTTCTACGGGCATATTATCACTTTGAATTATTCAGACATTTTGGTCCTGTTCCTGTGGTTACAGAAACTTTAGAACCATCCTCTGTTGATTTATCACGAAACACTGTTTCCGAAGTATTACAGCAAGTAGTAACGGACTGCCAGGAGGCTGCTGAGTTTTTACCGGCTACTGTTACCGCCGGTGAAAAAGGAAGGGCAACAAAAGGTGCTGCTTTAGCTTTAATGGGAAAAGCCTATTTGTATTGGGCTGATATTTTAGGAGATGATCCGGCTTTATTTACAGAGGCAGCGAATGCTTTGCAACAAGTAGTAGATTTAAATGTCTATGAATTAGAAGATACAATGCAAAAATTATATCGATTTGGAATTCATAATACAAACGAATCGGTATTCGAAATACAGCATAACTCTTCATGGCCTAGTGATTGGAGTTGGATGGAAGGAATTGATGGGAACGGAATAATTCAATTATGTGGAATAAGAGGTTTGTGCACTGATCATCCTGATTATCAGGCCGGTTGGGGATTTATGATGGTAACACAAAGTCTGTATGATCATTTTTTACCTGATGATACTTATAGAAGAGATATTGCTATAAGCTCTAATGATGAACTTGAGCAAGAAGTTATCGATGCCGGCTTTAGTTGTAATCCTGTGGTAGATGTTAGCCAAAGTAACCCAATAGATTATACAGGCTATTGGCAGGAAAAATATCCGAACTATAAACTTCATACGGGAACAAATGAAAATGGAGGGGATGAAAATTTAACCAAAGCACAAAACACACATTCTATTCGTTATGCAGATGTTTTGCTTATGCTTGCTGAAGCTTTACATCGTTCTACTGGAGCAGACGGTGATGCTGTAGTGTATGTAGATATGGTAAGAGAACGTGCTGCAGGACCCGGCGACAATTATGGCAACTTTAAAGATGCTCAAACTATAATGAGTGAACAAGGCTGGTCTTTACTAGACCTGATTTGGTATGAAAGAAGAGCGGAGCTTGCAGGAGAAGGTGACCGTTGGTTTGACTTGGTCAGATCTGGTAGAGCTAACTCAGGTATATTTTTTAATGAACCTGATAAAGCCAACAATTTTAATGATGAACACCTGTGGTTGCCAATATCATTGGACGAAACTCAGGTAGCACCTAATTTAACTACTTACCCTGATGCTTCCTTATTTAATTAAAATAATATTCCAATTAATTTTAAAATTTAAACAAAACATTATGAAAACTTATTTAAAATCGATGTTCGCTATCATGATTGCATCGTTTGTTTTGATTGTAGGATGTAAAGATGATGATCCTATGAATCCAACCGATGAGTTAATAGCGAGTTTTCAGTATGAAGTAAGTGCTTCTAACTGGGCAGAAGTTACTTTTTCGAACTTCTCAACGAATGCTACAAGTTATGACTGGGATTTTGGAGATGATAATTCAAGTACCGAAGAAAATCCTACACACACATATGCCGCAGGAGGGGAATATGTTGTTACACTAACTGCTACAGGAAGTGATGGTGAAACTGCCACTAAAACAGAAACTCTGAATATTGTTGATCCTGACGAGGCATTAACATTCCTTGCAGGTACAGCAGGAAAAACATGGTATTTAAATCGGGAAACGATTGCATGTGGCGTTGGACCTACCGTTGGAGACGTAGGCTGGTGGGCTTTTGGAATTAATACTCCACTAGGTGATCGCCCTTGTGTTTTAGACGATGCCTATACTTTTAATCCGGATGGATCATTTGACTTTAACTCTAACGGAACATTATTCGTAGACGGTGAAGCTAACGGAGGATGGTTAGGAGCAACAGAAGGTTGTTATGATGAATCTGAACCGGGTACTTTAACCGGTCCTAACGGAGAAGATTTAAGTGCATTTGGCAATGGCGGTTCATATAATTTCAACTTCGATGCGACTGCTAATACCATAACAATAGACGGACTTGGAGCTTATGTAGGTTTACCTGTTAAAACAGAAAGTGGTGACAGCTACATCCCAGTTTCAACTAAAACTTATCAAATATTCCATTCAGCAACCGGTGATATTGCTGATACATTAAGTATTGCTATAAATGCATTAGACAATACTTTTGCCTGGAATTTCTTTTTAGTAAGTTATCATAACCCTGCAGATTTACCTGTAATTCCATCTGCAATGCCGGGAGCAAACTTTACTTCAATGAAAGATGGTAACACAGTAACTTTTACCAATCTGTCAACAAATTCTACTTCATATATGTGGGATTTTGGTGATGGTAATACCAGTACAGATGAAAATCCTGTTCATACCTATGGAGGAGACGGTGACTATACGGTAACCTTAACAGCTATGGATGATGGAGGATTATCCGATACTGCATCAGAAATTATTTCAATTAGTTCGGCTGTATTTACCGGTGCTGAAATTTCAAGTGCAACAGGTAAAGTCTGGACACTAGATGGAGAAGGTTCTTACATTGTTGGTTCATGTGCAGGATGTAATGATTTCTGGACCGGATTAGATGCGAATGGAGTAATAGAAAGAGCTTGTCAGATCGATGATCAATTTATTTTCTTCGATGATGGTACATTTGAATTTGCTTCTCAAGGTCAGGTATGGGCAGAAGATTTTATGGGTGGAGCTTTTGCATGCACGAATGATGGAGATTTAGTCGCTCCATTTGACGTCTTTGGCTCCAATACACATAGCTTCACTGCTACGGAAACAGAAATAACGGTAAATGGCGCAGGTGCATATTTAGGCTTTAACAAAGCATATAACGGAGGTGAATATCCTGCTGATGGTACAGGTACACCTGTAAGTTCTATTACCTACACTGTTATTGATTATTCAAATAACAATGGAGTTGAAAGAATTTCTGTTACCGTTGATTATTCAGTCGGTGAGGCAGGTACATCATTCTGGACAATGAATTTAATATCACAATAAATTTAAGAGGGATTTAAAATAGCAAAAGGGGATTATCAAACTGATAGTCCCCTTTTTATTTATGTCTAAAACACAACTGTTTTATTTCCATTTAATAAAACACGATCGTTAAAAACCATTTTGAGCGCTT
>JAHDHT010000224.1:0-4984 GCA_020631175.1 Chitinophagales bacterium
AAGGATTTATTTTTTTCGATTTTGAAACGCTAGTCGAAAAATGTTGAGATCAAATAACATTCTTTCTGGTAATAAGAACTGTTCATGAGTAGCTCGACTATTTGTGCAACAGTTCTTGTTTAAACTATTCTACTTTTATAGTTTACGAATAACTTTCCTTCCATCATACATTATTGTACCTTCGATCTTAAATCACCTAAATTGAATCAGAAAAAGGATATGAAGGATCAGCAAAACAATATCATTGAAGAGCAGGATTCAGATCAGCTGTTTGAACATTTTAAAGTAAAAGCTGATAAAGGTCAGGATCCACTCAGAATTGATAAATTCTTAATGCTGCGTGTCGAAAAAACAAGTAGGAACCGTATACAAAACGCTGCAAAAGCAGGATGTATTCTAGTAAATGGAAAAGTTGTAAAATCGAATTATAAGGTAAGACCGGGAGACGAAATCAAACTAATGCTTCCTCACGAGCCCAGAACGCTCGAATTGATTCCGGAAAAAATGGAACTCGATATCGTCTACGAGGATGATTCATTGATTATCGTTAATAAACCATCCGGATTAGTAGTTCATCCGGGATATGGAAACTATACAGGCACTTTAGTTAATGGACTAATACATCATTTCGACCAATTACCGCAAAACAAGGATTTTGCCGGAAGACCGGGACTTGTGCATAGAATAGATAAGCTTACAACCGGCTTAATGGTAGTTGCAAAGACAGAATATGCCATGACGCATCTTGCAAAGCAATTTTTTGACAGAACTGTTAAACGGCGGTATCAAGCCATCGTATGGGGCGATGTTGAACCGGAAGGCAGAATTGAGGGACATATTGGTCGCCATTTAAAGAACAGGCAAAAAATGACTGTCTTTGAAGATGCTTCATATGGTAAACATGCTGTAACACACTTTAAACTGATTAGAAGGTTTGGCTATGTAAGCCATGTTGAATGCCGTCTTGAAACAGGAAGAACCCATCAGATAAGGGTTCATATGGCACATATCGGTCATGCATTATTCGGTGATCCGGTCTATGGTGGAAATCGAATTCTTAAAGGGACCGTTTATACCAAATACAAGCAGTTCGTAGAGAATTGTTTCAAATTAATGCCGAGACAAGCTCTTCATGCAAAATCGCTTGGATTCATCCATCCAAAAACTGAAGAAGAGATGTATTTTGAATCTGATTTGCCCGAAGATATGGAGACAGTTATTGCAAAGTGGGAGACATATGCATCTCATAGGTTAGGCGAATAATGTCATTACCCTAACTTTTCAATTGTTATACACAGTTTTAAAGTCCTTAAGAATCATTAGTAAGCTGCATTTTTCTTAATTTGCAATAAATAAATCAAATCGATGAAAAATCTTCTTTTATCCCTAATAACTTTCTGCATTTGTTTGATAGGATATGCTCAGGTTCCTGATCAAAGATGTCACACCGATGAATACATTGAACATCTGGAAGACAAATATCCCGGCACGATTGCAAACATGGAAGCAGCAAGACAAGTTGTTAAAGAATATCAGCAAAATCAGCAGAATGCAGCCTTTTCTCAATCAAACCCAATACTGACAATTCCGGTCGTTGTACACGTTTTATGGAATAACGCTCAGGAAAATATTTCTGATGCGCAGATTTTATCTCAAATTGAGGTTTTAAATGAAGATTTTCGGTTGAATAATGCAGATGCATCTATCGTGGATGCTCAGTTCCAAGGAATAATGGCTGATTCTCAAATTGAATTTTGCCTTGCTTCAATCGATCCAAACGGAGACCCTACAGACGGTATTACCAGAACACAAACTTCAACAACTTCTTTTGGTTTTTATAATAGTCCAACTGATCCTGGCGCAGGTGGCGTAGCAGGATGGCCTAATGATGAGTACATGAATATTTGGGTTTGTAATTTGGGATATGGTTTATTAGGATATGCTACACCACCGGGTGGTCCGCCAAATGAAGATGGCTTGGTATGTTTATACTCCGCTTTTGGAAATACGGGTACCGTTTTTCCTCCCTATGATCTTGGAAGAACAGCAACCCATGAAATCGGTCATTACTTAAGTCTTGCTCACCCTTGGGGAAATGCAGGGGGATGTGGTGATGATGACGGTATTGCAGATACTCCAACTTCAGAATCTCCTTATTTCGGATGCCCAACAATTGGTCCTGGTTCAACTTCTTGTGGTTCTCAGGATTGCTTTTATGTTTTTATGGATTATTGTGATGATGCTTGTCTTGTAATGTTCTCAGAAGGGCAAAAAGCTGATATGGTTGCTGTTATGAACACAGTAAGAGCAAGTTTAGTTAGTTCAAGTGCTATCGTTTGTAATGCCGATTCAACAGGCGGTGGTCCTGGTCCGGATCCAATTGAACCGGTAACTGTCGATGCCGGACTTGATTTCGTTAGTCCATCAACTTTAATATGTGATAATGATTTAACTCCGGTTATTTCGATCGTAAATAGTGGTGATACACTGATTACGTATATGGAAATCGTTTATAATGTTAATGGATCAGTAGATCAGACTCAGGTATGGAACGGTTCTTTAGAACCCGGCCAAACTGCAGAAATAACCCTCTTTACATCACCGATATCCTCGGATATTACCTTGAATGTATCAATAGAAAATATTAATAATGGTGATGATGATAATATGACGAATAATGATATTTCAATTGACTTTACAGTGCCGGTTTATGGTCAATTTCCTTTAGAAGAAGCATTTGAAATGCAATATTTCGAACAAAATGGCTGGTCAAATGAAAATGTAGATAATGATAATGTTGAGTGGGAGAAAAATTCAAATATTGGAGCTCAGGGTTCTTCATCATCGTTCTGGATAAATAATCAGCTTTCTTCTACAGGTGACGTTGACCATTTAGTAATGCCTTATATGGACTTGGATGGAAAAACAAATATTACTTTGAAGTTTGATTATGCATACGCCACAACTTTATCAGGCAGTGTTGATGGAATGACTGTTAGTTATAGTATTGACTGTGGTTCTACATGGAATGACTTATGGAATGAACAAGGATCTACTCTTGCAACAGGTGAAAGCACAGATGATTTGTTTGAGCCATTATTTAATGAGTGGCAAGAACAATATTTGGACTTAGATTTTCTTAATGATCAATCAAAAGTTCTTTTCCGGTTTACAGCTGTTAGCGGAGGAGGAAATGCCTTATATCTCGATAATATCAATATCGATTTTCAGGATGAAATTCCGGCTAGTGTAGAAGAATACCTACTTGATAATGATTTTGTTGTTTATCCGAATCCTTCTACCGATGGAATCGTAAATATTATGACAGCAAATCACTTAAACGGTAATACAATTTTAAACGTTTATGATATCTCAGGTCAAAACTACATTCAAATGTCTATAGACCGCTTTGAGTCTATTAATTTAGGGCATTTAGAAAGTGGCTGTTATTTCATTCATTTGACAAACGGAGACCACACTGAAGTCGAGAAAATTGTAATATCCCGATAAGGATAGAGTTATAGATAAAAGGATAGTACTAAATGAGCAAAACGTTTTTTTTGCTTGCATCTTTGTTATTGATCATAACAACGCAAGCTACTGCAGATGAAAATACTCAACGTTGTCATACAACAGAGTATTTAGACCACCAAACAGAAATCAATCCCCATTTAAAACACAGGATTGATGAAGCCGAAATACAATTACGTGAGTATTTAAATTTACCCCAGGAAGCAAGAAAAACAAATGGGGTTATTACAATTCCGGTTGTTGTGCATGTAATTTATAACAGCACTAACGATAATATTTCTCTTGCTCAGATTCAATCACAAATTGATGTTTTAAACGAAGATTTTCGAAGAACGAACGCAGATGCATCTAATACACCGAATCAATTTAGTACGGTTGCAGCTGATTCTGAAATTGAATTCTGTCTTGCTTCAAGGGATTTAAATGGTAATCCATTCGATGGTATTAACAGAGTTATTACTTCAACTGTCGAATTTGATGTTTTTCAGGATAATGTTAAAAATCCGGCAAGTGGTGGTGTGACTCCATGGGATCCCAATCAATACTTGAATATGTATGTCTGCAGAATTAGTGACGGCATACTAGGATATGCAACCCCACCCGGAGGTTCGGCTGCTACAGATGGAGTTGTAATTGGGGTAAATTTCTTCGGAAGAGGAAATCAATTTAACCTTCAAAGCCCTTATAACAGAGGTAGAACAGCCACACACGAAGTAGGGCACTGGCTGGGCTTAAGACATATTTGGGCAGATGATTATGGAGACTGCACCGGTTCAGACTTTGTAGATGATACACCAAATGCTGCAGATGCTTATTATGGATGTCCAAGTCTGTCTAGCGCCGTATCATGTAGCAGTCAGGATATGTTCATGAATTACATGGATTATGTGAATGATGCATGTATGAACCTATTTACAGAAGGCCAGAAGTCAAGAATGATGGGTGTTTTGGGTTCTTCAAGAGCTGCCATTCAAAATTCTACAGCTTGTCAAAATTTAAACATTGAAAATGATGTTGCTTTAGATACTCCTTTTAATTCTGAAGTTACTTGTACGCAGACTTTTCCTGTTGTAATAACCATCACAAACTATGGAACAAACACTTTAACAACAGCCCAGATACAATACAGTATAAATGGTGGCAGCACACAAAACTATAACTGGCAGGGTAATCTGACTCAGGGTCAGAGTGCTAATGTAACTATTGCAAACATTGCAGTTTCAGGTTTGGTTAATATTGAAGCTACTGTTTTCAATCCTAATGGAGTTGCAGATCAAAATGCTAATAATAATAACGTATCCTTAGAGGTATTTAAACCGGCATTTGCAAATCCTCCTTTAACAGAAGGTTTTGAAGACCCTAATAACAACTGGGAACAGGATGGATGGGTCTTAGATAATGAAGACGATGATGATTTTACCTGGCAAAAATCAACAGATACAGGTGCATTCGG
>JAHDHT010000224.1:5084-6304 GCA_020631175.1 Chitinophagales bacterium
TCTGATGCAATAGTAAGTGTAATCGAACAAGAAGAAATTATTGCAGATTTCGACTGGAATGTATATCCAAATCCTTCATTTACAGGAGAAATTAATGTAAGTCTTCCTGATGATGCTATGCAAAACGACTATCATTTAAATGTTTATGATATGCAAGGTCGCTTGATATTGAGCAGAGCTGTTCTGGATGAAAAAATCCATAGCTTTACTTTAAATAGTTATGTAAATGGACTATATTTAATTGAGTTAATTGGTGAAAACCAACGTTTAACTCAAAAAGTCCTTTTATCTAAATAATTGTTAGCCTAAACTATTATTTTGAATTTGGGAGTGATTAGATGTCACTCCTTTTTTTTTGGATGGATGCAATGGTAGCTTTTCGATCTATTTTACCTGTTGTAGTGTATACAAAAGGATTGATATTAAAAACTTGCTTAGGGCATTTGTTTTTCGGAATGATGGAATTGCATTTTTCAATGATTTCGAGTTCATTTAACTGATTTGATTCTACAGCAAGAACTAATTCTTTACCATATTTATCACTGTCAATTCCAAAGCAAAACAACTTGAAGTCAAATAATCCATCCAATTGATTTTCAATTGCTTCCGGACTGATTTTTAATCCACCCGAATTAATAACATTGTCTCTTCTTCCAATAAATTGAAAGCGGTTATCCTCTAGATTCACTATATCGTTTGTTTGAAGTTTTTCAATACTTAAATGATTGGTCTCAATCGACAAGCATGATTCATCATCAACTCCGAGTTTCACTCCATCCAAAGCACTGAACCAGTCGCTTTTATATTTTCCATTTAGCGCTTGAACAGCAATATGTGTAATTGTTTCTGTCATACCGTAAGTAGCGAAGCAATTCGTATCAAGCTTTTGAAGTTTCATATTTAAATCCCGGGAAACTGCTGCACCACCAATAATTAATTTTTGAATATTCGATAAATCGACTTCTGCCTGAATGAGATTTTCTATTTGTAAAGGGATCATGGCAGCAAAACTGATTGATTTATCAGCAGGAATTGCAGGCATTGAACTACAATCGGTAACAATTAAAGTGCCTTTAGCAGAAAGACAACGGATGATCATCATTGCACCTGCAATAAATTGCGAAGGAAGACTCAACAACCAGGTATCATTTAGATCCAGTTCAAAGTAACTGTTCGTGATCTTTGCACTCGAAAGCATATCTTTTTTCAAGTGATGAATC
>JAHDHT010000520.1 GCA_020631175.1 Chitinophagales bacterium
TCTTCAACACAATTTTTGATTTTACTTTTTTCACATGATGAAAAGAAAATCACCATAGCAATGGCTGCAAAAAGGGGTAATACTTTGTTCATATCTTTAAATTTTTACAAATATAGAACAAAGCAAATGCAATTGCACAAATTTAGAACGATGATTTTCAGCGCATTAGAAAAAAACTACGGCGTGTAAACAATCTGCTTTGTAGCTATTTCTCCCTGGCTATGAACGGTCATTAAGTACATTCCTGCTTTAACACCTAACTGATTAAATGAAATTGATTGCGGTATGTCATTCCAGATCGAAAAAACTTCCTGACCTTGTAGATTGAAAATTTGAATTCCTTCAATAATTCGATCACGATCATTAATCATTAAATAATCCTGGACCGGATTCGGATAAAACTGTATTCCGCTGAAAATTTCTTCTTCGATACCAACCGGCTCAGGCGCATTTTCATCTTCGAAAAAAGCAACTACAACATCACTAATGGTAAGCACAAAACTTACATCCTGCGATTGATCGTTCGGACTTAATGAATGCTCATTACTTTGCCAGTTTAAGAAAGTATAATTTGGAGCTGAAGGTTCAACTGATAATTCAATTGGAGAACCATCAAAGAAATATTCAAGATGTGGTAAAGCACTTAAATCAACGCCGTTCAAACTAACTGTTCCTGCTCCTTCCGGCTCAACAACCACTGTTAATCTTGTATCCGCTATCTGCACCGTTTCTTCGAAGTGTGCAATGATAGTATCCGGACCGTTATTAAATTCAACAGAAATTAAACTATCCGTTAAAGAAGGGAATGCTGTGTTATTTAAAATTTCATATTCAACAAATTGCCATCCATCCGCAGAAAGAGCTTCAAAATCTAAATCAACTCCTGTAAAATAGTCTCCCGTCCAAGGAAATGCATTCGGATAAATAGTATTCACTCTTACAGCATTAGGAGAACCAACCGGTTCAACGATTACGACAACTTCGAAAGGTCCTTCCACATCATAACAATCTTCAATTCCACCATCAATAGC
>JAHDHT010000225.1 GCA_020631175.1 Chitinophagales bacterium
ATGTAGATAATAAAGTATTAGTTGGAAATTTCAAACAACGTTTGAAATATAATCCATTTTTAGAGAGAATACTTTCTGATAAAAACAGAATACGTTTTGCGGGTTGGTTTCAAAAAAAAGCAGGAGCATTAAGCGGAAATATTAGTCTTGGATTCTTTTTAGGGATGACTGCTGCTTTTGGAGCAATATGGGGGTTTCAACCCGATATAAGACATATTGCATTTAGCAGTGCTAATCTTGGGTTTGTTTTCGACTTTGCAGTTACCGAATATGTTTCATTATTAATCTATTTAATTCTAGGGGTGTTAGCCATTGGCTTTGTCAATTTTATTATAAGTTTCGGGCTTACTTTTTTTCTTGTAATCAGATCAAGATCTATGGATCACGGATATACTTTTAGAATAATAAAGTTACTGTTCAAGTGAGTCTGAAAAAAAAGTTAAGTATTCGCTGTGCAAATTGATTACCGTGTTAAGTATTTCGATTTTATGTTTTCTTACGGCTATAACATCCGGGTTTTCAGAAATATGGATTTGATTTTTTTTAGTAATAAAAAAACTAAGATTTTCCAGCATTTCTTTTCCTTCAACAATTTTCTGTTTAAAATTTACAGTATTCTTGACTAACAGATTATTGTTTGGGGTTTCATTTATTGTGGAGTCATTTTCAAGGTCTATTTCAAGCATTGTTTCAATATTTACATTAAAATATTTACATATTTGAATTAAACGTTCAAAATTTGGCTCTGTTAATCCCATTTCATAAGAGCTGATATTATTTCTATTCCAATTTAAAATTTCTGCAAGCTTAGTTTGGGTTATTCCAGCTTGCTTTCTCAAATACCGAATATTCGTACTAAATTTTGAATTACTTGCCATTTCTGTATCAATTATAATAAAAATATACCATAATGTATTTTTATACTACATTAATTAAAAAAATATACGGAAACCTTAACATTTGCTCACCATGTGAACTTATTCTAATCAATTGAAATATAAAAGAAAAATTCAATCCTAGACTAAAATAAAGATTGATATACATCAAAAATGTAAATGCTTATTTAATTAAAAAAGGGCGGATATAATCCGCCCTGAGACATAAATGAAACTAGTATTAATCCATATTAATACGCTGTTTTTTTACTTCCAGGAGTAGTGTCCATATTAGTATCCATTATAACCGGAAGATCTCCATCTGTAACGATTACCTTTGCATTAGGGGAAGTTGCTAATTCTCTGAACGCTTCAATTGACTTGAACTGTAAGATCTTTGAATCTAAACCTTCGGCAATAATAATTTGCGCATCACGGACACCTTCTGCTTCAATTCTTTTTTGTTCCGCCTCTCTCCGTGCCTGATCTAAGACAAACTCCATCCTTTGCGCTTGCTGTTCCGCTTCTAACTTTTCCTCAATTGCTTTAGCGAGACTTTTTGGTAATTGAATACTTTTTAATAATACTGCTTCAACCTCGATTCCTTTTCCATCCATTAAAGACATCATCTGATCTCTTATCGCTGACTCTATGGTTGACCGTTCTCCCGAATGCATATCTTTTGCAAAGAAACGTGCCGTAACATCTGAGACAGCAGATCTGAATACAGGAAGTATAACATTTCGTTCATAATCGGTTCCAATATTTTTTAGCAGGAATGGTGCTTTACGACCATCAATATTGTAGAGAATAGAAACTTCACTGAAAATTGTCAATCCTTCTTTAGAAGGAATATTTAATCCGACTTCCAAATTTTCAGTTTGCGTACTAATTTTAAAAACTCTTGAAGCAAAAGGATTGAAAACTTTAACACCATTTTCGTAAACTACATCATTATAGGTTCCTAAAGTTCTTTTAACGCCTACTTCTCCTTCCCGTATTACAACACAACCTGATAAAAATATTAAACCTATTATGAGAATAAAACTTTGCTTTAATAATTTCAAATTTTTCATGGTATTAGATTTAAGTGTTAATTAATTATACTTTCTGTAGCCCTTTTGAAGTCGTTTTTTTGCGATAAAGATTCTTGATTTTATAGTTCCTAAGGGTAAAGCCAATTTTTCTGCAATTTCTTCGTATTTATATCCATGGACTTTCAACATAAATGGAATTTTATGTTTGTCATCTAATTTCTCTATTAGATTGTTGATTTCTTCAGTGATCATTTTAGATTCACCATCATTTTTAAGGAAAGTTTGTGTTGTATCAAAAAGATAGTCGTTATTACTGTAATCGAAAATAATGTTTTGTCGTTTTTTCCTTCTGTAATCATTAATAAATGTATTTTTCATGATAGTAACCAACCAGCCTTTAATGTTGGTATTTTCGTTGTAATGATGCTGATACTTTAAAGCTTTAAGGGCTGTTTCCTGAAAAAGATCTTTGGCACTTTCTGATTCTCTTGTCAATTTTAATGCAAACGATCTAAGAAATCCTTCAAACTTTTGAAACTCATTAAGAAAATTGGTATTTGCTGTCATAGGTCTTGATTTTTAGTTAACAAATGATAGTATTACTATCTTCTATAAATGTAACACTTTTCAGCATTAAATGTTTAGATTTAACGCCTATTTACATTAATTTTTTACAAAACCTGTATTTTTTGCGTTTTTTCAATACAATTATAGGGTCATATGAATAATCAAAGCGGATAACGCTGAGTATTTGAGCTTTTTTAACACAAATCACATATTTGACACATTGAGAATTAATCCCAGATAAGAAGTGAGTAATACTTTAAATTAGTATTGATATTGAAGGTATTTGATCTCTCTTGCAAAAGCTATTTCTATTAAACGAATAGAGTCTTCATCTAATATTTCCTTATAATCCCGTACTTTACGGATACCTGCTTTTGCCTTATATTGAGGCAGTTGAAGGGGTTCAGATAGATTTAATTGTTTAGAAATATCTGACAATGCTGCATCCATTTCTTCAAACTTATACAATTTATCGACTGCGACAATACCATGAATAGAATATAGATCAAAGCTTCTTATACTTTCTAAAACACCTGATTTTAAAAAGGCATTTATTGACTTATACTTTTTATCTCCTCCTCTCCAATAGTAAAGAGATACCATTTTATCAAAGGGATTACGATCAAATGCGAATTTAAAATAAGTGTTCCAAACTTCAGATGAAACATATTCTTTTACGTCTTTTGCTGTACTGTGATCGTAAAATTGTTGCCTCTTCCACTTAAGTAATAATCTGGCCTTATCTATATCGTTATAGTACTTAAAAGGTACTAATGTATTTTGCATACTAGGTAAACCAAGTTCTATCTTTTTCTTCTCATCATCTTCAAACATTAAACTAATTATATCGTCTTGGCCGCATATTTTACTCAAAGCCATTTCAAGAGATGAACTTGCAGTTTTTCTGGTTTTGAGAAAGATAAATTTATGTTTATGAGAAATAATCATTCTTTATTTTTATTGTATTTCCTTTAGCAATGAGTAGAATATTTTAGCCTGATTTTGTCTGCTAAAATTATGGATAAAGTTTATGTTACAAAGTTCTTCATAATAAGTGAAATTCCTATTTAAATTTTGTTGAATATAATTTAGTTCACTTAATAAATTATATTCATCATCTATTAGAATTCCAAGGCCGGATTCATTTAATATATCGGCCATCATTCCATTGTCATTTTTAAAAAGTAATATAGGCTTTTTAAGTGCCAGATATTCAAATATTTTACTTGGTAAAGTGTTTTTTGAATCGGCATAACTAAACATCATTAGTACATCAGCACAATTTAGCTTTTCAATTAACTCACTTCTTTCAAGACGTCCGGTTACAATAATTTTCAGATTATATTCATCTGCTAAGCTATCTATTCTTAGTCTTTGTTTTTCGTGAATACCCGCTCCATAAAAAGATAGTGAAATTTCTATTTCCGGATTATTATTACTGAACTTTGAAACTGTTTTTAGAAAGACTTCTAATGGTTGGTTATCCCATACTGTTCCACTATATGCCAATCTCAACTTCTCTGGAGACTTTTTATAAGTCTTTAGTTCTTCAAAGTCTTTAGAAATATATCCGTTTGTAATAACATATCCTTTAGCACCTGTCAAATTAGTAATTTTTCGTACGTAACCCTTATTAACAGTTGTAAAAAACAAAGCAGATTTAAGCCATCTTTTTTCGAAAATCCCATTGTATTTTAAAATACAGCGTCTAATAAATGATGAACTATCCACAATTTCGTTGGTGCTCCAATCATCTCTATAATCAGCAATCCACTTTATACTTGGAAATTCCTTCTTAAGCCGATAACTAAACTGAAAAAGTGAAAACGGATAAGCACTTGCAATTATATAATTTATATCCTTTTCTTTTTTCAACATCCTCTTTGCATATCCATAAATATTATTGAATGCAATAAGACGAATACTTAATTTATCAAATATAGAAGTGAATAAACTCGCTAAAAAATATAATATGTTAAAACGACCATACTTAAATCTGAAATAAAATGACTCTTTTAATCCCGGTTTATATGGGAGATAATGCACTTCATAATTTTTGTCTTTAGCAACCTCAATTCCATCTGAACTCTTAACAAACTCATCCTTTTCATCATTAATTCTGATTTCCCATTTTCTACTGATTATAATTGGATAAAAGCCATTTTCATGAGCATGTTCAGCTAAGCTCTTTATTCTGTTTGCAGCTGTTAAGTTACAAGGAGGGAAGAAATATGCTAGAATTAAAATTTTGTCCAAAAAACACCAAAAATTTGGTCTAAAATACGCTATTTATTTTAATATCAATTTAGTCTTAATGGTTCGTAACCATCTAAAAATGATAACACCACAAAAAAAAACATAGCGGTTTAGATTCAAATAGTGACTTTCTATAATGTGGATTCATAATCAAATTCTACCTATTGAAGCTTTCAAAAAAATCGAATACCTTCGATAGTCGATCTATTTCAAACTGGAAAACTCAATTTAATGCAAGTTTCAAATAACCTTAGATTTCTGATTTTTATTGTCCTATTTTGTATTGTCCATTTCACTGTAAACGCTCAGTACACAGATGATAATGCAAACTTAAGTATAGATAAAAAAGATGATAAATATGGCTACCTGAATAAAAAGACCAAGGCTGTAGTTATTCCCCATCAATTTGATGAAGCTAAAACGTTTTATGAAGGCTTGGCTTTGGTTAAGAAAGATGGAAAAGAGTATGTGATTAATCCGAAGGGAGAAACCGTTATTCCGCCAAATGAATCTTTAATCTATCATTTTGATCGTTTTGTAAATGGTTTATTACGTATTCAAAATAAAGCGGACAATAAATTGGGCTTTATTGATAAAACAGGCCGTATTATAATTGAACCGACTTATTTAGGGGTAGAAAATTTCTGGGATAGTGGTCTTGCGCTTGCTTATACCAAACCGATGATTCCGGATGGATATATAGATAAAACCGGCACTTTGGTAATTAAAAATGAATATGATCATTTATATGACTTTACGGAAGGAATGGCTATGGTTATGCTGGATGGTAAATATGGTTTTATAAATACTAAAGGAGAATTAGCGATTCCTACCATTTATACATTTGAAAATGATGTCAGTAATTTCAGTAACGGCTTTGCTTCTTTTAAAAATGATGATGGTGCTTGTGGTTACATAAACAAAAAAGGAGAAGTTGTTATTGAGCCTCAGTATAAATATTGCAACCGATTTGAAAATGGAGAAGCAGCTGTTGTAGATTTCGATGATAAAAGAATTGCAATTAATGCTGCGAACATAACGGTTAAAGATATAGATAAAGAGTTTGCTGACAAAGTAAGGAAAGATTCTCTGAAAGTTGCTCAGCATTTAGGCTGTATAGAAGGAGATTGCGAAAATGGATTCGGTACTTATAATTATTTAGATACTTCTGATGAAGATTTGATTTATTCTTATAAAGGTTTTTTAAAGATGGGAAATACGATGGGCCAGGATTAATTAAATCCTATGGGTATCGATTTAAAATTCTTATTCCTGACGAAGGAGGATTTAAACCTGAAAATTATGAACCAACCATTGTTGCTAATTTTAAAGAAGGGAAGATAGATACTAATACAGTAGCGATTTATCGGAACAAATTAATTAAGACTTTTAATCAATTTTATGATAACTATGATCATTTTAAAAATATAAAACCATTAAATGACCCTAATGGTGATTTAAGTATTTACGCTTTTTATCATGATACAGTTGAAAAAGAAGATTACTCAGTTAATCGATATTCTTTTTTTATTTACAACACTTTTTCTGATGGAACTAG
>JAHDHT010000226.1 GCA_020631175.1 Chitinophagales bacterium
GACAAACGATTTTGATATTCTTCTTTTAATCGGTTCTCTTCACTTTTAAATTGTTTTTTCAAACGATCAACTTCTGTCAAAGGCTTTTTAGTCTTTGTAACTGGCTCATCAGAATCGAAAAAATCATCATCAGAATTTAATTCGTTTCCTTCCTTTTCACCTACAAAATCTTTGTATTTCTCTTTTACCTTTTCGAAAATCTTTTGAGCAGATTCTTTATTAATTTTAGATTCACCATCATCATTTTGAATTGAATCAACTACTTTTTTAATTCCTTTAATAATTGTATCGGTGTCGATATTATTAAAAATACTACTTCCTTTTTTTGCTGATGACATATTGTATTGTTTTAATTGAATCGTATCGATTCTAATTTATCCTACAATATTTAGACAAAAATCGTTCAGAAAGTCATTTACAGACCCTAAATCAGTTTACAATCCTTCCACCAATTCCTTAATTAAATCGGGTCCGCGAAAGATCATACCGGAGTAAATTTGTACTAAATCGGCCCCTGCATCAATTTTCTCTTTGGCATCATCCAGATTCATTATTCCACCGACGCCAATGATCGGTAAATCTTCAGGCAAGCGCGAACGAAGAAACTTCAAAACAGCAGTAGAATGCTCCTTTACCGGTTTACCACTCAAACCACCATTTCCAATCTTTTCAATTTCACCAGCACTTGTTTTAAGTCCACTTCGCTCAATAGTAGTATTTGTTGCTATCAATCCATCCAAAGAAAGCTCCTTTGTTAATGCGGCTATATCCTCTAATTGATGCTCATTCAAATCAGGCGCAATTTTTAACAAGATAGGTTTGGGATATACTTTTTCTTCATTAAGCGTCTGCACTGCTTTAATAATTCGACTAAGCGGTTTTTTATCCTGTAATTCCCGCAAGCCGGGAGTGTTTGGAGAGCTTACATTGATAACAAAATAATCAACGTACGGATATAAAGCTTTAAAAGCTATTTCATAATCATCTACTGCCTTTTCATTTGGAGTTATCTTGTTCTTTCCGATATTTCCTCCTACAACTACATCTAAATTTACACGTTTAAGACGTTCAACTGCAGCTTCCACTCCACCGTTATTAAAACCCATGCGGTTAATTAATGCCTCATCTTTTTTTAATCGAAACAATCTCGGTTTCGGGTTTCCTTCCTGAGCTAAAGGAGTTAAGGTGCCAATTTCAATAAAGCCAAATCCTACCATCGACATCAAATCCAACACTTTAGCATCTTTATCAAAACCGGCAGCAAGCCCTATACGATTCGGAAATTCAATACCCCATAAATTGGTTGATGTATAATTTGATCGTAATGGAAATTGTTTTCGTATCATATTTCCGATTATTGGTAATCCAATTCCGAATCGAAACATTTTCAATGTTAAATGATGCGCCTTTTCGGCCGAAAACAGAAAAAGTATTGGTTTAATTAATTGATACATATATCGCTTATCGAAAGTACATAAATACTCTTTAAAGCATAACAGAAATAATGTCAATAGCTGTTGATTAAAAGCTTCAAATTCGTGCTAAAATCAGAGAATGCTTAATTTTAAGCATGCGCAATATTTTAGCAATACTACTTTTCTTATCGGTGTTAATCTCCTGCAAAGAAGATCCCGGTCCCGACCTTCCTGCACCGACATGTAATGGCAATGAAGCTTTTTGCACTAAGCTGTATTCAGAAATGGCTTTTCTAACCACGCATAATGCCTATAATTATCTCGATACAGACAGCATTTACCCTTTACCTAATCAATATTGGAATATAAGAGAACAGTTAAACAATGGAGTAAGAGCTTTGATGTTGGATATCTATTATCCGGATGAATGGTTCGAAGCAGCCGACACTTCTGTTTGGCTTTATCACAGTACTTCTTTGGTTGGAAAGCGCCCATTAGCCTATGAATTTGAAGAAATTAAAGCTTTTATGGATGCTAACAGCTTCGAAATTATAACACTCATTATTGAGAATTATGTTTCTGTTGAGCATCTGGAAGGAGCACTAAATGCAAGTGGATTATCAGAATATCTATTTGAATATAATCCTGCGGAAGGATGGCCTGAATTGGGAACAATGTCAGATCGCAATGAAAGATTAGTCATATTATCTGAAGCTGACTTACAAACCGATAAACCTTGGTTTCTCTATGTTTGGGATCATGTGGTGGAAACACCATTCAGTATACACAGCAGATCTGAATTTGATTGCAGCTATAATCGTGGTCAACCCGAAAATCCTCTGTTTCTGATGAATCACTTTATTACCAGTGAAGCGCTTGGACTTGGGCAGGTAGATTCAGCAGCAGTAATCAATGAAGAAGCTTATTTATTAAACCGAATCAATCAATGTGAGTCTGAATTAGGAAGAACTCCCAATTTTATAGCCGTAGATTTCGTTTCAATTGGTAATGCACGTAATGTTGTTGATCAATTGAATAACAATTGAGTATTTTTGGCTTAAAATTTGACTTTTATATCATATCACATACATAAGCATATAATCATGAAATATTTAAAGTTTTTATTTTTCATCCCATTGTTTTTCGCACTTAGTTCTTGCGATGAATTAGGTTCAGTTTTGGATGATGACGGACTTAGCAATGAAGAAGTAATTGCTGGTTTAAGAGAAGCACTTGAAGTTGGTACAGATAACTCTGTAAACTTAGCTTCAGCTGTAGATGGTTTCTTAGGAAATGAATTAATCAGAATTGCTGTGCCACCTGAAGCTCAAGGAGTAGCAAATTTTGTAGCAGGTTTACCTTTAGGCGATGTTTTAGTGGATGAGTTTATTACTCAATTAAACAGAGCTGCGGAAGATGCTTCAACTAAGGCTAAGCCAATTTTTGTTGATGCTATCACTGGTATTACGATTGAAGATGGATTCGATATCTTATTCGGGGCAGATAATGCAGCAACACAATACCTTTCAGATAATACTTACAGTTCTTTAGTAAGCACATTCAAACCGGATGTAGAAAGTTCTTTAAATAACTTTGGAGTTCAAAATGCTTGGTCTGATGTTATCACTGCATACAATACAGTTAATATTTTAAATCCGGTAGAAGAAGAGGATTTAGCACAGTATGCAACTGAAAAAGCAACCGATGGAATTTTCAAATTAATCGAAGTGGAAGAATTGAAAATCAGAGAAGACCCTGTTGCAAGAGTTACTGATTTATTAGAAAAAGTTTTCGGCGAATTAGACGGCGAATAAGAATAATATAACGTAAAAAGAAAAGGCTTAAATCATTGATTTAAGCCTTTTTTATTTCTTGTAAGTTGAAACAGTCAATTGTTTACAACTGTAAATCCAGATACCAATTATTGTTGCCCTGAAAACACTATACCCGCTACGTCTGGACAGATATCCTGCATTTTTGAAGCCAATTGTGTACGATCATCATTACTGGTTATGCCGCTGTAAATCTCATTCATACAATTACCTATTGTCATTGTAGTTTCTCGCAACTTTTCTGCATATTCAATTTCGTCAATCTTTCCGGTATCAAATTGATTCTTATAATCACCTACCGGTTTCAGGCAATCGCAGGCGCGTTCTGCAGAAACAGTAATCGCACTTTTTTCAGTTGCCGGTTCAGATGAAGAAGAACTGCTTCCATCCGAATCACTTGTGCTGCCATCTCCGCAGGCTTTAGCTAAAACAAAAAAACTTATGAATAATAAATACGCTAAACTTTTCATGATATACATTTAATTAATTTCTTCAAAAAATCCTGTTTTTTTATTCTTGACAACATTGTCCCAATTGAAATAACGGCCGTGCATTACAATGTAAACTCCATTAGGTAAGGTTTGTACAAAAGCAAGAGCAGATCCAAGATTAAAAAAGCCATCAGAACTACCGAATTTGTAAGGGATCATTGCGCCCGTTAATACAATCGTTTTATCCAGCTTTGCTTCAGCCAATACCCTGGCCGTTTCTGCCATCGTATCCGTACCGTGTGTAATTAAAATTTGGTCTTCTGAAGCAGACTTAGAATTATGTAAAATTAAATCCCGGTCTTCCGAAGTCATTTCCAAACTATCAAGCATCATTAGTGTACGAATATTAACTTCTAAAGTTGACCTTCCTAAATCAAAAATTTCAGGCAAATGTGTATCGTCAAAATATAATTTACCATTAATCATATCATACTCTTTATCGAAAGTACCGCCGGTAACAAATATTCTTATTGCCATTTATTTAGAAGATCTTCTTTTAAACGACCAGGTATAAATCAGTCGTGCAACTTCAGTTCCGTCTTTGGTTCTGCCGACACTTTCAGCCTTTACTAAAACACCTTCTCCAGTTTCCATTGTTTCTTTAACAGCACGTGCAATATCCTCACCGTTTTCACAAGTGAAATAAATTCGCTCTGTTGATTTTTTAGTAAAATTTCCTTCCACGCCATGAACCAGCATCGAAACACTTGGTTTACGACCTGCAATATGGTAATTAGCCAGAATACCGGTCGACATTTCAGCCGCCATTGTTAAAGCAGCAAAATAAACAGACCGAAAAGGATTTTTCGTCATCCAGGTAAAAGGCACACTGCATACAGCCTTTTCAGGGTTCAATTCATTGATCTTCAAATTCGCAAATCCGGCCAATGGCAAACTGCGAAATAAAAACATTCTAAATAGAAACGGACGAGTAGCCAATTTAAGAATTTGAGCTCCACCCGGATTCTCTAATTCTATGGCAGAAGATTTCATGTTCATAAGATGCAAATATAAGAATGCATAAATATAAGAAGAAGCCCCTTAGGGCTCCTTACTTTCTTTGTTTTCAGGCTTATTTTTCTCACTTTTTGCTTTCAACCGCTTCTCAGCCTTCAAAGCACGACTTAGTAAGTATTCTATTTGCCCGTTAAGACTTCGAAACTCATCCGATGCCCATTTATCCAAAGCTTTATACATCTCCGGATCCATCCGTAAAACAAACCTTTTTTTATCAGGCATAATTTCTAATGCATCTAATTTATAACTTCTTTTTTTCGAGCAATACCATAGTTGTACCATTCATGTCAACAGCTAAACTTTTGGCTGTCCAACCCCGTCTGGCCATATCGTTTATACGATCTTCAAAAGTTGTCAACTTCTCTAAAAAGCCTTTCTTTACAATTTTGTACTCCATCATAGTCTAGTATTTTAAGGGTAAAGCGTACCCGCGTTAACAATAGGATTAGCATCTTTATCACTGCATAAAACAACCATCAAATTGCTGACCATCGCAGCTTTTTTCTCTTCATCAAGATCAATAATGCCATGTTCTTTTAAATTTTGCAGCGCCATTTCCACCATACTTACCGCTCCTTCCACAATTTTAAATCTGGCGGCAACAACGGCAGTAGCCTGCTGTCTTTTTAACATGCTCTGAGCAATTTCCTGAGCATATGCAAGATGCGAAATACGCGCTTCAATAATCCTGATTCCCGCACGGCTCAATCGCTCTGTTAATGCCTTTTCAAGCATCTCATTTACAACCTTTCCACCCGCTCTTAAAGTGATTTCAGCCTCCTCATCATCGAAATTATCATAAGGATAAGCCGTAGCCAAAGAGCGCATAGCCGCCTCCGACTGAATCATCACATAATCCTCGTAATGATCAACCTCAAACATAGCTTTAGCAGTATCTTCCACCTGCCAGACAACTACTACAGAGATAACAATCGGATTACCCAAAGCATCGTTCACTTTAACTTTTTCACCGTTCAAATTACGCGCACGAAGCGATACCTTTCGCTTCACATAAAAAGGATTAGCCCAATGAAAACCATCCTCCTTAACCGTTCCCACATACTTACCAAAAAGTATCAAAACCATCGATTGGTTCGGGTTTACAACAAAGTAACCGGCCAGTAAAAACACAAATAACAATACAATAGGGATTAGTAAAAGCCCATAATTGCTGCCATCTGTTGTCGCCAGATTGTAGATAATAAATGCTCCCGCAACCAGCAGAATCAGGTTGGCAATCAGCATCACATAGCCATTCAGCACCTTTTTAATTTTTTCTTTGATGTTTAGCATAGTCTTTTAGTTTATAGTGATATTAAAATGATGTCAATCTTGTATTACTATGAACTCATGTTTTAAGCTTAAAGTTCCCTGATTAGAATTTTTATTTGGGCGGCAGCCGGGCTATACGCTTGTAGGCGATAAATCTTCAGCAAGCACAGCTAACATTGCAGGGGTCTTCCGCTGTCAGCCTCCTGCAATGAAGCTGTGCTAAGCTTCATATTCACCGGCTACCGCTGCTATCCCTGCCGCGAGG
>JAHDHT010000227.1 GCA_020631175.1 Chitinophagales bacterium
CGGCTGGTCGAAGGTGGTGGAGCCGCAGGCGTAACCATCCGTAGACCAAGCGCAGCGAGCCGCCCTGCGAGTGGAGCGGTGGGTGCTGCACAGTGAGCCGGAGCGCCAGCGATGGCGATGGGCAGCATACCTAATAAGCGCAAGCGTTTAGGCAAGGCAGTTGTCCAATACTGTTCGTTTAAGATTCCGTTTCCAGCCGCAGCCCACTGCGACCCGCAGGCTCGCACATGATGGGCAGCGATAGGATGTGTTGCGGCTGAACGAAGCTTGCGCAGTGAAGCGGCATAAGCAGACCAGTGAGCTGCCGTGACGACGAGTGAGGAGCTGCACACAAGCATGCCAAGGCAGCCTCCGGCTGCACGCAGTGGCTTTTGTCGGCTTAACTGACCTTTATCGCTTTTACAATGCTGTTAAGCGGACAAAAGACCTTGGCGGGCTTGTTGCCGACGAGCGAGGAGGAACACCTTTTTACCTGTAGATGTTATTCGTTAACCATAACTTTTCCTACGGAGCGAGGAGTTTATTTTTCCTCGTTTGAAGGATCTTTTTTTGTTTGATTTGTTTCTTGATCAAGCGGATGATATTTAAAAATCTGTTGTTTTAAAGCTTCTGTTTTTTGTACCCGATAACGCTCTGTTGTACTTGGATATTTATGACCGGCAAAGACTTGTACGATGCGCAGATCCTCACCTGCTTTTAATAGGTTCGTGATCACGCTCTGACGTATCGTTTTTGGATTTAAGGTTCTGTCCGGATACAGGGTTTTCATGGTCTCGATTAAATAGCTGATCCCTTCACCGCTTTCCGCTGTTCCTTTTTTACTTAAGATTAATTTATCTGTTTTTACGCTTCGTAATTGCTCCCTGTCCTGGTTCAAGTATTCCATGATCCAATACACCTGACCAGCTTTTAATTGTAAGGTTCGTTTATTCGTTCTTCGTCCTGCCTTTATGTATACCGTTCCTTGTTCCAGGTTAATGTCGTTTAATCGTATATTTTTGATTTCTGCGTTCGTTAAGCCTTGATAGATTAACAGGCTGATGATGATTTTATTTCTGTTTTTTAATAGGCGGTAACGCTCTTTTCGATTCAGTAATTTTTCCAGTTCTGCGCCCGTAAATAAATCTTGGATTTGTACGTCTCTGTTTTTTCGGTCTCTTAATTTAATGGCTTTTGCCGGGTTGTTGGTTCGTTTACCGATGTGTACTAAGTAGCCATAATAATGCTGTAAGGCATGCAAGATGACGGCTACATTGTTACTGATTGTTCTGCATTTTCCTATGTAACCTACTATCTCACCGTATGTTGCAGTTTCAGCTTCTTTCGTTTTAGATAAATATGTTTGTATTTCTTTTAAGTAACGTTTTACACTCGAGGGAGCAAGCCTTTTATTAAGATATTCTTTTAAGGCTTCATGTTTTGATTTGTTTTCATATTTATGCTCCATAGCTGTTTGTTTTTTATTCTCGTATAGATCTGTGTGGATTCCAAATGTTTATGACCTAAAAAGTCGCGGACATATTCTAGGCTTAAGCCGCTTTCTAATAGATGGCTGGCAATGCTATGTCTAAGGCAGTGCAGCGTAATGTGTTTTTTGATATTGGTCCGTGCTAAGATTTCTTTTAATAATCGGGCATAACTACTACCGCTCATAGGATGACCGTTTTGATTTAAGATGAAGGCTTTTTGATTCACCATTTCCTTTGTATTTTTAAGCGCCTGTACTCTTTCTATTTCAATATATTTTTCAAAGTGGTGTTGTACTTTTTTAGACATCGGCACCGCTCTTCTTTTACCGCCTTTACCGCTTCGAACGTATAATAAACGGCTGTTAAAATGTAGATCGCTAATACGAAGCTGAGCGGCTTCACTGCGCCTTAATCCGCAGCCGTAAAACAGACTTAAGACCGCTTTTTCTTTATAGTTCATCGTCGCTTGATAGAGCAGCTCGATTTCAGTTTTCGTTAAGATTTCCCTTGCCTTTGATCTTGGTTTACTAAGCTTAAAACTGCTTAGATAAGCCTGCACCGGATGACGCTCGATCTGCTCATTTTCTAATAGGTAGGTAAAAAAGACTTTGAGTGCATACAAGTGATGGCGGATATAGCTTTCACTCAATGCACCATAGCCTCTTTTATTTGGTCGTTGTTTTATGTAATCGTGATAAGCGGCGATGTCGCTTGCTTCTATTTCATTAAATGGTTTTTGATGTCTATTTATAAATTCGGCTACACAGATGGGCAGCATATAGACCGTTGTTGTTCCATAGCCTAACTGGGTTAAATAGGCTTTAAATTGATCGATGATTTCCATACGTTTAATTGATTTTAGATAGATGATGACCGACAATGGATTCAACCCCGCTTATTGTCACTCCTTGGGTCATGGTTCGATTTGATACTAGACTGCCTATAAAACCTCGTTTTTTACTGTTTTAAATCGACCCAAAACCGACCCAGAATCGACCCACAGCCTGCTAGCTGTTTTGTGTTTATTAGTGTTTTTAACTCGGGTTCAATTCCCCTACAGCATCCTTAAAGGTCCTTTAATCGAACTCCTAATTGCTCCTTGATCTTTGCTCTTAACGCCGCATTATCATCCCAATAAATAATGCTGTATTTCTTTGCCCCATGTCTGCCGTAGCCTTTATAGCTGATGTATTCTAGCTCTTCTAACTCGATGATATAGCGCTGCATTTGCGTCTTACTAATTTTAAAGTGCTGGCGGATCTCTCGCTGTATAAAAAGATACTGCTTACCTCTTGCCAGTACATATTCCTTTAAGCGTTCAAAGAACAGACGGAGTCTGCCGTCCAGTTCATCTACCTTTAAAACAATACTATCAAAGAGCAGCTCGATGGCCAGCTGCATATCTGCTTTTTCTGCCTTGATGGTATGACTATCGATCTTGGTTCGCTGATGTTGATGTAGCAGCGTGATTTGATTGCAGAAGGCAGCCAGCAGTTCATGCAGTCTTCTTAATTGATCAGCCGGAACAGGCAGCTTGATTTCCTTTAAATAGGGATTATTGACTTTATAGGCTTTCAAGGTCTGCACATAGCCCTGCAGATAATGTTTGGCTTTCGTTTCTGCATCTGTTTGTATCGCTCCGCTTGCTTTAGCGTTTTTATAATCAATGATCTTTGCGGTCTGCTGTAGGCTTTCATCAATACCGATAAAAAAGACCCGGGTCGCATTATCGTGATAGATTTCTGCTTTCGTAGTAGCCACCATACTGGCAATAGGGCCGCGCACGATTTTATCCCGGGTTTGTATAGTTGCACTTTCCATATCTTTGCCACTGACCGCAGAACGCAGCGTTCCACTGCTTTGCAGTTCTCTAAAGGCATATTCTACTTCTTCATTCATGCCGTCATAATCTTCTATAATAATGAGATGCTGACATAGCTCATATTCTCCAAAGTTGTAAAAGCTTTTTTCACTCAGCCGGGTATAGCGCTTCACTTTCTGCTGCGGCACCAGCTCACTGACCTTCGCAATCAAATAACTCTTACCACTTCCGCTACCGCCCTGTACGACGGCATGCAGCGGACGGTGCATCTTGTGGCTGACCGCTACACAGAACAAAAACAAACGGTTATTTTCTTCGCCAACAATACCCGCTTTACCAATCAAGCTATTAATGCGTTTTAATAGATCAGGCTGCTTTCCGAACTTCATGTATTCGGCGCGCTCTGCGCTGCTCAAGCTTTGATCGATCGTTTTCTTGTGTTGTTTGGACTGTATCTGCGACTGACGATAGCGGTCTAATAGATCGGTCATTCGGCTTAGATCAGTTTCTAATCGGTTTGGAGATACATCTAATTTCTCGCCTGCTTCTCTACATATTTTGATAAGCTGACGGTCTTCATAGAGGTCGAGCTTATTGCGGCTTTTGGGCTGGTAATGATTTGGGTTTTCTGGTTCTCTTATCTTTTCGATCACTAAACTTACTTTCATGCTATCTAAGTCCATTCGTAGCCCGCCTTTGATTACATACTGCGTTGCATCCGTGCGATAAACAATATGATTCGGATTACTGGTTTCTAAAGTGGGAAGTGTAGGAATAGCATCGATCTTTTTCTTTTCAGGAGCTCTTTTTTCATTAGCTCCATTTTTACTGTTATTACCTTCAACTGATGGCTGAGCTGATGAAAGAAAAAAAACAGGTTCAGTTGCTTGTTGTGTCTGTTTATTATAAGGCTTTGCCGACTGGATTAAATCGCTTACAATTTGTTTTTCGTGTCCTTCAATCAAGGAACTGACATCCTCACCGTTCGGCGTATTAACAATCTTGATGCTGATATCTGGTCTCCTGTTTTGTATTGTCTCTGCTATTTTTTCAGCTCCATTTCTGCCTGCATCATCTCCATCAAAAAACAAGATCAGTTCTTCTAAATGATCGAGCTTTAGAATCGCATCTATTTGCTCCTTACTGCCCTCTGTGCCGTAATTGGCTAGCAGGCTTCTGTGTTCCTGCTTTTCCAGCGACTGCATAAGCGTCACCGTATCAATAATGCTTTCACACAAGATCAAGCTTTTCGTCTGCGGAGCAGGATAGCCCGGATAAAGCCCTTGTCTGTTTTTAAGATAATAATGCTGACCTGTTTTAGTATTTGTACTGGTGTTATTCTGCTGCTCGATGCTTCGATAATAAAAGCCGGTTATCTGACCCCTCGCATTGCTCAAGCCAAAAACCAAACAGCCTTTCCCAAACACCCCATAACCAGCGTTCGTTTTTTTAAGTAAGCCTAAAGCTTCGTATTGCTTTAATTTTGCTGCTCGGTTGGTAAACAGGTTCGTGCTGTGATGGAAGGTGCCCGCATTATAACCCACCGATAAAATTCGATGATTTAAGTTTCTGCTTTCGGCGTAGGCTCTTGCTTTACTGCTGCCGATAAAAGCCCGCTCAAAGAGCTGATATAAATCGCTTAAGATTTCGATGCGCTCTGCTTCGCTGATGGTTTCTTTTAATGCTGCTGCTTCTGTTATTCTTGGATAATCTGTTTGCTGCACTAATCCGCTTTGCTCCTGTAGCCATTTCAAGGTCTCATTTAAAGACCAGCCTGTTTTCTTTTGTACTAGGTTTACCACATCCATGGTTCCAGCCCCACACTTACTACTAAAACAAGTCGCAATCTGTTTGCTGCGGCTAAATTGCAAGCTTGGGTTTTTGTCTTCGTGGAAGGGACAATGGGCTTTGTCGTTTTTATCTGTTTGGATGCCGAGCTGATGGGCGATTTCGATAATATCAAGGCTGGTTTTAAGCGTTTGTATGTTCATCGATAATTATTTTAATTATTTTTTCTCGGAACTATTAGACGCAAAGCTAACTTATATTACCAAAACACACAAGAACTATTCGCTTTATTATGGTTCTTTATTCCCGTATATTTGCAATATCACAAGATTTATAGACGCAAAACGGTCTTATTATGGATAAAATAGCGCTTATTATTGCCAATTTGAGGAAAAATAAAGGATGGTCGCAAACTGATCTATCCAACAACAGCGGAGTATCTCGGGAGATGATTAGTAAGTACGAACGTAAACTGGCTATTCCTTCTGTAGACGCTGCTAAGAAAATCGCAGATGCTTTTGATGTTTCATTAGATTATCTCGTTGGAGAAGGCATTAATGCGACTTTTGATAAGTCAACTCTAAAACGAATAGAAGAAATTCAAAACATGAAGCCTGATTTTAGAATACATTTATTTTCAGTAATTGATTCCGTTATTCGAGATTATAAAACACAGCAGGCATATGCCTCTTAAAATAGTGATATGAAAGTACTATTAGACATCGAAGAAAACCGCGCCGCTTTTTTTCTTGAACTCTTAAAAAGCCTTGACTATATCAAAGTCCTGCAAGAAATAAAAGACCAGGAAAAAAGCCAAGCCGTTTTAGATTTGATCGAAGCTTTTAATGACGTTAAATTACACCAACAAGGTAAAAAGGAATTGAAGGCTGCTAAAGATCTGTTGAATGAGTTATAATATTCTAGCGACCGCTCCATTTGAACGTAAACTCAAAAGACTAGCTCGTAAATATCCATCGCTTAAAAATGATATACTACCCGTTATCGAGCAACTCAAAGAAAGTCCAAAACTTGGAACGGCACTTGGCAAAAACTGCTATAAAATTAGACTAGCAATCGCTTCAAAAAATACAGGTAAATCCGGAGGCGGAAGACTCATCACCTTAGTACAATTTAAAAATGAAACGGTCTACCTA
>JAHDHT010000228.1:0-2162 GCA_020631175.1 Chitinophagales bacterium
TTTTTGGTGAAGTAGTGGAAGGAATGGATGTTTTAGATAAAATTTCTCAGGTTCCTACCGACGGTGCAAATCGTCCTACAGAAGATGTTAAAATGAACGTGAAGGTATTGTAAACAATACCACGCTTAAAATCATAAACCCGCTTTCGATTTCCGGAAGCGGGTTTTTTATTTTTTGGAAGGATATGTAAATTGCTTTAAACCTTGTTTATAATGAAATCAAATACATCATTTTTTTTACTGCTTTTTTTCTCGATGATTGTTTTATTTAGTGCCTGTAAAAGAGAAGATTCATCAGCAATTGATCAGGATCGAATTTATACAGAGTACCGTGTGTCTTACAATGAAATTGAGGATGAAACAACTGCAACTGCAATTTTTCGAATCGATGATGCCAATGGCACTAAACTCGAATTAACAGATAATGCCCAGGCTGTTTTTAATAACCAGGTAATGAATTATAAAAACTTGGATGGAAGTCATCAATTGGTTTTGGATGGATTTATTCCCGATGGAACATTTGAATATGTCAATAATGATGGAGTTTCTTTTATCAATGAAGTTCCATTTATTGATCCGGTTGGATTTTTCTCTAATGTAAATACCACCTTAACCAGAGGTCAGGATCGGATATTTCTTTGGACGGGTAATCCTGTTGCTTTAAATGAATGTGTAAAAACGACGGTACCTGATGATCAATTATTGTGTTTTGAAGCTTCTACCAGTGTGGTTTTACATGGTGAAGCCATTGCCGAAATCAATGAAGACCAAAAAGAGATTGCACTAATTCGAGAAAGAGAAAGTGTAATAAACGCATCGCCTATAGGAGGAATAGAAGGAGGAAAAATAACAACTGAATTTTTTAGTTTCAGTGTAATATTTGATATTGAAGATTAACGTTTTGGAAAATCATTTAACAATGATTCAATTACCTTTCGGTTTACTCCGGGTATCGCAGTTTCTATAACATTAATTACTTTCCCATCGGAACCATTTACTAAATAGTGCTGATAAATGACGGTCCCGTCAATTGGGTTGTCGTCTCCAATGTTTTCTTCTTCACCTTTAAAAGGAGTGCTATAGATATAGGTGAAATCGGTGTCCTGGTTTATAATTTTTTCTTCTATAATTTCCGGATCACATAAATTAAATTCGAAAGGATACATTCTTTTAAAATTTTCAGTTACGATATGTTCCGGCACCATGTATTCGTTTACAAAAAGTGTTGTGTTTTCTAAAATAGACTTTTCAGCCTGAATTGGCACAAACCGTTGAGAAAATAAATTTCTGGTCACTTCACCTTCCTTGTATACTTTTTCAAGTCCATTCTGAATAAATTGTAGAGCAAAAATTAACTCAGCTTCTGTTGGATAAACAGAAGGAATACTTACTTTATAGACAGGATTAAATTTACCTGCCAGTTTTAATTCTAAAGCATAACCTTTTTCAAGTGTGCTGTTTACATTACTATTTGAATAAAGATCATATTCTTTTACTAAAAGAACGGAAAAAACAGATTCTGCTTCAAAATCTGAAAGTTCTTGCCTGTTCATGAAGGTATATGATTCATTAAATTTCCATACCTTTTTTACTGCATGTTCAAGATTGTAATTAAATGCATCTATATTTTCTAATAGCTGTTTTGTTTTTTCAGGTTTTTTCTTTTGCCAACGTTTTAGTTTCTTTTCTTTAATAGAGCGTAACTCGATAATTAAGGGCGCTTTTTTTACGGTGTTTACAAGACTTTCCCGAGGGTAATAATCCTGACTCCAAACGTTTTGAAAAATGATTAAAAAGCAAAATACTATACTTAAATGCTTCATGCTTTTATGATTTGATTATAAACTTTAAAAGTTTGATTGGCTGTTTCTGCTTTTGCAAATTTTTCTGCAACTAATTGTTTGCCGTTTTTTATGATCGTTTCCTTTAAATCAGGCTCTTTTTCTAATTGCAATATTCCATTTTTCAATTGTCTTGCATTTTCTGTTGAACACAAAATACCTGTTTTCAAATCTTCAATTATTTCCGGAACGCCACCGGCTGCAGAAGCGACTACCGGAATACCGGAAGCTAAGGCATCTAAAACAGAAGTACCCAACCCTTCTGTTTTAGAAGTAAACAAAAAGTAATCCAAACCTTTTAAAAGCGATGGGATATCCTTTC
>JAHDHT010000228.1:2262-6226 GCA_020631175.1 Chitinophagales bacterium
TTTCTGCAAATCACATAGCCATAGTAGCCATCTAAAAAACCTAATTTTAAAATGTAATCTCTGAAAAACTTAAACCAGGGTTTTACAATCATTTTTAAAATCGAAGATCTTTTACCTTGATCGAAGGCAGCTTTGGAACTTATATCGGTAAAAAAATCAATTTGTTTTAAATGTTGTTTGATCGAATAAAAAGCATAGTGTTCAAGATCGCCTTCTAAATGTTCAACTTTAATATTTTTATCTAAAATAACTTTATCATGCGGATTAACACCTCCCCAATGTCCTATTGATCGGTCCCATAATCTCACCTTGGTATCAGGATACCATCCACAATGTTTTATCCATTGTCCGCAAAAATTTGTTAGGCGATTAAGTGAGCATGCTTTAGCCTTTCCGTTTGTTTTGAATTCAAGGATGGAATTTTTGAGTTTATCTGTTAATGCTTCATCGGCATCAAGCGATAATACATAGTTATAACTGCATTGATTTACGGCAAATTGTTTTTGTTCAATATGACCTTTGAATTCGTTTTTAACGAATTGAAGGTTTTCATATTGAGTACAAATCTTTTCTGTCTGGTCTGTAGAAAAAGAATCTACTACGATTATTTCATCTGCAATCTCAACTACTGAATCTAAACATCTTTTGATGTTACGTTCTTCATTCAAAGTAATTATGGCTACAGAAATTTTCATATTTCATCTAATCGATAATAATCTAATAATAGCACTCCGAAAATAGTAAAAATGGCAGCACCGAGTTGCCATTCTAAAGTTATTTCAGCAATAAAAGAACTAAGCATAATAATTACAAAAGGCCAGAGTAAAGCTTTATCGAAAAATGAATTTAAAGTCGTACTTAAATTTCCTGTCCATCCAACAAAGGATAACCAGAGTATTAATAAGAATATAAATAAGCCTGCGAAACCAAGAATTAAAACAATATGCAGTAATTGATTTGTCGGTCGCAAACGGTCTGCCTTGAGGGTTTCGGGCCTGTGTTTGTCGTACATCATATCCATTGTTACACGATCGTCGCCCGTACCATAACCAAACATAGGTTGTTTCTTTATAGCTTTCCAGGCCAGATCAAAAGATACTAATCTTCTGGCATCTGAATATTGAGAGATACTTTTGCCTTGTCGAAGCTGATCGATATCCCATTTCATGTAATTGATTTTATTGTAAAATGAAGGAACCGTATAATAGGCAATTACCGGTCCGCCAAGAGCAAATAATAAAAGAACTGCGCCTAAAACAAATGCTTTTTGCCTTACAATCATTAGAATTCCGTAAACTATAATAACCAGATAAATGGCTAAAATACCCGAGCGGGCAGAAACGAAATGAATAAATAAAAAGAAGAAGAGTGCCAAACCACGAAGTATCCATTGTTCAATTTTTGCATAGGCTTCGAAGAAAGTTCTGTTTGAAAAGTAAATACAAAAAGGAATCGAAATTGCAATCATTAATGAATAGTGAATATGATGAATAGGTGTAGGAATATATTTAGGTTGATCCCAATCCTTGATGTATGTTGCGTAATTCGAATAAAATTCAAAAAGTACCCAGACTGCTGATCCAAAAAGAACGATAACAAAAAGGTAAATAAGCAATTGGTAAATTCTTCGATGCATGTCTGGTATCGCTAAAAATGCAACCGGTAACATCAGGAAGGGCAGTTTTGATCGTATTCCTTTCCAGAAAGTTGCCTGATCTGCTGTCCAAAATCCGCCAATAAAAAAAAGAAAGAAAATCGCTGTAAAAGCCAGAAATTTTGGCTCTTTCAGTAAGTTTTTGAAATTGGGTAAAATATTAAGAGAAATAACTGCCTGTCCGAAAAGTACTGCAATACCTAAACTTAAAACCCATCTTGAACAGATGAAGGAAATCATCATTGCCATGAGTGCAAGGATACATAAGATCTTTCGATGCTGTCGGTTGAGCAGGATGTTGCCTGAATTTTCCACTTAGGATACAAACGTAGAAAGATTCAGGAATTATATGTGTAAAAATCGTGTTAGTAAATTAATGATGGTATCTTTACAAACTATGTCGGTAAGCTCACAAGAGGAATTGAAGCGGGAAAAAGACCGGGTTTTTGAGAAGGAATTTCTACCTCATATTAACGCCCTGTACAATTTCGCCTTTCACCTAACATACAATGAAGAAGACGCAAATGATCTTGTTCAGGAAACCTATATGAAGGCTTATAGATTCATTTCTTCTTATGTTGAAGGAACTAATGCTAAAGCGTGGTTGTTCAAAATCCTGAAAAATGCCTTTATCAACGAGTATCGCAAAAAGTCAAAGCGACCTACTAAAGTTGATTATGAGGAGATCGTAAGTTATCACGATTCAGAAGACACTTCTTATATCGGATCACTTGATTTGCGGGAAGAAATTTATCAAGGCATGCTCGGTGATGAAGTAACAAAAGCATTAAATGCTCTACCTGTTGATTTTAAAACAGTTGTGTTGCTTTGTGACATTGAAGGCTTTACATATGAAGAAATTGCTAAAATTATCGACATACCCATCGGAACTGTGCGCTCGAGATTGCATCGGGCACGAAATATGCTTAAAGAAAAATTGAAAGAATACGCCTCGAATTTGGGCTATAAAGAAAATAGATAAGAAAATGGAAAATCCAGGTACCTCTAATTCCCCCGAATTTTTAAAGCAAGTGCAACTTGCCATAGATGGTGCGCTCCGTCCAGATGAGCAAACAGCCTTTTTCAAACAAATCAATGATTGTCCTTTTTGTTTGGAGAAATATTATAAAGAAAGACGCTTCAAGCAGTTTTTAGAAAACAAAGTGGTCAAAAAATGCGTCTCAGATGATTTGATCAGCCGTATCAAGTCGAATCTTGACCGAACTCCCCCTCAATAAATTCTTTTTTAGAAAATTATAGCCTTTGATGCCCCGAAATTATCTACTTTCGGAAGCATGAATCCCTATCTGCAATTAGCAAGACAAATAAGCATTGTAGAAAATGAAGCCAAAGGCTATCGTAGCATTCTTCAGCAGCTCGATTTTAACAATGCTGCTCCTATTGTAGGTATCACCGGTCCGCCCGGAGCCGGAAAAAGTAGCTTAATTAATGCCTTATTAAAACAGCTGCTTCAGTCAGATAAAAAAGTGGCTGTAATTGCAGTTGATCCTTCATCGCCATTTAATCTTGGTGCGCTCTTAGGCGACCGAATTCGTATGGCCCGTTTTTTTAATCATCCAAACGTTTTTATTCGATCGCTCGCCAGTCGCGGTTCTTTGGGTGGATTATCGGAAAAGATAATTGAAGTAAGTGATGTTTTACGATGTGGCGGTTTTGATCTTGTAATTGTGGAAACGGTCGGAGTCGGCCAAAGTGAAGTGGAGATTGCGGGACTGGCAGATCAGACGGTTTTGGTTTTGAATCCTCAATCGGGTGATGATATTCAGATTATAAAAGCCGGTATTCTTGAAGTCGCTGATCTCTTTGTGGTTAATAAAGCGGATTTAGATCCGGATCAACGGTTTTATCATTATTTGAAAAAGGTAAGTCATGATCATCATGAGCAGGAAATGCGCATTTTTAAGACAAGCGCAACGGATGGAAGCGGGGTGGATGTATTAGCTGCTTCTTTGCTGGATGGAAGGAAGGTCAGATCTGATTTAAAGGCTAAATTATTAGCAGCACGGGCTGTTCGACTCTTGCAAAGACAGGTTTTGAGGGGATTGGATGAAAGAAAGTTAATTCAATACATTGAAGGTCGATTAGATGAAGGGGGATTTCATTTGTATCGGTTTTTGGAAAATTTTTGAGTTGACCACAGGTCTTTTTCACCGCAAAGACGCTATGGCGCAAAGGATTATTTCGAGCGAAGTCGAGAAATCTTTTGGTTTGAAAAATAAGTTGTTTTTATTAAGAAATGCAGTTCTTTTTGAACCGAAAGTTCCCTCCACTGCGGTCGGGAGAGTTCGG
>JAHDHT010000229.1:0-3879 GCA_020631175.1 Chitinophagales bacterium
ACCGTAGGACATTCCGAATAGCATGAGGGATCTAAGCCCTGCATCTGAATTATCTTAGATTTATGCTTAGACTTAAGTTTAAGTCCGAAACTATTCTATTAAATAACTACTTTTATCAATTCCAACCGGGTTGTTGTTCCATTTTAGGATGGAAAGGAAAGTCCGGACAGCACAGGGCGCCCTGCCATTGGAAACGATGGGCTTCATTTATGTTGACAGCAAGTGCCGCAGAGAATTTTCTTATCGCAAAACGATAAGTGTGAAAATGCTTTGCAAAGCAAGCTTAGCCGGTGACGGTTAAGTTGGGTAAACCTCAGGGGTTGAAAGACCATGTAAACCACAGCCTATATAAGGGCCGTCTGCCCGGCGGTATTGTGGAGGGTAGGTTGCGTAGATAAATAACAACCATCATCGAAAGATGATACAGAATCCGGCTTACAGGTTGGAATTTTTTTAAGGGCGAATTTATTCGCCCTTACCATTTTAATGGAACAAATCGTGTTTTTCCATCTGAACGGTATTCTAAAGCAGGTGCAGGTAATTTAAATCCATTCAACAAAAACAAAAATGTTTTAACAAAACGACTGTTCGTTTTAATTTTTGTGAAATCGATATCAGGACTTAAATAAAATTGTCTTCTCCTTTGAAAATCTGCAATATTATTATTCAGATTATCATTGGCATGAAACATCTGGTCACCACTTGTTCCAACAGCAATATTAATCCAATCCGGAAATTTCGAATCATCCGGCAACCAACTATGAATATTGGTGCTTAACCAATAAGTGTGCGCATTATAATCTTTAAAAAAAGCTTCCCCGCCTTCACCGAATTCTGAAAGTACTACATCTTGTACATTTGTTGGATAAACAGAATAATCAGGTCTTGTATATCCAAACTTCATTTGAATTCTTTGCTCATCCCACAACAAACCTTGACCGATTAGCAAAGCAGTTCCGGCTGTATTGGCTATAACATCACCGTTACTCCATCCCCAATCAGCACTTTGACTATCCAGAATTTCAATAACCGTTTGATTTAAGAAGCCAATTGAACCCCCGATCCATGTTGCAGACTTATGATTTAAGCCTGCCCATTTGTAGAGTTGAATTCCCCAATTACCCTGAAAATAAGCTGTATATGCATGGCCGTATTTATCAACCTGCAGCCAGTTATTATTATCATTATGAAAGTGAAAGGGTTCTTTAGGCACATCTTTATACCATGCTTCATTGAGCATAATTAATGAGCCACCATACAATACAGCACCTGTAGCCGACACCCCTATCGTTCGCCCCTTATGGAGAGAAGGTGCATGCTCCAAAATTTTTAAGTTAATCGTATCCTGTTGAGCTGAAACGTTAATAAAAAATAATACACCAATAAGAGTAAAAAGTCGCTTCATCTTTAAAATTGAGTTTTTAGTATTTCTTTAAACGACCTTTTTCTTTTAATAGTCTTTTAGCTTCATTCCAGTTTGGAAATTCACTTCCATCCATAATTAAGGTATACACTTCATCGGCCATTTTATTTGTTTTCTTTACGGCATTTAAATGGGCACCGGATGTATAGAAAGCCTTTAAATCTTCTTCCGATTCCCATAATGACATTGTAAAATGCTCTTTCCAAAAACCTCCTTTTTTAAATCCTTTTACGGAATGGTTTTTCATTTGCTTTAATACTAATCGTGCGTGATTTGCAAAAGCAAAAAATTGACCTACTGATTTTAGCTTTATTGATGTAATCACCAGTTTCATCCTACCAATGTTTCTTCGGCAATCTTTAATATTTTATCAGCACCTGCTTCATCAGCAGATTCTGCATAAACCCTTAAAACAGGCTCTGTACCTGATGCGCGAATCATTAACCATTGTTCATTTTCAAAATGATATTTAAATCCGTCAACGGTTTCTTCCTTTAATACTTTTAAATCTCCGAAACTTTTGATGCCGGCTTTACATTTTTCTAAAGCACCCAGTTTAGCCTCTTCAGTGATATGCAAATCATTTCTTTTATAGAAGAAAGAGCCTACTTTTTCATAAATCGTTTCAATCAATTCATCCATACTCTTTCCGGTTTTTGCCATCAATTCAAAAATGAGCAGCCCCATCCATATTCCATCCCGTTCCGGGATATGACCTTTTACAGCTATCCCTCCGGATTCTTCTCCACCCAATAAAACATCTTCTTCAATCATTTTACCGGCGATGTATTTAAAACCAACCTTAGTAACCTCGACTTCAAGTCCGTATTGCTCACATAACTTTTTCACTTTATCGGTAACTGAAAAGGCAATTACCACCTTGCCGTCGTAATTTTTATGCTCTTTTAAATAATAGATGAGTAATAGAATCAAATGATGCGAATCGATAAATTCGCCTTTGCCATTGTACATTCCAATTCGATCAGCATCCCCATCATTAGCCAAACCAACATGATAATCGTCATTCTCTTTTAAGAAAGCTGAAAATTCAAGCAGGTTTTTGTGGATTGGTTCGGGAGCTTGCCCTTGAAATCCGGGATTGGTATCGCAATGCAAATAAGCAGCTTTAGGCAATATCTTTTTGATAACACTTTGGCCTGCGCCGTACATAGCATCATAAGCAATTCCAAATCCGGCATTATTAATAGCATTTAAATCAAAACCTTCCTCGACTGCCTGAAGATAATCTGTTTCAGGATCAATGAAAGAAATTTTTCCTTGCTCCACTGCTTCTTTAAAATTAGCGGTAGCACCTGTATGTTGATCCGGAATTAAGGCTTCGATTTCGGCAATTACAGCAGGTACTGCAGGACCACCGAAATGGGCTTTCACTTTATATCCATTATAGGAAGGCGGATTATGACTTGCAGTAAGTATGATACCTAAGGCAGCTTTATATTTCAGCGCAGCCAATGAAATCATAGGTGTACTAACAAAAGTTGGAGCCATCTTAACAGTTAATCCTTCCGCAACAAAAACTTCTGCTGCCGTTTCTGCGAATAATCGACCGGCAAAGCGGCAATCGAAGCCAAGTACGATCGAATTATTTCCATTTCCATGTTCTTTTATCCATAAAGCTGTAGCATAAGCTACACGTTTCACATTGTCTACTGTGAAATCTTTCGCGATGATTGCTCGCCATCCGTCGGTTCCAAATTTTATCTTTGTCATGATCTGGTTTTGTTATTTTCCCGCAAAAATAGTGCTTCATCTTCATTATTGGTAAAAACCGGTAGAACTTAAAGAATTAAAGTATTGAAAGACAGTTTTAAACATCAGGGATTAAGGAGAAAGTTGGTTGAAGAGCTCAGGGCGGAAGGAATAAAAAATGAAGCCGTTTTAGCTGCTATTGGAGCAGTGCCCCGGCATCAGTTTGTGGATGTAACTTTCGAGTCTCGTGCTTATGAAAATTCGGCGCTGTCTATTGCATCTCAGCAAACCATTTCGCAGCCAACGATTGTTGCTTTGCAAAGTGAAGCATTGGATCTTACTGAAGGTATGAAGGTTTTGGAAATCGGTACCGGAAGCGGTTATCAGGCTGCGGTATTGGGTAAAATGGGTGTCGATTTAGTTACGATTGAACGTTTTGAAAATCTGCATAAAACAGCTAAAAAACGACTGGCTTTTTTACAGATGTATAATGTGCAATGTGTTTGGGGGGATGGATTTATGGGTTATCCTGAAAAAGCCCCGTATGATCGGGTATTATTGACTGCAGCTCCGGAAAAAATCCCTATGCCTTTGATTGAGCAATTGAAGGTAGGTGGATTATTAGTTGCTCCTATAGGGATGGAAAATGAAAAACAGGAATTGGTTAAGATTACGAAACTGGAGGTAGGCTGGAAGGAAGAAAGGATTGCCTGGTGCCGGTTTGTGCCTATGCTTGAAGGGAAACG